>CAYVPI010000076.1:0-24013 GCA_964453495.1 uncultured Pseudomonas sp. | reverse complement strand
ACGTGTCAAAAGCTGCTTGAGAGCTTCCCCTGAACCATAGAATCTCCCACAGTGGCCTGCGCTAAACCTAATGTGGGAGCTGGCTTGCCAGCGATAAGGCAACGCGGTCCAGCGTCTACACGGAAGGTTGTTTTTTCAACCGATACGCCAACGCCGGCCGGGTCATGCCCAGCAACCGCGCCGCCTCCGAGACGTTCTGTTGGCTGCGCTTCAAGGCGGCCTGCATTAACGCGTCTTCCACGGCATCCAGGCCAATGCCCAGATCAATCAGTTGTTCCACCCAGTCATCGGCGGCCGGTGCCGATGGCTGATCGACCAGATTGCCCTCACTGCTCAAGCCAATGCTGCGGGCTTCGTCGCTCAGGTGCGGAAACAGCGCTTCGACCGAAATGCTCTGGCTGCTGTCGGTGATGATCACGCCCCGTTCGATGAGGTTTTCCAGCTCGCGGATATTGCCCGGCCAGTCGTAGCGCAGGCAGGCCTCGAGTGCGCGGTCGGAGAGGCCGAGGGTTTTCTTTTTGTAGCTGGTGTGCAGCCGCTCCAGGAAGTGTTCGATCAGCAGCGGGATGTCTTCGCGGCGTTCGCGCAGGGCCGGGATGCGCACCGGGTAGACGTTCAGGCGGTAATACAGGTCGGCACGAAAACGCCCGTCCTTGACTGCCTGGGCCAGGTCTTCGTGGGTGGCTGCGATCACCCGCACGTCCACCTTGCGGGTCTGGCTGTCGCCAACGCGCTCCAGTTCTTCTTCCTGCAGCACGCGCAACAGGCTGGCCTGGGCGCGGGGTGTCAGCTCGATGATTTCATCGAGAAACAGGGTGCCGCCGTTGGCCCGTTCGAAGCGGCCCATGCGCGATTGTTGCGCGCCGGTGTAGGCGCCTTTTTCTACGCCGAACAGCTCCGCTTCGATCAGTTCGGCGGTGATCGCCGCACAGTTCAAGGCGATGAAAGGCCCGCCGGCGCGCTCGCTGCGCAGGTGCAGGCTGCGGGCGATGACTTCCTTGCCCACGCCGGTTTCGCCCAGCAGCAGTATCGAGGCCTTGCCGGGAGCGGCCTTGTCGATCAGGGTGCAGGTCTTTCGGTAGACTGCCGACTGGCCGATGCCATAGAACTGACCGGCACGCAGTTGCATCTGCTGGTTCATCTGTTCGACTTGCTGCTGCAGCGAGTGCAGCTCGTCGATGATGGGGTCGCTGTTGAAATAGCGCAGGAACTCGTCGGCGTCATCCCATTCTTCTGCCGGCTTGCCGATGATGCGGCAGGTTGTATCGCCGCAACCGCGGCAGCTGACTTCGCGGTAGATGATCTGGCGGCCGACGAAATGCGAGGTGTAGCTGATGGCATAGCCCAGCAGCATCCAGCACACCGGCTGCTCGGAATGGAGTTGCTCGCTCTGGTGGTTCTCCACTTCGAAGGAGTCCTGCCACTCGATATCGGCGTAGAAGGTCCCGGCCTCCAGGTCGATGTCCATCTCGCGCATCACCACCTTGACCATGCCCTTGAGCGAATGCAGCTGCGGGCCGATCAGGAACATGTCGATATCGCTGGCGTTGGGCCGCAGCTTGCGCGCAAGTTCCGCGTCCTTGAGCCCTGACTGGTAGCCCAGGCGCAGGAAAAAGCCTTTGGCGCGCTCCTCGCCGATCATTTCGATCAGCTCGCGCCGGCACGAGGCCATGGCCGACACCTGCATCAGCAGCATGCGCTGTTCGTCCAGCCAGATCTTGCCCTCGCTGCCCAGAAAACGGATCCGGTCGGTGAGGTCCTTGAGCTGCGGGGTATGTTCCGAGGCTCGGTATTTCACGTTCATGCAAGCAAACCCCTTGTTTGTTTTGGTATGGGGGAACAGCCGATGGGCCGCTCAGGCAAGCGGCCGGCAACCATCGAGTGGGCATTTGCTCAAGGCGTTCGAGCGTGCCCACTTCTGCTATTAAGCGGCCAGAGAGGCGGGCAATGTCAATGCTGTGTCATTTGCTCAAACCGGTCGGGAGCGATTGATCAAATGGTTAAACGCCAAACCGCGGGCGACCTGAGGTGCAGGGTGCACAGCATCGGTTTCCTCGTCTTCGATTTAAAATAAATTCATACATATCAAGCATATACGTTTTATTCAGGTGTCCTGAACAGGCCTTGGCACAGCCGTTGCTCTGCTCTGCATCAGCCCCAACCAGGAGCCTGATGCATGAACCCTTCACCTACCGCTTTCAACGATATGCCGCGCTACGTCCGTGTGCGCAGCGCTGCTGCTGATCCCTTTGTCGAGTTCGATTTCGCCATTGGCTATCCCGAGCTCTACGTCGAGCTGGTGCTGCCGCGCGTGGCTTTCGAACAGTTCTGTGCCAGTAACCATGTGCAGCATATGAACGCTCAGCAGTGCGCGGCTATCGATGCAGACATGCAGAAGTGGCGCTACGGCGAAGCGGACCCGAGCCTCTGACCCCAAGCCCGCTGCCCCCTAAAACAACAATGACAGGACGCACGCCATGAGCGTTGAAATCAAGACGACCACCGCCGAGACGATACGCAACACCTTCAGCCACACCCGTCGACGCTTCGGCGACAAGCCGGCCAGCCGCTACCAGGAAGCCAGCTTCGACCTGGAATCGGCGACCAACTTCCACTACCGGCCACTGTGGCAGCCGGACAAGTTGCTCAACGACGCCAGCCGCACCGCCGTGGTCATGGCTGACTGGTACAGCGTCAGCGATCCGCGCCAGTTCTACTACGGCGCCTACGTGCAGACCCGCGCCAAGATGCAGGAGAACGCCGAGCACGACTACGCCTTCTGCGAAAAGCGCAACCTGCTGGCCAGCCTCGATGCAGCAACCCGGGAGCAACTGGCGCGCCTGTTGCTGCCCCTGCGCCATGCCGAGCTCGGCGCCAACATGAACAACTCCAGTGTCGCCGCCGACGGCTTCGGCACCAGCCTGACCCAGATGCACATGTTCCAGGCCATGGACCGCCTGGGTATTGCCCAGTACCTGTCGCGCATCGGCCTGATGCTCGATGACGGCGACATCGCACTGCTCGCCGCCGCCAAGCAGCAGTGGCTGAGCGATCCAGCATGGCAAGGCCTGCGTCGCTATGTGGAAGACAGCCTGGTGATCAAGGACTGGTTCGAACTGACCCTGGCCCAGAACCTGGTCAGCGACGGCCTGCTGTACCCCTTGCTGTTCAACAAGTTCGACGAGCAGCTGTGCGAGCGCGGCGCCGGCCAGGTCGGCATGCTCACCGAGTTCATGCGCCTGTGGTTCACCGAGAGCCAGCGCTGGGTCGATGCCCTGGTGCGCACGGTGATCAATGAAAGCCCGGCAAACCTGGCGCTGGTGCAAGGCTGGGTCGACCGCCTGAGCCTCAGTGCCCTGGACGCCCTGCGCCCGCTGGCGGCCATGGGGCCCGGCGAAGACGCACTGGCAGCCGTGGCGAGCGAGTTCGCCGCGCGCTTGAAAAAAATCGGCCTCACGGGAGCCACCGTATGACTTCGTTCGTTTACATCGCCTTTCAGGACAACGACAACGCCCGCTACATCGTCGATGCCATCGTCCACGACAACCCCCATGCGGTAGTCCAGCACCAGCCAGCAATGATCCGTATCCAGGCCGAAGGCCGCCTGGAAATTCACCGGGCCACGGTGGAAGAACGCATCGGCCGCAGCTGGGAAGTGCAGGAAATGCTTATCGACGTGATCACCCTGGGTGGCAACGTCGAAGAAGACGAAGACCTGTTTGCCCTGCATTGGAACTGACAAGAACAAGGAGCCGACCATGGCCGCCAAACGCCTGAACATGAAAGACAAGTACCGTTGCCTGACCCGCGACCTGGACTGGGAGCCGAGCTACCAGCGCCACGAAGACATCTACCCGATGGAGCGCTTCGAAGGCATCAAGATCACCGACTGGGACAAGTGGGAAGACCCGTTCCGCCTGACCATGGACGCCTACTGGAAATACCAGGCCGAGAAAGAGAAGAAGCTGTACGCCATCTTCGATGCCTTTTCCCAGAACAACGGCCACACCAACCTGTCCGATGCCCGCTACGTCAATGCCTTGAAGCTGTTCTTGAGCGGCGTCACACCCCTCGAATACCAGGCCTACCAGGGCTTTGCCAGGGTAGGGCGGCAATTCAGCGGCGCCGGTGCGCGGATCGCCTGCCAGATGCAGGCCATCGACGAACTGCGCCACGTGCAGACGCAGATCCATGCCATGAGCCACTACAACAAGCACTTCAACGGCCTGCATGACTTTGCCCACATGCATGACCGGGTGTGGTTCCTCTCGGTGCCGAAGTCCTTCTTCGAAGACGCGCGCACCGCTGGCCCGTTCGAGTTCCTTACGGCGATTTCGTTTTCCTTCGAGTACGTGCTGACCAACCTGCTGTTCGTGCCGTTCATGTCGGGCGCAGCGTTCAATGGCGACATGGCCACGGTGACCTTCGGTTTCTCGGCCCAGTCCGACGAAGCCCGGCACATGACCCTGGGCCTGGAGGTGATCAAGTTTTTACTTGAGCAGCACGAAGACAACGTACCGATCATTCAGCGCTGGATTGACAAGTGGTTCTGGCGCGGTTACCGCCTGCTGACCCTGGTGGGAATGATGATGGACTACATGCTGCCCAACAAAGTGATGTCCTGGGCCGAAGCCTGGGAGGTGTACTTCGAGCAGGCCGGCGGCGCGCTGTTCAAGGACCTGGAGCGTTACGGCATCCGCCCGCCCAAATACGTGGAGCAGGCGCAGATCGGCAAGGAACACATCAGTCACCAGGCCTGGTCGATATTCTACCAGTACAGCCAAGCCACCAACTTCCACACCTGGATTCCCACCGACGAAGAACTCGACTGGCTCTCGGAAAAATACCCGGACACCTTCGACAAGATCTACCGGCCACGCTTCGAGCACTGGCGGGCCTTGCAGGAGAAGGGCGAGCGCTTCTACAACCCGACCCTGCCGATGCTGTGCCAGGTGTGCCAGATCCCGCTGGCCTTCAGCGAGCCGGACGACCCCACCACCCTCAGTCACCGCAGCGCCGAGCATGAAGGCGAGCGTTACCACTTCTGCTCCGATGGCTGCTGCGACATCTTCACCTTTGAGCCGGTGAAGTACATCCAGGCCTGGTTGCCGGTGCACCAGATCCTGCAGGGCAACTGCGGTGGCGCAGACGTGGAGTCGATCGTGCGCGATTACTACAACATCAACCCGGGCGAAGACAACTTCGAGTACCAGGGCTCGGCCGAACACCGGCGCTGGGAGGCGTGGCACCCAAATGATAAGCGCGAGACCCAGGTCGGCTGAGTGCCGCTGAACCTCGCCTTGCCCAAGGCGCACCGCCGGGTGCGCCCAACCTAACAAGAAAGGACAAGATCATGCCCGTGACTTCTATCGGTGCCTATGAGGCCCAAGCCCTGGATCGCCAGGAAAACTTCAACGGCCTGCAACTGGTGTACCTGTGCTGGGAAAAACACCTGATGTACTGCGCGCCTTTCACCTTGCCGTTGCCGCCAACCATGCTGTTCGGCGACTTCATCGAGCAGGTGGTCAAGCCTGTGATTTCCCAGCACCCGGATGCGCCGGCGGTGGATTTTGCCAGCGCCCAATGGCGCCTGGATGACCAGCCCTTCGCGCCGCAAGCGCAGGCGAGCCTGACGGCCAACCGCATCGGCCACAAGAGCATGCTGCACCTGCACACCCCGGGCCTGACCGGCATCGCCGGCACTTGCAACTGAGGAATCGGCCATGAGCTATCAAGTCACCATCGAACCCACCGGCGAGCAGATCGAAGTCGAAGAGGGTCAGACCATTCTCCAGGCTGCCCTGCGCCAGGGTGTCTGGCTGCCGTTCGCCTGTGGCCACGGCACCTGTGCGACCTGCAAGGTCCAGGTGCTGGAAGGCGATGTCGATGTCGGTGCTGCGTCCTCCTTCGCCTTGATGGACATGGAGCGCGACGAAGGCAAGGTACTGGCTTGCTGCGCCATGCCCCAGAGCGACCTGGTCATCGAAGCTGACATCGATGTCGACCCGGATTTCGCCGCGCACCCGGTCGAGGACTACCATGCGGTCGTCAGTGCGCTGGTGGATTTGTCGCCAACCATCAAGGGCGTGCACCTGAAGCTGGACCGGCCCATGGCCTTTCAGGCTGGCCAGTATATCAACCTGCAGTTGCCCGGCATCGATGGCACTCGTGCCTTTTCCCTGGCCAACCCGCCAAGCCGCGCCGATGAGGTGGAGTTGCATGTGCGCCTGGTCGAGGGCGGCCAGGCCACCGGGCATGTGCACAACACCCTCAAGGTCGGCGATGCGGTGCACTTGTCCGGGCCGTATGGGCAGTTCTTCGTGCGCACTTCCCAGGCTGGCGACTTGATTTTCATCGCTGGTGGCTCGGGTTTGTCCAGCCCGCAGTCGATGATCCTGGAACTGCTGCAGGCCGGTGACAGCCGCCAAATCGTACTGTTCCAAGGTGCACGCAACCGTGCCGAGCTGTACAACCGCCAATTGTTCGAGGGGCTGGCCCGCAAGTATGCCAATTTCACCTACGTGCCCGCCCTCAGCCAGGCCGCCGATGACCCGCAGTGGCAAGGCTTCAGCGGTTACGTGCATGAGGCCGCCAAGGCCCATTTCGACGGCCGCTTCAGTGCCAACAAGGCCTACCTGTGCGGGCCGCCGCCCATGATCGATGCGGCGGTCACTTGCCTGATGCAAGGCCGCCTGTTCGAACGCGACATCTTCATGGAGCGCTTCTACAGCGCCGCCGACGGTGCCTCGCCGAGTACGCGTTCGGCGCTGTTCAAGCGCATCTAAGCCGCATCTCTGGTTACCCCTCGCTCCCGTCCTCGCATGGGAGCGCCGGGCACGCTTTGCCTGTTCAAAACAATAAGAAGGGAACACCTGATGAAGCGAAACGTACAGCGGTTGGTTGCAATGGGCATCCTGGGCGGGCTCTGCACCTGCGCCCAGGCCACCGAAAACGGGGGCTCGTCCTACCCCATGGGCGCGGAAAACTACATGTCCGGCGCGATGCCGCCGCCGGGCTTGTACGCGCAGTTCTATTCCACCCATTACGAAGCCGATACCCTGCGCGGCAACCATGGGCAGAAATTGCCGGTGGACTTTCGGGTGCGTGCCAACGCGCTGTCGCCGCGTTTGATCTGGGTGACCGAGCAGAAAATCTTCGGCGCGAGCCTGGCCTTCCATGCCCTGGTGCCATTGGTGGACCTGAAAGTCGAGGTCAACGGCCAGTCGCAAAGCAAGCAAGGCCTGGGCGACATCATCTTCGGCCCGGCCTTGGGTTTTCACCACAGTGAAAAGCTGCACAGCATCCTGGCCCTGGACCTGATCGCCCCAAGCGGTGAATACGACCGCGCTGACCTGGCCAATATCGGCCGCAATTACTGGGTTATCGAACCGGTGCTGGCGGTGTCTTATGTCGATCCGGACGGCCTTAATGTCGATGTGAAGACCATGTACGACTTCAACATGGAAAACCCTGCCACCGATTACCGCTCCGGCCAGGAATTGCACATGGACTACGCGATTGGTTGGGGGCTGGGCAATGGTTGGGTCATCGGGGTTGGCGGTTACGCCTATCGCCAGACCACCGATGACCGGCAAGACGGGCAAACCATCGAAGACAACAAGGGCCGGGCCTTTGCCATCGGGCCTTCGGTCAAATACACCAGCAAGGACGGCTGGTTCCTCACGGCCAAATGGGAGCAGGAAACCGAGGTGCGTAACCGGGCCGACGGCGAGGCGTATTGGTTGAAGCTGACTGTACCGTTCTGAAACCCACAGCTAACGACGACACCGCTACCCCGTAGCAGCAACTGTGTTGTTCGATCCGAGAGGCCTTGCAGGCCTCGACGCAGCCTGGCGGCAGCTGCTACAAAAACGTTTCCACCGGCTGACGCGATCCCGTAGCTGCCGCCAGGCTGCGACAAGGGCCGAAGGACCTTCAGTCATCTGAAGTCCGACCCCCGACTGGCGGCCGAACGCAGCCTCACGGCAGAAGTAGCCATTGCGCGGTGTGATAAGGTGGCTACCCGCCGGAACATCAACAGCATCCGGCGCCTTCCATTGCAGCCATTGGTCGCCGCTTGGCGATTGCAGGGTTGTCATGTTCATGGCGGACACTGCCTCTTGTCGGTCGCCGGTGGTCACGCAAACCACCGTTGCAAGACAAGCAGAGCATGCCTCATGCCATCGCCAAGTTTCTAAATAAATCAGTCACTTAGCGATATTTGAGGAACTTAACGCCGGATCGACGGATCGAACCGCTCACTTTGATTGATCAAATGCTGAATAGGTTGTAATCCGTGTACTCAAATAATCGCCTTACCCGCGCCGTGCGAGCCTTGCGCTCGCGTTCCATTGTGTGTGCGGCACTTGCCCTGGCGATTCTGGTACCTGCCTGGATGCTCGGTGATGCGTTGCTGTTTCCGGCCGCAGCCGATCTCAACCGGGCCAATCCGGCCCGGGTCAATGCCCTGGTGTCGGAGTGGCAACGGGGTGACGTGATCGTGCTGGTGCGCCACCTGGAACGCTGCAGCCGCGTCGATGCACCGTGCCTGAGCGGCCGTGCCGGTATCACCGCACGGTCTACGGCCATCGGTGAGCACATGGGCCAGGAGTTTCGCCAACTGGGCCTTGCCAAGGCCGATATCTATAACAGCCCGCTCAAGCGCACCACCCAGACTGCCCAGGTGATGTTCAAGCAGACGACAGCCCAACAGGACTGGCTCTACGAATGCAACCCCACCTTCATGAACCAAGCCTTGCAGCGCAAGGCACCGGGCCGCAACCTCATCCTGGTCACCCACAGCAGCTGCATGTCCGAGTTCGAGGCATCGCTGGGCCTGTCGGAGTCCGACCTGGACTACGGCGGCGCGCTGTTTATCTCCACCAGCGATGATAAACAGCGCAAGAAAGTACTGGGCTTTATCGACGCCGACGATTGGGATGAGGTGTTTGGCGCCTGATTGAACGAAACGCGACGAGAGGTGCAATTGAAGAGGTGTGGTTCTTGCCGTTGTCTGCCATGATCGGGCCACAACAACCTGGAAAAAGGACGTCACTATGAGCAGCAGCCAATTGGATGTAGCGCGGGAATACCTCAGCGATGAAACCATTGCAGAGAACCTGGGGCTTTCTCCGGACGAGGTTGTCAGGTGGGTGGCCGGTCAGGACTTAGATGAAAGCGTGGAACACGTTCTTTACGGTCATGTCATCCAGTTCAAGCCCGATACGCCCAGGGAGATACTCGAAAAGGCCGGGGCGGAAGAGGGCGAGCTCTCTGTCATCATCAGCGACCAATACGAAGAAGCGGAGCAGTAAAACCTCTTACACCTTCACTGCATTACGACTGTAGGAGCGGGCTTGCCCGCGATGAGGCCCGTAAGATTTACCTCGTCCTCACATCCTGATCGCGGGCAAGCCCGCTCCTACAATAGGGCCCGCCTGCTTCAAGCCTCCGGCAAATTATTGAAAATCTTCGCAAGCGTGGCATTGAGCTTGTTGATCTGCGCTTCGGTAAGGCCCGTGAAGCTGCCATTGAAAATATCGCTGGTGGCTTCCTGGACCTTGCTCACCATCTCGCGGCCCTGGTCGGTCAGCGATACCTGGGTCACCCGGCCGTCGGTGCTGCACGGTTGGGTATCGACCAGGCCATCGGCCTTCATGCGGTAGACGATCTTGGTGATGGTCGACAGCTTGGCGATGGCATGTTCCGAAATCTCCGAAATGCTCGAGACGCCGTTATCCACCAGGATGAACAGGATCCGGTAGCGCGGGATGTCCATGTCGATTTTTTTCAGGGCCTTTTCCATGGCCATGGAATACCGCCCGTTGACCCGTGCGAGCCAGTAAAAAGGAAATTCCTCTTTCTTGAAGTGCTCGCTGGCAGGGTTGTAGCGGCTGAGGCGTTTTTTCGGGGTGGTCATGCAGTGGGTTCTTGTGCGAGTTGCCAGGTAAGGAGGGATTTATAGGGGATTGAACCGACGATGTCGACTCCAATCCCCAATATCCCTCCCGTTGCGGGCTCAGCTGGCAAGCATTTCCTGATGTTTGCTGGCCAACCCCAGGTAGGCTTCGATCACCCGTGGGTCGTCGGCCAATTGCTGTGCCGGGCCTTGCAGGGCGATCTGGCCGGTCTCCAGCACGTAGGCGTAGTCGGCCACGCGAAGGGCGGCGCGGGCGTTCTGCTCCACCAGCAGGATGGAAACCCCGGTTTCGCGCAGTGACGTGATGATGCGAAAGATCTCGCGGGTCACCAGTGGCGCCAGGCCCAGGCTGGGCTCATCGAGCATCAGCAAGCGTGGCTTGGCCATCAGTGCGCGGCCGACGGCGAGCATCTGCCGCTCGCCGCCCGACAGGGTCGCGGCCAGTTGCTCGCGGCGTTCCCACAGGCGCGGGAACAGCTCATAGATGTCCTTGAGGGTGCGCTCATGATCACGTTCGCCACGGCGATGGCGGGCAAAGGCGCCCAGCAACAGGTTGTCGGCCACGCTCATGCTGGTGAACAGCTCGCGTTTTTCCGGCACCAGGCCCAGCCCGCGCGAGACCATCACCTCGACTTGCGGAACGGCTTCAAGGCTGCCGTCGAAATTCACCTGACCGCGTGAACCGAGTACGCCCATGATCGCCGACAGCAGGGTGGTCTTGCCGGCGCCGTTGGGGCCGATCACGGTGACGATCTGCCCTTCGCCGACCCGCAGGTTGGCATTGCTCAAGGCTTCGACCTTGCCGTAGGCGACGCTAAGGTTATTGATCTCCAGCAGCGGGTTGGTGCTGGTGTTCACAGGTTGCACTGGCATGTTCATCATTCGGCCCCTCCGAGATAGGCTTCGAGTACCGCCGGATCCTTCTGTACCTCTTCGGGCAGGCCCTGGGCGATGCGCTGGCCGAACTCCATCACCACCACCCGGTCGACCAGTCCCATGACGAAGTCCATGTCGTGTTCCACCAGCAGGATCGCCATGCCTTCGCTGCGCAAGCGGCTGAGCAATACCCCCAGGGCTTCTTTTTCCTTCAGGCGCAGGCCGGCGGCGGGCTCGTCGAGCAGCAGCAGGCACGGGTCGGCGCACAGGGCGCGGGCAATTTCCAGAATGCGTTGTTGGCCCAGGGCCAGGCTGCCAGCTTCCTCGTACAAGTAGTCGCCCAGGCCCACACGTTCGAGCTGGTAGCGTGCTTCGGCGAGCAGGTCGGCTTCTTCGGCACGGTCCAGGTGCAAGGTCGCGGCCAGCACGCCCTTGCTGCCGCGCAAGTGGGCGCCGATGGCGACGTTCTCCAGCACCGTCATGCTCGGCAGCAGCTTCACGTGCTGGAAGGTGCGGCTCAAGCCCATGCGCGCTACTTGCCGGGAGGTCTTGCCGTTGATGCGCTCGCCCTTGAACAGTACATCGCCGCTGCTGGGTGAGTCGACGCCGGACAACTGGTTGAACAGGGTGCTCTTGCCGGCGCCATTGGGGCCGATCAGGGCGAGGATTTCGCCGGCATGGATGTCCAGGCTCATGTCGTTGTTGGCCACCAAGCCGCCGAAGCGCTTGGTCACGTTACGCGCCTGGAGGATGACCTGGCCGTGTTCGGGCAGTTGCCGCCGGGGCAGGGTGCGGGTGCTGGCGGTGGTGGGTTTGCGTTTGGCGCTGCGTGCCTTGAACAACCCCGTCAGGATTGGCCACAAGCCTCCCGGTGCACGCTGCATGAGCACGACGATGAGGATGCCGAACACGATGGTTTCGTAGTTGCCGCTGTTGCCCAGCAGGTGAGGGAGCAGGTCCTGCAGCCATTGCTTGAGCAGGGTCAGGATGCCGCTGCCGAGCAGGGCGCCCCAGACACTGCCGACACCGCCGATCAGGGCCATGAACAGGTAGTCGATGCCCATGTTCAGGCCAAAAGGTGTCGGGTTGACGAAGCGCTGGGTGTGGGCGTAGAGCCAGCCGGACACGGCGGCGAACACGGCGGAGATGACGAAGATCACAAGCTTGGAACGGAAGGTATTGACGCCCATGGACTCAGCCATCACCTGGCCGCCCTTGAGGGCGCGGATGGCACGGCCTTCGCGCGAGTCCAGAAGGTTCTGGCTGATCAGCATGGCCAGCAACAGCACGACCCAGATCAGGTAGAAAATCTTCGAGCCCTGGTCCAGTTTCCAGCCCAGCAGCGAGATCGAGGGCAGGCCACTGACGCCGGTATGTCCGCCCAACGATTCGACGGTGCCGAACAGGTAGTACAGGGAAATGCCCCAGGCGATGGTGCCCAGTGGCAGGTAATGGCCGGACAGGCGCAGGGTCAGTGCCCCGAGTATCAGCGCGACACTGACGGTCAGGGCCACACCCACCAGCAGGGTCAGCCAGGGAGAAGCTGATGCCCAGGCAAGCCAGGCTGGAAGTTGCTCGGCGGTGGTCAGCCAGGCTGTAGTGTAGGCACCCAGGCCGACAAAGGCGGCCTGGCCGAAGCTGGTCATGCCGCCGACACCGGTCAGCAGCACCAGCCCGAGCACCACCAGGGTGTACAGGCCGATGTAATTGAGCAACGTGACGTAATAGGGCGGCAAGATCTGCGGGGCGACGCCCAGCGCCAGCACCAACAGCAGGATCAAATAGCGCGGGTTCATTCTTCTTCCTCCACGTGGCGGCTGGCGAGCGAACGCCAGAGCAGGAACGGGATGATCAGCGTGAACACGATGATCTCTTTGTAGGTACTGGCCCAGAACATCGAAAAGGCCTCGATCAGGCCCACGGCCACGGCACCGATGGCTGCCACCGGGTAGCTGACCAGGCCGCCGATGATGGCGCCGACAAAGCCCTTGAGGCTGATGATGAAGCCCGAGTCAAAATACAAAGTGGTGATCGGGGCGATGAGAATGCCCGACAACGCACCGATCAAGGTGGCCAGCAGGAAGGTCGCCTTGCCCGCCATGCTCGGCGAGATGCCCATCAGCCGAGCACCCATGCGGTTCACCGCGGTGGCACGCAGGGCCTTGCCGTACAGGGTGCGCTCGAAGAACAGGAACAAGCCGATGATCAGCGCCAGCGACACTGCGATCACCCACAGGGTCTGGCTGTTGATCAATACCGGGCCGATTTCCAGGCCTTGCTCGGAGAAAGGCTCGGTGCGGGCGCCTTCCGGGCCGAACAGCAACAGGCCGATGCCGACCATGCTCACGTGCACGGCGATGGAGACGATCAGCAGCACTAGGGAGCTGGCTGCGGCGATCGGCTGGAACACCAGGCGGTAGATCTGCGGGCCCAGCGGCACCACCAGGGCCAGGGTCAACAAGGCCTGTACGGCCATGGGCAGGTGCGCCAGGGGCAGGGTCCTGACCAACGCGACCAGGGCCAGCGCGTAGGCCAGTTTCACCAGGATTTTTTTCGGAAAGCGCCAGGCGTGGCTGGAGCGCGCGGCACCAATCACATCCAGCGTGCAGTCGGCCAGGGTCAGGCCCAATAGCAGCCACACCAGCGCGGTGGGGTGGCCGGCCTGGATGCTGGCCATGGTCAGGGCGCCATAGGTGACGAACTCACCCTGGGGGATCAGCAAAATCCGCGTCACGGTAAAGACCAGCAGGATCGACAAGGCCAGCAGCGCATAGATTGCACCGTTGGTGATCCCGTCCTGGCCCAGCAGCATGGCTATCTGGAAGTCCATAAACAGTCACTCTTGTAAAACGAAGGCATGAACCAGCCGCCGCGCGCCCTTGAGGCTGCGGCGGGTGGCGTAGTGCGGGTCAGTCCTTGAGCAGCGCCCAGGTACCGTTCTTGACCTGGATCAGCTCGCGGCCGCGCTCGTCGAAGCCGCTGTGGTCGGCAGGCGTCATGTTGTAGACGCCTTGGGTGCCGGCCAGCTCGCTGGTCTGCTCCAGCGCATCGCGCAGGGCCTTGCGGAACTCAGGCGTGCCGGGTGCGGCCTTGGCCGCTGCGGTCGGAATGGCCGCCTGTAGCAACAGCCCGGCGTCATAGGTGTTGGCGCCGAAAGTGGCCGGCTTGCTGCCGTTGAGTTTTTCGTAGGCGGCGATGTAGTCGCTGGCGACCTTGCGCGACGGGTTGCTGTCCGGAATCTCGTCGAGCACCAGCATCTGGCTGGCAGCCAGGATGGTGCCTTCGACTTTCTTGCCACCGAGCTTGAGGAATTCCTGCAAAGCGGCGCCGTGGGTCTGGTACACCTGGCCACGATAGCCCTGGTCGTAGAGCTTGGTCTGCGGCATCACCGCGGCGCCACCGGGTGCGGCGATCAGCACGGCGTCGGGGCGGCTGGCCAGCACTTTCAGGCTCTGCCCGGTGACGGAGGTGTCCTGGCGCTGGAAGCGTTCGCTGGCGACGATCTTGATGCCGTGCTCGGCAGCCAGCACCTGGGTCACCTTGGCCCAGTTCTCACCATACGGGTCGGCAGTGCCGATAAGCGCCAGGGTTTTCACACCCTTGGCGGCCATGTGTTCGAACAGCGCCTTGGCGATCAGCTCGTCGTTCTGGGTGGTCTTGAACACCCACTTTTTCTCGTCGGTCATGGGCAGTACCACCGAGGCGGTGCCCACCGGGGCCAGCAACGGCACGCCAGCTTCGGCGACGAACTGGATCAGGCCGATGGCGTTGGGCGAGCCGCTCGGGCCGATGATCGCATCGACGTTGTCTTCGCTGATCAGCTTCTTCAGGGCCTTGACCGTTGCGGTGGGGTCGCTGGTGTCATCCAGGTCGATGTAGGTGATGGCCTGGTCGCCGGCCTTGGTCGGCAGCAGCGGCACGCTGTTCTTCTGCGGCATGCCGATCAGGGCGATGGGGCCGGTCGATGAGGTGATGACGCCGATCTTTACATCCGCCAGGGCGCAGGACGCGCACAGGGTACTCAACAGCAAGGTCGATACAGCTTTTTTTAAGAGCATGACTTTCTCCGAAGCATTGCATGGCCAAGCACAAGGGCTTGAATCGCGGCCGGTTGCCGACAGGGGATGGCGATAGCAGGTTGCATGCCAGAAACGGACCGCAGAGAGGCGCCCGGATCGGGCTGGCCTTGCCCGCGGCAGGAGCCAGACAAGGCTTATGCCAGTCATGAAATTTCGTTGAAAAAAGCCTGGAGCGGCGAAGCGGCGTGGCTTTGCGATGAGTCGATGCTTGTTGGATCTGGGTGTTTTTTTGTGAATTTATAGTGTTAAAAGTTCGAAAAATAGACAAAAAAATAATTGAATATTCATGCTTTTGTGACGAGTGGAACGACCGAGCATGCTGAAGCTATTCGATTGAGTGGCTGTGTGTTTTTTGAACGGTAACGCCTGGGTTTCTTCAATTAAAATCAATAAAAACAGATACATGGGCTTTGTTTTCTATTTGTTGTGCGTTTTTCTTGGTGTTACTGAAATGCACGCGGGTGGTGCGCGATACTGGAAAAGTGCACCGAAAATACACACAAAAAACCATCAAAAATTCAATTGACATTTCACGTAAAAATTACGATCTTGTAGTCAAGCGCTCGACAGGCCAGCCCCGTCGAGCAGATCAACAACAGGCGTGACAAGCGCCGATGCATACAAGGTGATGGCATGACGATCGTCGTCGAGGAATTGCAACTGGGGGGCGCCGGCTTGACGGTGATGGTCAAAGACACCATCGACATCGCCGGCTACCCGACCCGTGCCTCCAGTGCTGCACTGGCCGAAGCCGCAAACGCAACTGCTCACGCCGACGTGGTCCAGTCCCTGCTCGATGCCGGCTGCCGCATCACCGGCAAGACCAGCCTGCATGAACTGGCCTTTGGCACCACTGGCCTGAACAACTGGAACGGCACGGCCAGCAACCCGCTGTATCCGGGGCGCATCCCTGGCGGCTCGTCCAGTGGTTCGGCGGCAGCTGTGGCCGCGGGCCTGGCTGACTTCGCCCTGGGTACCGACACCGGTGGTTCGGTGCGCATCCCGGCAGCCTGCTGCGGTGTGATCGGCCTGAAGCCGACCTTTGGTCGCGTCAGCCGTGCCGGCGTCATGCCAGCCATCACCAGCCTGGATTGCGTCGGCCCGTTCGCCGCCGACATGCCGCGCTTGATCGCCGCCATGCGCGCCATCGACCCTAGCTTTACTACGTTGCCTTCAACTGAACACGTGCGCATCGGCGTAGTGCCGGTGCAGGCCCACGGGGAAATCCTCGAAGCCGTCAACAGCGCCCTGGCTGCAAGTGGCTTTGCCCAGCAGAACGTACAACTGCCAGGCATGGCTGCCGCTTACGACGCAGGCCTTGTGATCATCAACCGGGAAACCTGGAACGCCTGCGGCCACTTGCTTGAAACCGGCCGCGTAGGTGCAGACGTTGCCGTTCGCTTGCGCGCCGCCAGTGAAACCAGCGATGCGGCCTTGGCCGAAGCCGAGCAGGTGCGCGTGGCGTTCACCGCCCAAGTCGATGCCTTGCTCGCCGACTACCCGATTTTGGCCATGCCGACCATGCCCGAGTATCCATTACTGGTCAGCGATGCCGCGGACACCCGCGCCGCCATCGGCATGACCGCTTTTGTGCGTGCCTTCAACCTTTCTGGCCACCCGGCCCTGAGCCTTCCCCTGGTGGGGCGCTCCGGGCTGCCGGTTGGCCTGCAACTGATCGCCGCCAAGGGCGCTGACGAACTGCTCTGCGCAGTCGCCCGCGACCTGATGCGCAGCCTTGAACACAACCTGATTCGGAGTAACCCATGACAGCACTCAGCGCGTTGAATCCCCAGAAAACGGTGTCCATCACCGAGGGTGAAGAGTTCCAGCAACTGCTGGGTGAGATTCGCCAGCGTGCCAGAACGGGCGAGTTCGACAATCAAAAGTTCATCAGCGAAGACGTTATCGAACGCTTTCGCACGCTGGGTGTGTACCGCGCCCTGGTCCCCAAGCGCTTTGGTGGCGACGAACGTTCGCCCGCCGAGTTCTGCCGGATGGTCGAAGACATTTCCCACGCCGACGGTTCGGCCGGTTGGGTTGCCAGCTTCGGCATGAGCCCGGTGTACCTGGCTTCCCTGCCGCTGGCCACCATCGAGAAGGTATACGCCAATGGCCCGGACGTGGTCTTCGCCGGCGGTATCTTCCCGCCGCAACCAGCCTCGTTCGTACCCGGTGGCCTTGAAGTCAACGGCCGCTGGAAGTTCTCCAGCGGTTGCATGGGCGCTTCGCTGATCGGCGTGGGCATCGCCCCGAAAAAGGATGGCGACATGCTCGGCCTGCCGCGCCTGGCAGTGATGCCGGCAAGCAAGGTGCGCATCGAGCAGACCTGGGATGTGGTCGGCCTGATCGGTACTGGTAGCCACGACGTAGTCGTCGAAGGCGTAGTCGTACCTGAGGAGTGGACTTTCGTACGCGGCGGCCCTTCGAACCTGGACGAGCCGTTCTTCCGTTACCCGTCGTTGTCGTTTGCCACGCAAGTGCTCTCGGTGGTCGGCCTGGGCGTAGCCCGCGCTGCGCTGGACGAACTGTGCGGCATGGCGAGCGGGCGTATCTCGGTCACCGGCGCACCGTCGCTGTCCGACCGCCCATTGGCCCAGGTGGAAATGGCCAAGGCCGAAGCCGAACTGCGCGCTGCCCGTGCCTGGTTCTACGAAGCCATCGACGACGCCTGGGCCAGTGTCCTGGCCGGTGAGCCGGTGTCGGTTGAACAGACCAACATGCTGCGCCTGTCATCGACCCACGCCACCCGCGTGGCAGCCGATGTGGCCCGCACCGCGCAAATGCTCTCGGGCATGACCGGCGTGTACCGCAGCAGCCCCTTGTCGCGCTTTGTCAACGATGCGCAGGTGATTACCCAGCACGCCTTCATGGGCGACATGACTTACCAGAACGCCGGCGCGATTTTCTTCGGCAACAAGCCGCTGCCTGGCTACCTCTGAATTTTTGCAACTTTGAGTGAAGGTGAACCGAGATGAGCGATAAAAAAGCCTTGCGCGTGCTGTTCTGCATGGGCATCAACCAGAACTTCTTCGACGCCCCACGCGAGGAACAACTGCAAGTCTGGGCCGCGTTCAGCGAGATGTGGAACGGTATCCACGACCTGCCAGGCGTCAAGGTATTCGGCAACATGGACGACGACCAGAGCATGGTCGGCCCTTCCACCGGCTACCCCTGGACCACCTACCTGCTGGCCGACGTACCGGACATCGAAACCGTGCACGCTGCCTGCAACCTGTTCCGCTCCACCGCGGTAGGCGATGGCCCGTACAAGCTGTGGAAGTACGCCAAGGTCGAGGCCCGTACCGGCCGCGAACTGATTATCCAGCGCTGAGCACAGGTGCCCCGATGACCGACCGACTGCAAGCCCTCGAACAACGCCTGGCCCAGCTGGAAAGCGAGAACGCTGTGCGTGCCTGCATGAACCGCTACATGGTGCTGTGCGACGACCTGGGCGTGGATTCGCCGCTGGACGAGCTGGCCGGGCTGTTCACCGAGGATGCCGTTTGGGAAGGCAAGGGCGCCAAATACCAGAACGTTTTTGGTGGCTACCGTGGCCGCGAGGCGATCAAGGCGATGTTCGCCACTTACATGGTCGAGCCTGCGCACTTTGCCCTGAACGTGCACTTCCTCACCTCGGAGCTGATCCAGGTACAAGGTGCACAGGCGCAGGGGAGCTGGGTGATGTTGCAGACCTCGACCTTCGCCAGCGGTGCCTCGCACCTGAACAGCGCCCGGTTGACGGTGAGCTTTCGCGAGGAGAAGGGGGTTTGGCGCATGGCGCATTTCCAGACCGAAAACCTCTTCAGCCGGCCGGTGAGTGGCTGGAACAGCAGTGCCCAATTGCCGGTGCCGCCGCGTTCGGATGATTGAAGGTCCTCATCGCGGGCAAGCCCGCTCCTACGGGGGCTGTGGTGAGCAAGAATTTTCTGCCTGGTGCGGTCATTGTAGGAGCGGGCTTGCCCGCGATGAGGCCCGCACAGGCAACACAGAATTTGCGTTTTTCCAAGAGTCGGCAAATTAACGCCGACGAGGAGTGATCGTGACAAACCTGATTGAAGCCGTACAACTCGATGCATGCCCCTCCAACCTGGTGCAGCACGACCGTGTCCACACTTCGCTGTACACCGACGCGAAGATCTTCGACGAAGAACTGGACAAAATTTTCTACAAGACCTGGATCTGGGTTGCCCACGCCAGCGAAATCCCGGACAACGGCAGCTACAAGAGCACCTTCATCGGCAAGCAGCCGGTGATCGTTGTACGCGACCGCAAGAAAGACGTGCATGTACTGCTCAACCGTTGCCGCCACCGTGGCGCCACTGTGTGTGAACACAAGAAGGGCAAGACCAACAGCTTCGTCTGCCCGTACCACGGCTGGAGCTATGCCCTGGACGGCAGCTTGCGTGGCGTGCCGCACCCGGAAAGCTACGCCGATTGCCTGGACAAAGGCGAGCTGCCTCTGGTGAGCCTGCGCGTCGAGCAGTACAACGGCATGATCTTCGCCACCTTCAATGACGACATCGAGCCGCTGGTGGACTTCCTCGGCCCAGCCAAGAAGTGGATCGACCTGTTCATGAAGCAGGGTGCTGGCTACCCGGTGAAGGTTTCGGGCGAACACCGTTTCCGTTTCCCAGGCAACTGGAAAATCCAGCTGGAAAACACCACAGACGCCTACCACTTCCCGCTGGTACACAAGTCGTTCCTGTCCTCGGTAGACGAGCAGACCCTGGAGCTGTTCGACTTCGTCGAAGGCCCGGGCTATGTCGAAGACCTGGGCAACGGCCACAGCGTGATGGTGATGATTCCCGACCTGGTCGACCTGGAAGCCAACCTCGAGCTGCCGATCCCCGAGCGTTTCGAGGCCCTGGCCGAAGAGCTGCGCAAGGAAGGCCACGACGAGCAACAAGTACGCCGCATCGTGCGTGCCGTGGGCGGTTCTGGCTTCAACCTCAACCTGTTCCCTAACGTCGCCTGCTCCATGGCGTTCTTGCGCGTGCTGCAACCGATCTCGGTGGACGAGACCGAAATTCACCACGCCGTGATCACCATGGATGGCGGCCCGGCCGTGGCCAACCGCTACCGCCTGCGCCTGCACGAACACTTCCAGGGCCCGATGGGTTTCGGTACTCCGGACGACTCCGAGGCGTGGGAGCGGGTACAGAAGGGCGCTAATGCAGGTAAAGACCTGTGGATCATGCTCAACCGTGGCCTGCCTGGCGAGAAGTCGAGCGAAGATGGCTTGATCAGCGACGTCAGTGCCGAGACCGGCATGCGTGCAGGCTACCAGCAGTGGAAAAAAATGATGGCAGTGCCATCGTCGAAACAGGGGGAATAACCAATGCTCAATTTGCAACTGCTCAATCAGGTCAGCGCCTTCATCTGGCAGGAAGCGGACATGCTCGACCACAGCGAATTCGACGCGTGGCTGGACCTGTGGACGCCGACGGCGACCTACATCATCCCGATCGACCCGCTGGAAACCGATTTCGAGAACACCCTGAACTACGCCTATGACGACCATCACATGCGTCAGTTGCGGGTCAAGCGCCTGATCAGCGGCGAATCGATCTCCACCGCGCCACGGGCCCGTACCGTGCGTTCGCTGTCGCGTTTTCGCGTGATCAAGGACGAAGGCGACGTGGTGACCGTGCGCTGCGCCCAGAACCTGCGCGAGTTCCGCAAGGACGTGCTCAAGCACTACACCGCCGACATCACGTTCGACCTGGCGCGTGACGGCGACAGCTTCAAGATCCAGCGCAAGCTGATCAAACTGATCAACTCCACCGACACCCTGGCCGGTATCGGCTACATCCTCTGAGGACGACGTCATGACGCATATCGCATTGGTGACCGGTGCAGGCCAGGGCCTGGGTTTGAGCATCGCCAGCCAGTTGTTCAAGGCCGGCTACAGCGTGGTGGTCAGCGACTTGTCGCTGGACGCCGCGCAAACCGCAGCCGCCAAGCTTGATCCCAGCGGCGAGCGGGTGCTGGCGCTCAAGCTCGACGTGGCCAGCAAGGCTGATTTCGAAGCAGCGCTGGCCGCCGTGCTGGCACGCTTCAAGGCCCTGCACGTGGTGGTCAACAATGCGGCCATGACCATGACCACGCCGGTGATGCAGATCAGCCCCGAAGAGTTCGACCGGGTCATGAGCGTCAACACCCGCAGCACCTTTGTCGGCTGCCAGGTGTTTGGCACTTACCTGGCCGGGCAGGGCTACGGGCGCATCATCAACATGGCTTCCTTGGCCGGGCAGAACGGTGGCACCGCCACGGGCGCGCACTATGCCGCGTCCAAGGGCGCCATCGTCACCCTGACCAAGATCTTCGCCAAGGAACTGGCGGCATCCGGCGTTACCGTCAACGCCATCGCCCCGGGGCCGATCGAGTCACCGGCGGTGCGTGCTGCGGTGCCGGCCGAACGCCTGGAAGGCCTGATCCAGAATATCCCCGTCAAGCGCCTGGGCGATGCCGACTTCCTCGGCAAGCTGGTGGTGCAACTGGCCGGCGAGGATGCCTACTTCACTACCGGGGCGACCTGGGACGTGAACGGCGGCCTGTTCATGCGCTAACGCGCAGTAACACACATAGCGACTGCCGATTGCTCTGTAGCAGCTGCCGTAAGGCTGCGTCTAAAGCCCGTAGGGCTTTCAATTGAGACGCAGAACCACGCCCGCTCCGCGAGCGGACGCAGCCTTACGGCAGCTGCTACGGAATGTGGCGGAGTCTGTAAAGCATCAATTCATTAGTGCGGGATGACCCGATATGAGCGATCAAATTTTGAAAGTCGTGGTGCGCAAGCGCCAGGAACAAGGCGATGGCGTCGTGGTCCTCGACCTGAGTGATCCCGCAGGCGCGCCGCTGCCGGCCTTTGAGGCCGGGGCGCACGTAGACATTCACCTGCAGCCAGGGCTGGTGCGCCAGTACTCGCTGTGCGGTGACCCGGCGCAGACCTCGGTGTACCGCCTGGGCGTATTGAAGGACCCGGCTTCGCGTGGCGGTTCGATCGCCGTGCACGAGCAACTGCTCGAAGGCCAGGAAGTCGAGATCAGCGTACCGCGCAACCTGTTTCCCCTGGCTGCCGACGCACGCCGTTCGATCCTGATCGGTGGCGGCATCGGTATCACCCCGATGGTGGCCATGGCCTATGCGCTGCAGGCCCGCGACAGCCAGTTCGAACTGCACTACTGCGGCCGTTCGCGCAGCCGCAGCGCCTTCCTCGACGAGCTGCAACACGCCGCGTTCGCGCCGTGCGTGACCACTCACTTCGACGACGAGGCCGATGAGCAGAAGCTCAACCTGCCGGCGGTATTGGGTAAACCAGGCGAGGGCGTGCACGTCTATGTCTGTGGTCCGTCCGGGTTCATGGATTGGGTGATCAGCGAAGCGGCCAAGGCCGGTTACGCCGACGACCATATCCACCGCGAATACTTCCAGGTCGAAGTCGACAACAGCGGCGCAGGCTTCGAAGTGGTCGCAGCGCGCAGTGGCAAGAGTGTGCAAGTGGCTGAAGGCCAGACCATTCTCGAAGCCCTGGCCGGGGTTGGCATCAAGATCGACATTTCCTGTGAGCAGGGCGTTTGCGGTACCTGCCTGTGCGATGTGCTCGAAGGCGAGCCGGACCACCGCGACGTTTACCTTACCGATGACGAAAAGGCCGCCAACGACCAGATCCTGGTGTGTTGCTCGCGGGCCAAGTCGAACAAGCTGGTTTTGGATATCTGAAACACCGGAGGGTAACAACCATGGTCGATACGACTGGATTTCGCAATGCAATGGCGCTGCTGGGCGGCGCCGTTTCGGTCATCACCACCGACGGTGCTGCAGGACGCTTTGGCTTCACCGCATCGGCGGTGTGCAGCGTGACCGACCAGCCGCCGACGCTGCTGGTGTGCATGAACCGCTCTTCCCATTCCAACGTGCACTTCAAGACCAACGGGGTGCTCAGCGTCAACGTGTTGACTGCCGAGCACCAGGACATTTCCGGGGTGTTCGCCAACCGCGAGCTGACCATGGAACAGCGCTTTGCCAGTGCCCACTGGCACACCCTGGAAAGCGGTGCGCCGTTGCTGGACGAGGCGCTCGTCAGCTTTGACTGCCGCATCGCCCAGGCCCATGAAGTGGGATCGCACACGATTTTCTACTGCGAGATCCTCGACCTGAAAATCGGCGCGTCGCAAGAAGGCCTGGTGTATTTCAACCGTGCTTATCACCGTTTGAGCAACGCTTCCTGAAACAACACTATTTGCAGCAACTGCAAATAACGACATTGCTATAAAACTTGCTGTAACGCAATAACGCAACTTGATCGACGTGCTCACGCATAAGAGCGCGCGGTGTTCGACTGCCGACCCTCTTTTATTTAAGTTTGATGCTGCTCCTATAAACACAGTGCCCAAGCACATACAAATGTGGAGATGTCAGATGTACCAGGAAAAACGGTTTGGCCGTGGGCTGGGAATTGCCAGCGTGCTGGGGTTGATCTGTGCACCATTGGCGGCGCATGCCGATGTCATTGATGACAGTCACTTCAAAGTGGATACACGTAACTTCTATTTGCACCGCAATTACACCAACACCAACGCACCGGTGTCAGAAGTGCACAGTTGGTCCCAGGGTTTCGATGCGCAGTTTACGTCCGGTTATACCGACACCGCCCTGGCTTTCGGCCTGGACGTGGATGCGCAATACGCCGTGCGCCTGGATTCGTCGGGCAATGATGGTTCGCTGCCGTTCAGCGTCAGCGAGCAGCAGACCGCCGATGACTACAGCCGCGCCGGTGCGACCTTCAAGATGCGCTACAGCAAGACCGAGTTGAAAGTCGGTGACCTGCGCCCAACATTGCCGGTGGCGTTCGATGACACCAGCCGGCAGCTGGACACTATCTATCAAGGGGCTGTGGTCGAGTCCAAGGAACTGGATGGCCTGACGTTGACCGGCGGGCGTTTCTGGTCCGCCGTGACTCGAGAGTCTTCCAACCACGAGAAACTGTACAAGTGGGGCTCTACGGATAATCTGGACAGTGATGGCCTGGATTTTGGCGGGGCCACTTACGACATCACCAAGAACCTGCAAGCCAGTTACTTTTATGGCGTGTTGCACGATATTTATCAGCAGCACTATTTCGGCCTGATGCACATGG
>CAYVPI010000075.1:0-24190 GCA_964453495.1 uncultured Pseudomonas sp. | reverse complement strand
GACGGCGGAAGGTGTAGCGCGCGGCGATCAGCTTGTGGGTGCCACGGGCGATGTCTTGCATGATGCCGTTCATCTTCTGCGCGGCATGGGACACACCGATGGCAAAGATCAGGAACGGCACCAGGACCGAATAGGGATCAATGGCATAGCCCAACCAGGCGACGATGCCCAATTGCCAGATCACCGCGATCAACGAACAACCGACCACCAGCAGGGTGCTGCGCACACAGCGGGTGTAGAGGTAGATGATCACCAGCGAGGTGACCACGGCCAGGCCGAAGAACATCATCACCTGGATCAGGCCGTCGATCAGGTCGCCCATCAATTTGGCGAAACCGATCACCCGCACCTTGTACTTGCCCGTGCCCTCCTTTCCGGCCTTGTGCGCGGCGCTATCGCCGGCGTATTCGATCTTGTCGCGCAGCTGCTCTTCGAGCACCCGCGAGAACTTGTGGTAGTCGATACCAAGGCCTGTGGCCGAGGCCTTGTCCAGCAACGGCACGATCAGCATGGTCGATTTGAAATCGCTGGCTACCAGGCTGCCGACGATGCCGGCGCGGTTGATGTTCTGGCGCAGCTGCTCGATATCCTTGGGCGAGCCCTGGTAGGTATCGGGCATCACCGGCCCGCCCTGGAAGCCCTCCTCGGTGACTTCGGTCCAGCGCACCGACGGGCTCCACAACGACTTCATCCAGGCGCGGTCCACGCCTTCGGTGAGGAAGAGTTGATCGTTGACCTGTTTGAGGACCGCCAGGTAGTCGGGGTCGAAAATGTCGCCCTCGGTGTTTTCGATCACCACCCGCACCGAGTTGCCCAGGCCGCGCAGTGACTTGCGGTTTTCAAGGAAGTTCTGGATGTATGGCTGGCTCTGGGGAATCATCTTCTCGAAGCTTGGGCGCAGCTCCAGACGGGTCGCGGCCATATAGCCCAGCACCAGGGTGGCCAGGGCCATCAGCAGCATGAACAGCGGGCGGTAATTGAATACCCAGCGCTCCAGGCGGTTGCCCGAGCATCGATCGAAGTCACGCAGGTCGCGGATCACCGGCATGGTGTCTTGCTTGTTATTGCCCATGGCTGGTACTCGCTCTAATTGATTTAATTCAAGATCACTGACAAACCCCGAGCCAAGTTGCCGGGATCAATTGTGGGAGCGGCCCCGGCCGCGAAGGTCTCGGACTCCAGGCTTGGAAACGGGAACCGGGACTTCTTCAGCCGTGCGTGGCCGCGAACCCTTCGCGGCCTGGGCCGCTCCTACTCTGTTTCTTCGTGACTTATTCAACGGACACTGCCTGGGCACCGCGGCTGCCAACCACTACCAGCGAGCCATCGGCTGCCAGGGCGGCGCCGGCCACAGAAACCTGCTCGACCTGGGGCAGCCCCTGCAGCTGCGGACTGCCCGGCAGGCTGGTCAAGCTGTGCCCGGCCTGGGAGAACAGCCGGTAACGGCCCAAGCTATCGACGATGGCAGCCGTGATGTTGGACTGCAGGCCGGTTGGCAGCGGGCTCCAATGGGTCCCGCCGTCGGCACTGCGAAACACATGCCCGCGCAAGCCGTAGACCAGCACTTCGCCCGGCTTGCCCACCACGCCGAAAAAGCTGCCCTGGTAAGGCGTGTGCAAGGCCGTGAAGCGCTGCCCGGCATCGTTCCACTTCAGCAGCAGCCCCTGTTCACCGGCGATGTACAAGGCATCACCGGTCCAGGCGATGGCGTTGAGGTGAAAGCCTTGCGGGTTGTCGATGCGGTCCTGGAATGGCGTCCAGCTCTGGCCACCATCTTCGGTACGCAGGATCAGGTTGAACACACCGACCACATAACCGAGCTTGTCATTGGCGAACCACACATCGAGCAGCGGTTTATCGGCGCCCTGCTCAGCCATGCGCTGACCTTCGGCTACCAGCAGTGGCCATTGCGCGTTGGCGGGTTCGGCCAGGGCCAGTTCGCTGTAATGTTTGACTAGCAGAGCGCCGATCTGGCGACCGTCCAGTTGTTTGCTCCAGGTTGCGCCGGCATCGCTGCTGTGCAGCACGACACCATCGTTACCCACCGCCCAGCCTTGCCTGGCAGAAGGAAAAAACACGGCACTCAAATCACTGCTGAGCGGGACACTGGCCTGCAACCAGTGCTTGCCAGCGTCATCGGAATAAAGAATATGGCCACGCTGGCCAACCGTGACCAGGCGCTCGCCTGCACGGGCGATGCCGATCAAAGGGCTACGCACGGCAAGCGCACTGGGCTTGGCCGGCATATCCAGCACATCAACATAGGCAGATGCCTGAGCGGCACCCTGCACCAGCGCCAGCATCAAGCACAGCAATGCCAGCACGTACTTTTTCAAGAAACCCATACCGCACCTTCCAGGAAAGCGACGCCGCACAGCACACGAGGTGCAACACGGCGTCGGAGTCGGTAAAAAAACACAACGATCGCCCCGGGCTTCGGTCACCTGCCGCTTAGCGAATACCCGCGCCCGCCAGGGCTTCCGGGGCCCACTGCGCCTTCGACAGTGGCTCGCTGTACTTGATACCGCCGTACGGGCCGGTGATGCCGTTGATGTTGTAGGAGCCGCCCACCAGGTCGTAGATCATGAATGCCGAGGTGTCGGGGATCTTCTTGTCATAGCTCTGGCTGAGGAAGCCGAAGGAGCCACGGTAGAGTTTGCCGCTGGAGTCATACTGGTCAGAGGCCAGCGCCACCCAACTGTCTTCATCCAGATAGAAGCGACGCGTTTGGTAAATGTGCCGCGCACCCGGCTTGAGCGTGCCCTCCACCACCCAGACGCGGTGCTTCTCCCAGCGCACAAAGTCCGGAGCGATGTGGTTGGGGGTCGTCAGTGCCTTGGCGTCCGTGGCGTAGGTCAGCCTGTACGTGTTGTAAGGCACAATCATTTCCTGCTTGCCCACAAGCTTCCAGTCGAAGCGATCCAACGCACCGTTGAAGACGAATACATCGTCGTACGTACCGGCACCGGCCGTACCGGGGTTGGGTGTGTCATAGGCCAGGTCCGGCGCCAGCTTCACGCGACGCTGGCCAGGCAGGTACTGCCAGCTGCGGCGCGGCTGGGCCAATGGGTTGGCCGTGTCCTTGAGCATGATCGCCTCGCCCACCCGGCGCGCGGGGCCGGTGTAGTACAGCTTCATCTGGAAGAACACGTCGGTGCTGTTGAACGGCTTGGTCATGTCGTCGTAGAACGGGTAGCTGGCGAACGACAGGGCTGTGGTGGACAGGGTCGGTACACCCGCCGAGTCGACGTTCCAGGAGTCATACTTGACGGCGCGGTTGGTCCCCATGTAGCGCAGCAGGTGGTTCCACATGGCCTCGCTGCCCGAAGTCGGGATCGGGAATGGCACGCCGGGCAGCGCGTTCTCGATGGCCAGGCCACCGTCGAGCGAGCGGGTACCGGTGGCATTCTTCACACTATTGTCCAGCACCGGCTGAGGCACGGCCACGGTACGGTGAGTCGGATAAACCTCGACGCGGTAGGTGGGGTAGCGCCTGGCAAGCTCTGCCGTGGTGGCCGTCAACAGGCCCTTGTACTGATCAACGTTCTTGCCATCGATGACCAACAACGGCTTCTCGTCGGCAAAGGGGTCCGGACGCATGCCTTCGCCCGCCTTGAAGCCGGCAGGCGGAGTGGTCAGCCCGCCTTTGTAGGCTGGAATCGAACCATCAGCATTGCCTGCCATCTCGGCGCCAACACTGGTCAGGCTGACGCCCAGCTTTGCCGCTTCCTGGGCCGGTACGGCCGCCTGGGCCTGGCCGGTAATCACGGCCGCCAGGGAGGCTGCCAGCACGCTGTTTAGGAATCTCATCTGAATTCTCTCCACTTGTTGTTGTAATCCGAGCGTCAATCAGAAGGTGGTTTTGAACGAGGCCGTGACCATCCCGCGGTCCTTCAACAGAGGCGACAAGCCTGCCTGCGAAGTGATCTGGCCGGGGATGCAGCGGTACTGCCCACTACTGCCGGGGGTGTTGTTATCGAACCCGGTTTCACAGGTATCGAAAGGACCAAAGGTATCGACGTACTTGAGGTCGAACTTGTACTTTTGATAGACATCCACGGCGATGCCGACCGAGTAGCTACCGGCGTCCTCGCTGCCACCAAGCTGCACCGCCGAGTTGCCCTTGAGGCCGACGTTGTAGGCCATGGGCATGGACATATCGACACCCGGGAATACCTGGAACCAGGTCGGGGTAAAGTTGGCAGCGAGGGTGTAGGCATTGGTGTCGACCTTGTCGATGCCCCGGTAGCTGGAATCGCCCTTGAAGCTCTGCTCGCCCTTGTCGACGCTGACCAAGTGAGTCATGGCAGCTTCCATGGCCAACGCGGAGGAGTCCCACAATGGGGTGTCGCCAAAGCTCACCAGGCCGTTGAGCACCATATGGAACGTCTTGCCACGGGCCGTTCCGGTTTCACCGCTTCCAGGTGCTGCACCGATCAGGTTGGCGCCGTTGACCAGGCCCTGTTCAGCCTGGGCACTCAAGGTCGGGTTGATGGTGGTGAAGTTGCTCAGCAGCGGCATGTTCTCGCGATAGTTCATGTCGAGACCGACGCTGACCGGCCCCACGCTTTTCGACAGGCTGATGCCGTAGATGTCGATATCGTCGGCGTAGGCGGCGAAGTATTCGGTGCCCGGCAGGCCCGCCAGGCCCGGCTGGTGCAGGTTGGGCGCATTGATCAACACCACCGGCATGGTGTCGGAGGTGTTACGGTAGTAGAAGCCCAGGGTGCCATCGAGCCATTGCGGGCTCCACTTGACCATCAGCCCGAAGTCACCGGAGTTGCTCGGTTTGCGGTCGTGCCCGCGCGGTGCGCCGTAGAACGCACCGGCCCCGCCGAGCGCCGTCGGCACGGGCAGCCAGAACAGATCTGCACCTTCGCCGAGCATATCGTAGCCGCCCATATAGGTGCCACCCTCGGGTAGACGCGAGTTCTGGAACTCCAGGAAGTACTGCGCACCCAAGGTCAATTCCGGGTTGACCGTATACGACATGGAAAGCTGGTTGCGCGGCATGAACAGTTCTTTGGTCTCGGTGCCGGGCACGTTGTACAGCTTGGCAAGGTCCAGGGCGGCCTGGCCGTAGTTGATGCCGTTGGCGGCGTTGAACAGCGTCTCGCCCCAGTACATGTTGTGCTTGCCCAGCTTGGCGCTGAACATCGACTCCTCGCCGATATCGGTGCTGTAGAACACGAACGCATCGAGGATCTCGCCGGAGGGACCGTTGTAATAGCGATCGGAATAATTGCTCAACCCATGCTTGTAGGCGGTATTACCATTGAGCGAATCACCCGGCGCAAAGCCACCTGCGGGATTGGCCGCAACCAGGTTGCCGGCATTGCCCGCCTGCCCCGGGAAAGGGTTGGAGTTGGAGCCCACATTGTCATAGGCATGGTCGTACCAACTGGCGGCGCTGACACGAAAGCCCATCTTTCGCTGGAAGACCACATCAAACTCGGTGAGCAGATCGACCCGCTGGGTCACCGCACTGCCGACGCTGAAATTCTTGTCGCCGTCGTTGTAGTTGGAGGCATTGGCGATCTTCGAATTCTCGCCTTCCACCCGTTGGCCGTAGCTGGTCTTGAAGGTGTTATCAAAACGTACGGCCCAGTCTTCACTGCCTGTGTTGAATTCAAAGGCATGGGCAGCCGGCATGAGGGCAAGCGAAACAGCGGTGGCCAGGACGCTGGGCAGCAAGGGGCCGTGACCTGTTTTGGTCTGCATTGCGTTGTCTCCGTTTCTTGTTTTTTTTGTATGGGTTCGAACAACGGCTCGCATCCGGTCCAGATGGGATGCGAGCGTCTTACGTGCGGTAAGATTTGGGAGTTTGTGCCTGGGCTATTTGGGCTTGAACCTAGCGATCCAATGTGCGGATAAACGCTTGGGCCTGGGGCCATTCGCCGTAGCCTGCGGCCGGGTTGAGATGGCCGACCGCGCCCAGGTTGACCAACTCGCTGCCCCAGTCACGGGCCATTCGGGTCACGGCTTCGAGGCTGGCAAGGTGGTCGTTGGTGCTGGCTGCGACAATCGATGGGAACGGCAGGGGCGTTGTGGGCAGCGGATCCCAGCCATTGGTTCGCAGGGCCTCTGGGGTCGGATAACCGGCCGGCCAACTGGCTTCAAGGTCGGGCGGTGCGGCCAGCAATGCGCCCTTGATCGGGCGGTCGTGACGCGCAGCCCAATGCACCACCATCAATACGCCGGCACTGTGGGCCACCAGGATCACCGGGCCTGTGATCGTGTCCAGCTCGCGCTGGATCGCATCGATACGCGCTGCCAGGCTCAGCTTGTTCTCTTCCAACGGGGGCACCGAGCGGACGTTATCCAGCTTGGCTTCGAGCAGCGTTTGCCAATGTTCGGCTACGTGATCACGCAAGCCCGGAACAATCAGAATCGTGGTTTCACTCATCGCCATACCCACTCTTGAATAGTCTATCCAACGGTCCGCCAATTCTTCGAACCCCTGGGCCGTACAGTAGGTTTTCGCCTGTTCGCGGTGCTTCACATTTTGTGTCAGCCACTTCACGTTTGATGACAGCGCTTGAGCATCGGATCAGTGAATGCCCGAGGATTGATCAAATGAATGTATTGCCAAGTACTTTCCATTTGCCGACCAAGCCTCTATAAAAGGCAGGCAACTGCGACAGCGAGATCTCATTTTTCAACGAATGGAAGAATTGCCCGCCATGACCTGTCTTTCCCGATCCGCCGTACTGATCAATTACATGGAAGTGGCTGGCCATCTGCGACTGAACGCCAATGCCCTGCTGGCCGAGGTGGGCTTGAACCATTCGCTCATAAGCGATCCCAAACAGCGCATCCCGGCCAGCGCCGCCGCCAACCTGCTGGAGATCTCAGCTCACCTGAGTGGTTGCGAAACCCTCGGCCTGCGCATGGCCGAGCTACGTGAGTTGGCGGACTTCGGTGAAGTGAGCCTGCTGCTCACTCACCAGAAAAACCTGCGCGACGCCCTGCAAGTGATCGTGCAATACCGTCACCTGCTCAACGATTCACTGTCGATTTACATAGAGGAAGCCGGCAAGACGGTGATCATCCGCGAGGAGCTGATTTCTTATCCGGCGCCGCAAAACCGCCAGTCCATCGAACTGGCCGTCGCCGTGATGCACCGCTTTTGCGCCGCCCTGCTCGGTGCGCACTGGCAGCCGATCAACGTCTGCTTCACCCATGAAGCGCCCAAGGACCTTTCCGTGCATCGGCGGATCTTCGGCTGCAAGGTGGAGTTCGGCTGCGAGTTCAATGGCATCGTCTGCCCTGCCGCCAACCTGGACACCGCAAACCCCTTGGCCAACGCCGCCATGGCCCGGCACGCGCAGCGCTACCTGGATTCGCTACAGGGTAAACACGATCGCTCCCTGGCGTTCGAAGTGCGCAAGGCCATCTACCTGCTGCTACCGATGGGCCGCGCCACCATCCGGCAGATCGCCCAAAGCCAGGGCCTGAACGTGCGCACCATGCAGCGCCGCCTGGACGAGGAAGGGGCCAATTTCACCGACTTGATCAATGACGTGCGCCGTGACCTGGTGGTGCGCTACCTGGAGAACCCCGACTACTCGCTGGGAAGGATCACCGACATGCTCGGCTACTCCATGCCGGGCTCGTTCACCCGCTGGTTCGTTTCCCAGTTCGGCATGCCGCCAGCGGCTTGGCGCAGTGAGCGCAGGATTGTGGCGCGGGCAGATACCTGATCTGCGAAGTATTGGTTGTTCTTGAATACGTCATCGCGGGCAAGCCCGCTCCTACAAGAACCGCATCAGGCCTGTAGGAGCGGGCTTGCCCGCGATGACGGACCGCAAGGTTGTTCGTTTACAACCCCCAACGCATCAACAACAACACCAGCCCGACAAGAAACACCGTCTCCCCCACCATCAGCACAATGGGCTTTATCCCCACCGCAGCAAGTTCCTTGAGCTGGGTCTTCATGCCCAAGGCACTGATGGCGATCACCAGGCACCAGCGCGACAGTTCGTTGGTGAACCCCTGCACTGCCGGGGCCACCCAACCAGTGCTGTTGATGCACGCAAGCAACAGGAAGCCCACGGCAAACCAGGGCAGCAGCGGCGGGCGCTTGCCGGCCGGGTCGGCGCCTTGCATGCGGGCCATCATCGCTGCGCAAACGATCACCGGCAGCAACATCGCCACCCGCATCAGCTTGACCACCGTGGCCGTATCACCGGTCTCGGTCGACATGCTGTAGCCCGCCCCCACCACCTGGGCCACATCGTGAATGGTGGCGCCGAGGAACACGCCGGCTTGCTGGGGCGACAGCGCGAGCCAATTGGCGATCATCGGGTAGAGGATCATCGCCAGGGTGGAAAGTGCCGACACGCCAATCACGGTGAACAGCGTGGCCCGCTCCTTTTGCGGATGGCTGGGCAAGGCCGCCGCCAGCGCCAGGGCTGCAGAAGCACCGCATATGGCTGTAGCGCCCCCGGTGAGCATGCCAAACACCCGCTGGAAGCCCATGGCCTTGGCCGCCACCATCGAAACGAGGATGGTCACCACCACCAGGCTCACCACCAGCACGACCGGTTTCCAGCCCAGCGCGGCGATCTGTTCCAGGGTGATGCGCATCCCCAATAGCGCCACGCCGATGCGCAGCACCGTGCGTGCGGTGAACTCGATACCGGCTTTGCACGTGCCGTCGGCGGCCAGAAAGTTCACCGCCATGCCCAGCAGCAGTGCGAACAGCATCACCGGTGCCCCGTAGTGCTCGGACAGGAAACTCGCCGCAGCGGCAACTATCAGGCTGACGAGAAAGCCGGGAGCCAGTTCTCGCACACGGCTGCGAACACTGATCTGGGCGATGGTGCTCATACGGCGGTTTCCTCACAAGCGATAACAATGAACACCTGGTCGTCGACCACTTCGACCGGGTAGTTGGCAACCTTCACAGCGTTCGAATTGAGCAGGTAGCCGCTGGCCAGGTCGAAGCGCAGGCCGTGGGCACCACACTGGATCGCCCTGCCCTCCAGGCGGCCACCACAGAGTGAAGCGCCCTGGTGCGGGCAGCTGTCGTCGATGGCGTAGAGCTGGCCGGCGACATTGAACAGCGCAAGGCTCTTGCCCTCCGGCTCGAACAATGCGCGCATACCCGGAGCCGGGACTTTCCCGGCCGGCACTGCAATGCGCCGGCTCATGCCGACTGGCTCGCGGCAGCACCCGCAAGGGCTTGCTGCATGACCTGCAACAGCACTTCGGCCGGCTGCGCCCCGGACACCGCCTGGCGACGGTTGAAGATGAAATAGGGCACGCCCCTGGCGCCCATCCCGTTGTCGTCGAAGGGGCTGCGAGCACCCTCCAGGCAGTCGACAAGCAGCGCACGCGGGTAGCCACAGGACTCGGCGATTGCCAACAGGGTGGCACTGTCGCCAAGGTTTTCGCCGTGATGAAAATGGGCGGCGAGCAGACGTTCCAGCAAGGCATCGCGCTGCGCCACGCTGCCCAATCCAGCGGCGCTCTCCAGCAAGCGATGGGCATCGGCGGTATTGGGCATGGTGTGGATGCCACTGAAATCGATGCTCAGACCGACAGCGGCGGCAGCCTGTTGCACTTGCGCCTGGCGCACGCGCACGGCTTCGGCGTTGCCCAGGCGCTGACGATAGAACTCGACAAAAGGCACGCCCTGGGCCGGCAGGTGCGGCAGCAGTTGCACGCCATGCCACGTCAGCTCGACTTCGACATCCGGGTGGCTGCTGCGCAATTGAGCGAGCGCGTTGTCGAGCTGACGCTTGCCGATCAGGCACCAGGGGCAAATAAAATCAAAGAACGCATCGATACGCAAAGTCGCGGTCACGGCGCTACCTCCATCGCGGCTTTAGGGGGTGTTTGATCGACCTCATCGCCCTGCGGTCGGGCAATGTCGTCGAGGTAGTATTTGCGGATGCAGAAGTACACCGCCGCCGCGGCGATGCTCATCAGCGGCACCAACTGGAAAGCCCCATGCAGGCCAATAACGTCGGACACCTTGCCGGTGATAAACGGCCCTGGTGCCAGGCCAAGCAGATTATTGACCAGGGTCAGGGTGGCGAACGCGGTGCCATGCACCTTGTAGTTGGCCAGGTTCGCGATCATCGCAACGGTGGTGCCGTTGATGCCCGTCACGATCAACATGCCCATACCGATCAGCACCAACTGTGCAGGGCCGACCGGCAGCGCCAACGCCAGGGACAGTAGCAGGCAACTGCCCAGGCACAAGCCAATGGAAAGCTCGATCTTGCGCACGGGTGACTGACGGCACAGACGATCACTGAGCATGCCGCACAGCACCGCCCCGCCACCGCAGCACAGCACCATGACACCCGCTACAATGCCGGCCTTGCCCTCGCCCATTCCGTAATAGCGATTGAAGTAGCTCGGCATCCACACCATCATGCTGCCGGCAACGAATGTCTGCAGGCCGCTGCCAATATAAGCGCCGATGATCGAACGGGTGCTGTACAAGGTACGCAGCGGACGCTTGACCGCAGCGGTTGCCTTGCCCCCGGCCGAGGCCAGGCGCTGCGGGGCGATACGGGACTCCCTGACGATGATCGGGTACAGCGCCGCCAGCAACAGGCCAAACAGCGCCATACTGGCGAACGACCAACGCCAGCCGAGCTTCACGGCAATCGCCCCGCCCAGGGAGATGCCCAACACCGAGCCAAACATGGCGCCTGCCATGAAGGCGCTGGCCAGGGTCGCCCGCATGCTCTTGGGAAACACCGACAGCACCACGGCGATGCCGACGCTACCGTAGGCGGCTTCACCCACGCCCACCATGAAGCGCGCAATCAACATGTGCTGGTAGTTCTCTGCCAGGGCGCAGCCCAGGGTGGCCAGGCTCCACAGCAAGGCCATCAGCGTCAGGCTTTTTACCCGGCCATAGCGGTCGGACAGCATGGACAGGGGGATCGTCAGCAGGCCTACCATCAAGGCGACAATACCACTGAGCAGGCCGAGCTGACCGTCACTCAGGGCCCACTCGCTCTTGAGAATCGGGAACACGGCATTAAGTACTTGCCGTGACATGTAATCGGAAATCAATAAGCCAAAGGTCAGCGCAAACACAATCCATGCATACCTGCGTGGAATACCGACCGAAGTATCCTCTTCATCGCCCACGTTACTGTGGTGATAGGCCATGCTGCCTCCTCGGTGTCTTGCACCAGTTTTGTTATTGTTTTTGGTCTTGCTCACGCGCACAGGTTGTGCCGGGGCAGGATACCAGTGGCTTCCTGCCCCGCAACCCCTATCAGCCGCGCTGTGGTACGCCCTTCTGGCCCGCCTTGCGGTTCGGCGCCATGCCGTTGGCCAACAGGGTTTCTTCGACGCTCTGGTACTGCACACCGATGCGGTAGATTTCCCGTGCATCCTTGCCGGTGGCGATTTCACGCCCCAGTTCGTGGGCAATGCGCACCGTCTGCTTGATCTGCTCCACGGACGAGAAGCGCTTGCCGTGTTGATCGATGATGGTGTCTTCATTACCCAGGCGTGGATGCAAGCCCATGGCCATGGCGATGGTGTTCAGTGGCAGCACGTTGCGCAGCAGCGACTCGGCCGTCAAGGTGCAGCCATCCGGTACGCGGTTGATGAAGTTCATCATGTTCATCGGGTTCGGGCCGTCGAAGCCGCCACCGATGCCGATCCAGGTCAGGTTCAACGGGCCCTTGTAGATGCCCTTGCGCACAAGGCGCTCGAGCGTCTCGTAGGCATGGATACCGGTCAGCTGGAAGTGCGGCTGGATATTGCTGGCCTGCAGGCGCTTGAGGTGCTCGGCAACCCAGGCAGGGCCGGCCGGCACAGTCATTTCGCTGTAGGCGGTATTGGTGACCGGATCGAGCAGGGAGGTGCCTTCAATCCCATACGGGAACAGCAGTTCCGCGATGTTCATTTGAATGGTATTGATGGCCACGGTGACCTGATCCGGCTTGGGGGTCAGGTCCGCGAGCATGTGCCGGGTGTCGTCCGAGAGCCACAGGGCTTCTGCGCCCTCGCCTTCAGGGGCAAAGGAGATCGAACCGCCGACCTGGATGATCATGTCCGGTACAGCTTCACGCACGCCGGCGATCAACTCGTTGAACTTGGACAGGCGCTTGGAGCCCTTGCCGTCCAGTTCACGCACATGCAGGTGCAACACGGTAGCACCGGCTTCGTAGCAGTCGACAGCCTTCTGCACGTGCTCGTCCATGGTCAACGGAATGTCTTCGGGGAAGTCATCCGGCATCCACTGGGGCGCGTAAGGTGCGACCGTAATGACCACCTTTTCCATGTTTTCCGGGTGCAGGGAATCGTCGAAAAATTGCATTTTCGTCTCCATTTTTTATTGTGGCCCGCCCGACGGGCTGTACGGGCGGGCGCTTGCAGGGTGCAAGTGAGGTAATCAGTAGGTCTTTTCGCCGACGACCCCGGCGCGCTCCATCTTGCGATGGCACGGGGGGTAGTCCATCACGGCGTAATGCTGGGTGCTGCGGTTGTCCCAGATGGCAATACTGTTGGGCTTCCAGCGCCAGCGCACCTGATACTCCGGAATGCTGGCCTGGCTGACCAGGTAACGCAGCAACTCGGACGAACCGTGGCTGTAATCCTGGCCGTAACGCACCCGCTCGGGGGTATGGAAGTTACTGAAGTGCGTCGTGAACGAGTTAACGAACAGCACCTTCTCGCCCGTCTCCGGATGGGTGCGCACCACCGGGTGCTCAGCGTCCGGGTATCGGGCCTTGAGCGCCAGGCGCTTTTCGATCGGCATCGCGGCGCCAAAGGTCGCCTCGATGCTGTGACGGGCACGCAAGCCTTCGATCTTCGCCTTCACGTCGCTGGGCAGGCGCGCATAGGCCTCCACCATGTTGGCCCACATGGTGTCGCCACCGACGGGCGGGCACTCCACGCAGCGCAGCACAGCACACAGCGGCGGCGCCTCGCGCCAGGTGGCATCGGTGTGCCAGGAATTCTCGTAGCGGTCGACCGGACTGTCCGGGCGCTTGTAGATCTGCACCAGCCCCGGGTTCTCCGGATCGCTGCCGACAACCGGATGGTCCTCCAGCTCGCCGAAGCGGCGAGCGAAGGCCACATGTTCGGCACGGGTGATGTCCTGGTCGCGCAAAAACACCACACGGTGCTTGACCAGTTGGGCACGAATCTCGGCGAACAGGCCATCGTCGTGGATGGCATCGGCCAGGTTAACGCCGATCAGCTCTGCGCCAATGGTGCAGGTAAGTTGCTCGACTTGCATGGTACAGACCTCCTTAGATAACGAAGATCGAAGAGCCCGTGGTCTTGCGCGCTTCCAGGTCACGGTGGGCCTGTACGGCATCCTGCAAATTGTAGTGCTGGTTGATCTCGATCTTGATCCGGCCGCTACCGACGTGGTCGAACAACTCCCCAGCGAGGTCGGCCTTCTCGGCCGGGTCGGCGATGTAGTCGGCCAAGGCAGGACGGGTCACGAACAACGAGCCCTTCACCGCCAGTTGCGCCGGCTCGAAGGCCGGGATCGGGCCGGAGGCGGTACCCACGCACACCAACAGGCCACGGCGCTTGAGCGAGTCGAGCGAGCCCATGAAAGTGCTCTTGCCGACGCTGTCGAACACCACGTTGACGCCAACACCGTCCGTGAGTTCGCGAACGCGCTGGGTGAAGTTTTCGTGGCTGTAATTGATGATGTGGTCGCAGCCGTGGGCCTTGGCGACTTCGCCCTTGGCTTCGGTGGACACGGTACCGATCACCGTCAGGCCCAACAGCTTGGCCCACTGCGAAACGATCAGGCCCACACCGCCGGCGGCAGCGTGCAGCAGAATGGTGTCGCCTGGCTTGAAGTCGTAGATGCGGCGCAACAGGTAGGACGAGGTCAGGCCACGCATGGTCATGGCGGCTGCAGTCTCGAAACTGATGGTTTCGGGAAGCTTGATCAGCGGCGCGGCCGGGATCAGGCGCTCGGTGCTGTAGGCACCCAGGGTATTGAGAAAACCGGTGTAGGTAACACGATCGCCAACCGCGACGTTGGTCACACCCTCGCCGATCGCCTGCACGACACCGGAGGCTTCGACGCCCATGCCATTGGGCATTGGAATCGGGTAGGTACCGTTGCGAAAGTAGGTATCGGCATAGTTCAGGCCGACCGCCACATGACGAAGACGAACCTGCCCCGGGCCGGGATCACCCACCTCGACGTCCTCATAGCGAAGGACTTCGGGGCCCCCTGTTTCGTAGAAGCGTACGGCTTTGGCCATGCTGGTATCTCTCCAATCTGCATTTTTATTGTGTGTGGATAGGCGCTGATTGGAATGTAAACAGCAGGGTGTTTCAGTGCTTCACATCCAATGACAGCGCTTTCACACTTGGTGACAAGCACTGTTGCTGTCACCGTCCCGACAATTTTCGAAGCCTGACTGCGCCCCCCCCCTTGGCAATGAGTCCAAAGGGATCAAAGTCCACCGCTAAGCGTGTTCGATCGAACGCCCAGACATGCTCACCTGCAGCCGCGTGACCTTCACACAACGGCATCAGCGGCGCCTGCGCAGCTCAGATGAGTGCGGCTGCGTGCTTGTTGTTTTTTTGACCTCCCCGCACCTCTTCACTCAAGAACTTTCCTACGCCATACGCGGAAATCATTCCTGTCGAGAACTCGTACTCTGAACCGATCTGACGCACAGGCGTTGAGCAGATCCCCGACAACACTGGAAGCCTGTCGGTATCAAAACCAATAAAAAGGAAATTCGGTAAATGAACAATACCTGCAAACACCTACTGATCGGACTGTTTGCCATGGGCCGGCCAATTCCAAAATGGAAGAAAAGTGCTACATCGATTGGCCCCGGCCGGGCGACCTGCACCGCGACTGTGACGCAGGCGAGCACAACTGATCCATTCCATTACAGCGTCAAGTTCACGATTCAGTGAGTCACGCCATGGCGTCCGCGCCCACGGGCGCCATGCTTATGTCGAGAAGGAGTTTACCCATGCTGTTGCCTATCAGCTCTACCCCTGTTTCCCGATCTGGAGCGATGTCTGTACATACTTCACTACCCTCTAACGCCCTCGAGCAAAAACCCGTTTGAGGTACGCCTGGTGCAACGCACGTCAGTATTTCAGATCAAGCCCGTGCGTTTTTGGAGCAGGAGCTAAGCGCAAAACAAGCCATGTCAAAAGCAGAATTGAGGGCCATTTTCAACAAGACCCAAGGCCCGAACACTTGGACAGCCGTAGTCAATCGCCAGATAAACGCATACGGCAAAGAAGCGGCTGTTCTGCACGAGCGTCCCGACAGCGATGACCCAAAGCGTTTGGCAATAACCGAGCAGGCGGCCGAGTATGTCTATCGCAGACTCAACAAAGGCCCCTGGACGGAAGAAGGAAACCCATTTGTCGAACTGACCCAACATCAGCTCAGCGCTATTGTCTATGACGAATCCGGCACGTTCACGGACATAGAGCGCTACGCCGCCGGGTACCTGCGAGACGATCGCAATCAGGCCGTATTGGAGAAAATAGGTGCCCTGATCTACCACCCGGCCCCTCGCCTACTCTACCGCGCTCAACTTGATCCATCCCAGCAGCATGTCGACCGGGACGGCGTTCAGATAACGGCTGCCTCAAGTTCATTTCGGCGGATATCGGCCAAAAAGCGCTCGGCCGGCAATGGTTGCCCCAGCAGGTAACCCTGCAACGAATCGCACCCCAATTCGGTGAGGAAGCTCTGCTGCAAGTCGGTTTCCACGCCCTCGGCGACGATGCGCAGGCCCAGGGCCTGGCCCAGTGCGACGATGGCCGAGACGATGGCCGCGTCGTCGCTGTCCTGTTCCAGGTCACGGACAAAACCACGGTCGATCTTCAGCTCGTTGGCTGGCAGGCGCTTGAGGTACATCAGGCTTGAATAGCCGGTGCCGAAGTCGTCGATGGAAAGATCCACGCCCATTTCCGACAGTTTCTGCAACACCGTCATGCTCGCATCGGCATCGTTCATGGCAGTGGTTTCGGTGATTTCCAGGGTCAGGCTGTTGGCCGGCAACCGATGCCGGACCAGGGCGTTGGCGACGCTGCTGACCAGGCCGGCATGGCAGAACTGCAGGGCCGAAAGGTTGACCGCGATGCGCCAGTGGCCATAGCCCTGCTGCGCCCACACGCTCATTTGCCGGCAGGCTTCGTCCAGCACCCAGTCGCCGATGGGGATGATCAGGCCGGTCTTTTCTGCCAGCACGATGAACTTGTCCGGCAACAGCAAGCCCAGTTGCGGATGCTCCCAGCGCAGCAGCGCCTCGGCGCCCACCGGCTGGCCGTTGCTGGCGTCGAATTTGGGTTGGTAATGCAGGCGCAGTTGCCCCCGTTCCTGGGCCATGCGCAACTCCTGCAGCAGTTGCAATTGCTTGCGCGCATTGGTGTTCATCGACCCATCGAAGAAGCTGTAGCCGTTCTTGCCGGCACTCTTGGCGTGGTACATCGCGGCATCGGCGTTCATCAGCAGTTCGTGCTGGTCGGTACCATTGCCCGGGAACATGGCGATACCGATACTGGCGGAAATCTGCAGGCTCTGCTCGCCCACCCGGAATGGCCGCGAGATGAGATTGACCTGGTTGGCAGCGACGCTTGGCGCATCATTGGGTTCAGGCAATTGCACCAACAGCACGAACTCATCGCCGCCTATGCGCGCCAACGTGTCCTGGCTATGGAGATCGGCGCGCAGGCGCAAGCCCACTTCGCGCAACAACTGGTCGCCCATATGGTGGCCGAAGGCATCGTTGACCGGCTTGAAGCCATCCAGGTCAATAAACATCAAGGCGAAACAGCCACCGCTTTCGGCAACCTTGTACATGGCCTGGTCGATACGGTCGGCCAGCAGTACCCGGTTGGGCAATCCGGTCAGGGTGTCATGCAAGGCCAGCTTGGTCAGTTCCTGGTTGGCCAGGGTCAGGGAGTTGGCAAGCTCGGCGGTGCGTGCTTCCAGGCGTGCGTCCAGCACCGAGGTCAGCAAGGCGATGGCCAGTACCGCCAGGCTGGTGATCAGCACCAGGTAATCCAGGCCATGGCCACTGAGGCCGGACAGTGCGGCGCCACAGAAACTGCCCTCGGGAAAGTTGGCAGCGGCCATGCCGGTGTAGTGCATGCCGACGATGGCGACGCCCATCACGATCGCGGCACCACCGCGTATCAGGCGCACATGGGGCGTCTGCCGACGCAGTTGGAAGGCAATCCGCAAGGCGGCGGCTGAAGCTGCGACGGCGATGACCAGCGAAGCCGTCAGGTAACCCCAGTGGTAATCGATGCCCGGCTGCATTTGCATGGCTGCCATGCCGGTGTAATGCATACCGCTGATGCCCGCCCCCATGATCAGCGCACCGAACGTCAGTTGCCCGGCCGGCAGGCTCGGCTGGTTGACCAGCCACAGGGCAAAGCCTGAGGACAGGATACCGATCAGCAGCGAAAGCAGTGTGATGGTCAGGTCATATCCCAGCTCGATCGGCAGGCTGAACGCAAGCATGCCGATAAAGTGCATCGACCAGATACCCACACCCATGGCCAGGGCGCCACCGGCTGTCCACAGGTGGATTGCGCGCCCCTTGGCCGTGGCGATGCGCCCGGTCAAGTCCAGTGCGGTATAGGACGCAAGGATCGCTACACAGAGAGAAATCAACACCAGGGTGGGGGAATATTGACCGATAAGCATGGAGCGTTCCGGGGCCGGGTTATCGGGCAGCCGCTGCCCGATCGAAAGCCGATTATTGTACTGAACCTATACGGAAACGCACGGGAATTAAATCGCCATCATTCGCACTTGTGATCAGTTAAGGTTCCGCACGATCCGTAGCAGCTGGTGAAGCCTGCGTCCGGTTGCAGAGCAGCCGTAAACCTGGTTGCGCGGTCTATCTGAAAGCACCGCATAGTCGGATTTCACGACTGCTCCGCAGCCGGACGCAGGCTCCGCCAGCTGCTACAGCCCTCAGTCGTTGGCGCTCAGGGCCGTTTCAGCTTCCCAGCCTCCGCCCAGTGCCGCGATCAGCTGCACGCTGGCAATCAAGCGGCTCTGCAGCAGGTTGAGCACGCTGCGCTCGTTGCTCAGGGCCGTGGTCTGGACGTTGACCACATCCAGGTAGGCGATCAGGCCAGCCTTGTACTGGTTATTGGTCAAGCGCAGCGACTCGCGCGCCGACTCCAGCGCCTGGACCCGCACCCCAGCCTCCTGCTCGAAGACCTTGAGCTGGACCAGGTAGTCTTCCACTTCACGGAAACTGTCGAGCACCGTTTGCCGGTACTGGGCCACCGTCTGGTCGTAGGCAGCTTCGGTGCGGTCGACTTCGGCAGCGCGCTGGCCGCCGTCGAACAGGGTCATGGCCAATTGCGGGCCGACCGACCAGAAGCGGTTGGGCAAGCTGATCCAGTCAGAGAAGCTACTGCTGCTGTAGCCACCACTCAGGCTCAGGGTCAGGTCCGGGAAATAGGCAGTCTTGGCCACACCGATCTCGGCATTGGCCGCCATGACCGAGCGCTCTGCCGCAGCGATGTCGGGGCGCCGCTCAAGCAATTGCGACGGCAATGCCAGGGGGATCGCCGGCAACGCCGGAATCTCGGTGGTAGCGGCCAGGCTGAAGTCGGCTGGAGCCTTGCCCATCAACACGGCAATGGCGTTCTCGAATTGGGCACGCTGCCAGGCCAAGTCGACCAGGTCGGCCTGGGTACTGCGCAACTGCGTTTGCGCCTGAGCCACCGCGTCCTTGCCCGACACCCCGGCACGGTACTGGTTCTCGGTCATTTTCAGCGAGCGCTCGTACGCCTCGACGGTCGCTTCGAGCAAGCGCTTCTGCTCATCGATCACGCGCAGCTGCAGGTAGTTCTGCACCAGTTCCGACTGCAGGCTCAGGCGCACGGCCGCCAGGTCCGCAAGGCTGGCCTGGGCGCTCGCCGTATCGGCTTCCAGACCCCGACGCAGCTTGCCCCACAAGTCGGCCTGCCAACTCACGCCCAGCTCGGTGCGATAGGTGTCGCGAATACCACTGCTGGAGCTGCTCAGGCTCGAATTACTACTGCCCGAACCTTGGCTGGAGCGGGTCTTGCCGGCACTCAGGTCGACGGTCGGGAACAGCGCGCCGCGGGTGGTGCGCACCAGCGCCTGGGCCTGGCGGTATTGCGCTTCGGACTGGGCGACCGTCTGGTTGGAACGGTTGAGTTCCTCGACCAGGCCATTGAGTTGCGAATCGCCGTACAACTCCCACCAGGCACCCCGCGCCAAGCCATCGGCCGGCTGCGCCTGACGCCAGCCTTCGGCCTGCTTGAACTGGGCCGGGGTGGTCACATCCGGGCGCTGATAATCCGGCCCCAGGGCGCAAGCGCTGAGCATCAGCGCACACAAGCTCAGGCTGAGCAGGCGCAGGCGCTGCGGTTTGGCGGCGGGTTCGGGCAACTTGACGGTCATAGCGGGGTATCCAGGGATGCATCGGTACGCACGCCGCGCCAGTGGTTGAAGCGATGGCGCAGGCGGTCGAGGTAGAGGTAGACCACCGGGGTGGTGTAAAGCGTCAGGACCTGGCTGAACACCAGCCCGCCGATAATGGTCACGCCCAGGGGCTGGCGCATCTCCGCACCCTCGGCGCTGCCAAGCAGCAACGGCAAGGCACCGAGGATGGCCGCCAGGGTGGTCATCAGGATCGGCCGCAGGCGCAACAGGCACGCGCTGCGGATCGATTCCAGCGGCGTCATGCCGTTGTTGCGCTCCAGCTGCAGGGCCAGGTCGATCATCAGGATCGCGTTCTTCTTGACCACGCCGATCAACAGGAACAGCCCCAGCAACGAGATCAGGCTGAACTCGCCGCCCAGCACATAGATGGTCAGCAAGGCGCCTACCCCGGCTGACGGCAGCGTCGACAAAATGGTCAAGGGGTGGATGTAGCTTTCATAGAGAATCCCCAGCACCAGGTACACCGCCAGCAGCGAGCCGAGGATCATCCATGGCTGGCTCTTCTGGCTGGCCGCAAAGGCATCACTGGTGCCTGCCACCTTGGCGATCACTTCCTCGGGCAGGCCGACCTGGGCGATGGCCCGTTCGACCTTGACCATCGCCGCGTCCAGGCTGACTCCGGGGGCCAGGTCGAAGGCAATGCTTTGCGAGGCGAACTGGCCTTCATGGCTGACCCGGTCCTCGGCCAGGCTGTTCTCATAGCGGGCAAAGGTCGACAACGGCACCCGCGCGCCGTCGGCAGTAATCACCTGAACCTGCTCCAGGGTAAGCGGGTCCTGGGCATACTTGGGGTTGATCTCCATCACCACCTGATACTGGTTCAGGCTGTCGTAGATGGTGGAAATCTGCCGCTGACTGTAGGCGTTGTTCAACACCGTGGTGACCATGTTCATGTCGATGCCCAGGCGCTTGGCCTGGTCGCGATCGACGATCAACGTCACCTGCTGCGCCCCTCTACCCTCCTGGGCATCGATGGAGGTCAGCTCGGGCAAGGCCTTGAGCGCTGCGACTACCTTGGGGTACCACTGGCGCAAGGACGCCAGGTCACCGCTCTGCAGGATGTACTGGTACTGCGCCGAACTCTGCTCGCGGCCCCCGCCGAACTGCAGGTCCTGGTCAGCCATCAGGAACAGGCGGCCGCCAGCCACCTTGGGCACTGTCTTGCGCAGGCGCTCGATAACCTTCTGTGCGGAAAGGTTACGTTCCTTGATCGGTTTGAGCTTGACCAGAATGAAGGCGTTGTTGATGCCGTTGTTGCCGCCGATGAAACCCGCCACGCTTTCCACTGCCGGGTCGGCCAGGAGGGCGCGCCGATAGATTTCCATCTTTGGCTGCATCACCGAGAACGACAGGCCATCGTCGCCGCGCACAAAGCCGATCAGTTGCCCGGTGTCCTGCTGCGGGAGGAAAGTCTTGGGCACCACCACGTACAAGGCGACGTTCACAGCAATGGTTACCAGCAAGCTGGCCAGGGTCAGCCGCGGATGGCGCAATACCCAACCCAGGCTGCGGTCGTAAGCGCCGACCAGGCGTTCGTTGGTTTGCCGGCTCCAGCGCTGCAGGCCGTTTTCCGTACCTGGCACATGGGGCTTGAGCCAGCGCGCGCACAGCATCGGGGTCAGGGTCAGGGAGACCACCAGTGACACCACAATGGCCGCCGCCAGGGTGATCGAGAACTCTCGGAACAGCTTCTCGACAATGCCGCCCATGAACAGGATCGAGAGAAACACCGCCACCAGTGAGGCGTTCATGGACAACAGGGTAAAACCGACTTCCTTGGCGCCCAGGTAGGCCGCGCGCATCGGTGACACACCTTCGTCGATGTGCCGCGAAATGTTCTCCAGCACCACGATGGCATCGTCGACCACCAGGCCCGTGGCCAGGATCAGCGCCATCAGCGACAGGTTGTTGAGGGAGAACCCACACAGGTACATGACCGCGAAGGTACCCACCAGCGACACCGGCACCGCCAGGGTCGGGATCAGCGACGCGCGCAGGTTGCCCAGGAACAGGAACACCACCAGGATCACCAGGGCTACGGCGATCATCAAGGTCATCTCGGCTTCATGCAGGGTGGCCTTGATCACCGGCGAACGGTCCATCGCCACATTGAGCTTGACGCTGGCCGGCAGCACCGCTTCAAGCGCCGGCAGTTGCGCCTTGATCTGCGCCACGGTCTCGATGATGTTGGCACCGGCCTGGCGGTTGATCACCAGCAGCACTGCCGAGTCGTCATTGAAAAAACCACTGTTGTAGCGGTCTTCCACTGCGTCGCGAACCGTGGCCACATGGCTCAGGCGCAACACCGAGCCGTTTTCGTAGCGAATGATCAGCGGCTCGTAGTCCTTGGCCTTTTCCAGCTGGTCATTGGCCTGCACCTGCCAGCTGCGCTCGCCATCCTCGACAAAGCCCTTGGGCCGACGCACGTTGGAATTGGCGATGGTCTGGCGCACTTCATCGAGGGAGACGCCGTACTGGTTGAGCAACTGCGGTTCGAGTTCGACCCGCACCGCCGGCAGCGAGCTGCCGCCGATCTGCACTTCGCCGACGCCAGGCACCTGGGACAGGCTCTGGGACAGGATGGTCGAGGCCAGGTCATAGAGCTGACCCTTCTCCAGTACATCGGAGGTCAGCGACAGCACCATGATCGGTGCCTGGGACGGATTGACCTTCTTGTAGGTCGGCATGCTGCGCATACCGCTGGGCAGCAAGTTGCGCGAGGCATTGATCGCCGCCTGGACCTCGCGGGCGGCGCCATTGATGTCGCGGTCCAGGTCAAATTGCAGGATCACCCGCGTCGAGCCCTGGCTCGAACGGCTGCTCATCGTGTTGACCCCGGCAATGCTGCCGAAGGAGCGCTCCAGGGGCGTTGCCACCGACGAAGCCATGACCTCGGGGCTGGCCCCCGGCAAGTTCGCCTGGACCACGATCACCGGAAAATCCATCTGCGGCAACGGCGCCACTGGCAGCAGGCCGAAGCTGACGCCGCCCAGCAACATGATCGCCAGGCTCAGCAGCATGGTCGCCACCGGCCGGCGAATGAACGGCCCTGACAGGTTCATACGGAACTCTGCTCCTGGCCCTGGGGCTCACGCCGCCAGCGCCGCGCCAGGCGGTCGAAGTACAGGTAGATCACCGGCGTGGTGAACAATGTCAGTACCTGGCTGACCAGCAGGCCGCCGACCATTACCAGACCCAGTGGCTGGCGCAATTCGGCGCCGGAACCACTGGCCAGCATCAAGGGGAAGGCACCGAACAATGCCGCCAGGGTGGTCATCAGAATCGGCCGAAAGCGCAGCAAGGCCGCCTGGTAGATGGCCGTCTGCGGGTCCAGGCCCTGGTTGCGCTCGGCTTCCAGGGCGAAGTCGATCATCATGATCGCGTTCTTCTTGACGATACCGATCAGCAGGATGATGCCGATGATCGCGATCATGCCCAGATCGTTGCCGCTGAGCAGCAGCGCCAGCAAGGCACCCACTGCCGCCGAAGGCAGGGTCGAGAGGATGGTCACCGGGTGGATATAGCTTTCGTACAACACGCCCAGCACGATGTACATGGTCACCACCGCTGCCAGGATCAGCAACAGCGTGCTCGACAGCGACGCCTGAAAGGCTTCGGCCGCACCCTGGAAGCGCGTCTGCACGCCGGTGGGCATGCCGATGTCCTGCTGCACCTGCTCGATCACCTTGACCGCCTCGCCCAACGCCACGCCGGGCGCCAGGTTGAACGACATCATCACCGCCGGGAACTGGCCGATATGGGCAACGGCCAACTGCGCCGACCGCTGTTCGATACGGGCCAGGCTCGACAGCCGTACCTGGCCGCCGTCGGTGGTCTTGACGTGGATCTGCTCCAGCGCCTGCGGCCCGATGTTGACGGCGGCCGCCGCTTGCAGCACCACCCGGTATTGGCTGGCCTGGGTGTAGATGGTGGAAATCTGCCGTTGGCCGAAGGCGTCGTACAAGGCGTTGGTGATGTCGCCGACGTTGACACCCAGGCGGCTGGCGGCGTCGCGATCGATGGCCAGGTACACCTGCAGGCCCTTGTCCTGCAGGTCGCTGGCGACGTCGGTAAGTTCCGGGCGCTGGGCCAGGGCGTCGACCAGCTTGCCGCTCCACAGGCTCAGCAATTCGGCGTCGGGTGAGGACATGCTGAACTGGTACTGAGTACGGCTGACACGATCTTCGATGGTCAGGTCCTGCACCGGCTGCATGAACAGACGCACGCCAACCAGCTTGTCGACCTCCGGCTGCAGCCGGGCGATGACCTGCGCCGCGCTGATATCCCGCTCGGCATGAGGCTTGAGGTTGATCAGCAAGCGGCCGCTGTTGAGGGTGCTGTTGTCGCCATCGACGCCGATATAAGACGACAGGCTGGCCACCGCCGGGTCCTTGAGGACGATGGCGGCCAGTTCCTGCTGGCGTTGGCTCATGGCGCTGAAGGAAACCGACTGCGGTGCTTCGGAGACGCCCTGGATCACCCCGGTGTCCTGTTGCGGAAAGAAGCCCTTGGGCACCACCAGGTACAACACCACCGTCAGGCCCAGGGTGGCGACGGCCACCAGCAGGGTCAGCGGCTGGTGCTTGAGCACCCACTGCAACTTGCGCCCGTAGGCGGCGATCATCCAGTCGATCCACGCGCCGCTGGCCCGGTAGAAGCGGCCCTGCTCGGCCTCGCTCGGCTCACGCTTGAGCAGGCGCGCGCACATCATCGGCGTCAGGGTCAGCGACACCACCAGGGAAATCAGGATGGCCA
>CAYVPI010000074.1:0-24562 GCA_964453495.1 uncultured Pseudomonas sp. | reverse complement strand
GTGGACCAATCGGACTTGGAGCCCATGATCACGCCAACCAGTGCACTCATCGTCGAGCCTCTTCTCTTGGGCGCCCGCAGGCGCGTCAAAAAACAACAAGCCACGCGGGGGCTACCGGCGTGGCTTGTTATGCGAATTTTGATCCAGTCGGTGCGACCAGAGGCCGGGCAGTATACCGCAAAGCAATGGGTGTGGCCCAGTGCGCCGCACCGTCCGTCATTTCTCCGGTGAGCAGCCTTTGTTGGAGGAGTTTCCTGCTGCGAAACGGCTCGAAAAAGGTGCAACTTGAACATTCAAGTTAATGGGCATTCCACGGAATAAAAAATGCTCTTGTAACAAAACGCGCACATCTCACAACATGCGCTCAACCTAAAATTGAATATCAAGGATTGACTTTCAATGTCTAAACTAATCACACGCATAGCGACATTTGTTGCGTTCGCATTTATTAGTTATTTTTCTTTTGCCCAGGCATCCGAACAGGCGCCGATCAAGGTAACAGTTTTTTTGCATGATGACCTTCCCGCACATGTCAGAGAAGGGGTTCACTACAATTATCTGGCTTCATGGGAAGTTGAAATGAAGACCCTTACCGACCGCCAAATTGATATTGAATACATCTCGCAACGGCCACCGTACACAAGCTTTCCCTATCAAGAAGTCCCAAAAGCAGAGCTGATAAAAAACTGGACCGACTTAACCCAGAACTACCGAAAACAAATAGCATCCTCAATCGGATCTTTCAAAACCAACAAATATTTGCTGCTCACCCGAAACAATATCAATTTCGAAACACTGGGGGTGGCAAATCCGGGCAGCACTGCGGCCATCGCATCTGTCAATGCATACGGTACCGCAGCACATGAGCTTGGGCACTTGTTCGATGCAACACATGAAGCAGCACAGCTTCTCTACAACGGCTGGGTATGCAGTACCTTCACCTACCCCACTCATACTATTTTTTACTCCAGTTGCCCTCGATACAGCGATGCCAACAGAGCAGCCATTCGCAATTACCTCAGCACTGCCCCTTGAGCAACCTGCGATTCCTGGCCTTGCGCGGCGGTGGCCTCCAGCTTGCGCCAAAGCAGCCTTACGTTCGCCTTGCGAACCAAGGCACAACGGTACAAGCGAATCTCCAGCGGCACATGCCACTGTGGACCACCGCATACCACCAATTCACCGCGCGCCAACTCGGCGCGCACACTCAAGTGTGGCACCCAGGCAATGCCCAGGCCTTCCAGCGCCATGCTCTTGAGGCTGTCGGCCATGGCGGTTTCATACACGGTGGTGTAGCGCAGGTTGCGCTGGCGCAGCAACAGATTCACCGAACGCCCCAGAAATGCCCCGGCGCTGTAAGCCAAAAGCGGCACACTGCCTTCGGTTTCCAGATCGTACAGTGGCTTGCCGTCGGCATCGGCGGCGCAAACAGGCAGCATTTCCGTGTGCCCCAGGTGCAGGGAAGGAAAAATCTCCGAGTCCATCTGCAAGGCCGCGTCGGGGTCGTAGAACGCCAGCATCAGGTCGCACCCGCCTTCGCGCAAGGCATGCACCGCGTCACCGACGTTGGTCGCTACCAGACGGGTGGCGATGTTCAAGCCCTCGTTACGCAGCTGGGCGATCCAGCGGGGGAAAAAACCCAGGGCCAAGGAGTGCGCTGCCGCCACCTGCATCACTTCGCCCTGCCCACCCTCAAGATGGTGAAGGTGGCGCAGCACCTCGCCCAACTGCTCAACCACCGTACGTGCTGTAACCAGGAACAATTGCCCTGCTGCAGTGAGCTCGATCGGCGTGCGCGAGCGGTTGACCAGGGTCAGGCCCAACGCTGCCTCAAGGCTGCGGATACGCCGGCTGAATGCCGGCTGGGTAACAAAACGGCGCTCCGCCGCCTGGGAAAAACTGCGGGTAGCGGCCAAGGCGCTGAAGTCTTCCAGCCATTTGCTTTCAAGGTTCATCAAGGCCTCCAGGGACCTGCCAAACGGCTTCACACGTTCGATTCAAAATAAGCGTCACAACAACATTATGCCGTTTATGCATAGGGCAGCGTGTAACAGCATTGGCTGCAAATTCGCCACAAGCCTAGCATTGGCAGTGTTCCGGCCTTGACCGGCTCCTTATTGAGAATATCTCTATCATGTCCTCCGCTGCATCATTGCGCATCGAAAAAGACCTGCTTGGCGCTCTCGAAGTTCCCGCTGAAGCGTACTACGGCATCCAGACCCTGCGAGCGGTAAATAACTTCCGTCTCTCGGGCGTTCCGATCTCGCACTACCCCAAGCTGGTCGTGGCCCTGGCCATGGTCAAGCAAGCCGCTGCCGACGCCAACCGTGAACTCGGCCACCTGAGCGCCGACAAGCATGCTGCTATCAGCGAAGCTTGTGCACGATTGATCCGCGGCGACTTCCATGAGCAGTTCGTGGTCGACATGATTCAAGGCGGCGCTGGCACTTCGACCAACATGAATGCCAACGAAGTCATCGCCAACATCGCGCTGGAGGCCATGGGCCACAGCAAGGGCGAATACCAGTACCTGCACCCGAACAACGACGTGAACATGGCTCAGTCGACCAACGACGCCTACCCGACGGCTATCCGCCTGGGTCTGCTGCTCGGTCACGACGCCCTGCTCGCCAGCCTCGACAGCCTGATCCAGGCCTTCGCCGCAAAAGGTGAAGAGTTCAGCCACGTCCTGAAGATGGGCCGTACCCAACTGCAAGACGCCGTGCCGATGACCCTGGGCCAGGAATTCCGCGCCTTCGCCACTACGCTGACCGAAGACCTGCAGCGCCTGCGCACCCTGGCACCGGAAGTGCTGACCGAAGTGAACCTGGGCGGCACCGCCATCGGTACCGGCATCAACGCCGACCCGGGCTACCAAGCCCTGGCCGTGTCGCGCCTGGCAACCATCAGCGGCCAGCCGCTGGTCCCGGCTGCCGACCTGATCGAAGCCACCTCGGACATGGGCGCTTTCGTGCTGTTCTCCGGCATGCTCAAGCGTACCGCGGTCAAGCTGTCGAAAATCTGCAACGACCTGCGCCTGCTCTCCAGCGGCCCGCGCACTGGCATCAACGAGATCAACCTGCCAGCGCGTCAGCCAGGCAGCTCGATCATGCCAGGCAAGGTCAACCCGGTTATTCCGGAAGCGGTCAACCAGGTTGCCTTTGAAATCATCGGCAATGACCTGGCCCTGACCATCGCTGCCGAAGGTGGCCAGCTGCAGCTGAACGTTATGGAACCGTTGATCGCCTACAAGATCTTCGACTCGATCGGCCTGCTGCAACGCGCCATGGACATGCTGCGTGAACACTGCATCGTCGGCATCACCGCCAACGAACAGCGTTGCCGTGAACTGGTCGAACACTCGATCGGCCTGGTGACCGCGCTGAACCCGTACATCGGCTATGAGAACGCCACCCGTATCGCTCGTATCGCGCTGGAAACCGGCCGCGGCGTACTGGAACTGGTACGTGAGGAAGGCCTGCTCGACGACGTCATGCTCGCCGACATCCTGCGTCCGGAAAACATGATCGCTCCACGCTTGGTGCCCCTGAAGGCCTAAGCCGTAACACGCTCACCAGGTCGAGGGACTAGACACCTCTCACCTTTTGAGGGCTCGAAGCGAAGGCTTCGGGCCCTTTTTTTTGCTTTGTCGAACTGCTAGAGCCTGGCGTACTGTTGACCCATTTCGTACCGCCGCCGACCACAGGAGTATGGGCAATGAACCCCGTCAAATCGCAAGCTGCCAAGCGCATCATGGTGCTCTACACCGGCGGCACCATCGGTATGCAAGCGAGCGCCAGCGGCCTGGCCCCGGCTTCAGGATTCGAACAACGCATGCGTGAACAGCTTGCGGGCCAGCCACAGCTGTCCCTGCCCGAATGGCGCTTTCGCGAACTGCTGCCACTGATCGACAGCGCCAACATGACACCGGCTTACTGGCAACGCCTGCGCACGGCAATCATCGAAGCTGTCGACGGAGGCTGCGACGCTGTACTTATCCTGCATGGCACCGACACCCTGGCCTACAGCGCCGCGGCCATGAGTTTCCAGATGCTGGGGCTTGCTGCTCCGGTAGTATTCACTGGCTCCATGCTGCCAGCTGGCGTACCGGACAGCGATGCCTGGGAAAACGTCAACGGTGCGCTTCAGGCATTGGCCGACGGCGTGGCAAGCGGTGTGCATCTGTATTTTCATGGCGAGATGCTGCTGCCGACGCGCTGCGCGAAAATTCGTAGTTTTGGGCGCAAGCCGTTTGCAGCGCTCAAGCGCAACGGCGGTGTGGCAGCGTTGGCCGACCTGCCCAGCATGCTTGAATACCGTCAACCCAAACGCCTGGCCAACGTGGCCGTGCTGCCACTGGTACCGGGCTTTGGGGCGCAGCCCCTCGAAGCTGTCATCAATACCGGCGTTGAGGCACTGGTACTTGAATGCTTCGGCAGCGGTACCGGGCCTTGCGATAACTCGCCGTTCCTGGCGGCCTTGAAGCAGGCCCAGGCTCGCGGCGTGATCGTTGTCGCCATCACCCAATGCCATGAAGGCGGTGTTGAACTCGATGTGTATGAGGCCGGAAGCCGATTGCGTGAGGTTGGTGTGCTGTCTGGAGGTGGCATGACTCGCGAGGCGGCGTTCGGTAAGTTGCATGCCTTGATCGGGGCGGGCCTGCCGGCCGACGAGGTGCGCCGGTTGGTGGAGTTAGACCTGTGCGGGGAGTTGCGCTGAGATTGGAGGCCCTTAGGGCCTCATCGCGGCATACAAATTGCTCGCTTTCCAGCAGCCCCCAAGCTGGATACTGCAAATGCTGCATTCCCACCTGACCACCCTCAACGCCGTTTCACTGGTTCTCAATACCTTCAAGGCCGAAGGCCTTTCCAGCGAAGCATTGCTGGCAGGCAGCGGGATCAATGAAGCGGACCTCGGAATGGCTGATCCTCGCATCACCACCAACCAGGAAATGCAGGTGTGTGCCAACGCTGTCGCCCTACGCCAGGAGATCGGCCTGGAGCTGGGCCGACGATTACACGTTTCCTCCTACGGCATGCTCGGCTATGCCCTGCTCTCAAGTGCCACCTTAGGTGACGCTTTGCGCCTGGCCCTGCACTACCCTGCGCTGCTGGGAACACTTTTTCACCTGCAATTGATCGAAGACGGTGAATGGATCTGGTTGAGCGCCAGCGATTATCGAGACCGGCCAAACCTGGCGGTGTTCAATGGCGAACTTTGCCTGACCTCGATGAAAATCATCTGCGACGACATGCTCGGCCATCCCTTGCCACTGCTGGCGGCACGCTTCGCCCATCCTGCGCCGGCGTATCAGACCCGTTACGCCGAAACCTTCGACTGCACCGTGCAGTTCAAAGCAACTGATCACGCGTTCGCCTTCGACAAAAAATGGCTCGACCAGCCCCTGCCACTGGCCGATGTCGTAACCCATCGCGCCATGGCAGAGCGCTGCCGGCGCCAGAACATCGAATTCAACGGGCGTCAGAGCTGGCTGGGGCGGATTCGGCAACAGTTGGCGGCCCAACTGGACGCCGCCCCGGGCTTGGATGGGCTTGCGCGGCAGATGAATTGCTCGGCGCGCACGCTACGCCGGCACCTGCATGAACTTGGCACCAGCTACCAGGAATTACTCGACGAACTACGCTTCGAGCGGGCCAAGCAATTGCTGGCGGACAACCAACTGCCGATCTACCGCATCGCCGAGGCGCTGGGCTTCAGCGAAACCGCCAGCTTCCGTCATGCCTTCATGCGCTGGAGCGGAGTTGCCCCCAGCCACTATCGCGCCTGAACCGAGCACTCCGCCACTGAAAAGGGCGAATTGCGGACATCGAGTTTGGCCATATCGATCCCCTTTTGGCCGTTACCGACGTTCTCTCCCAGTCCTCGTGCATCAACAATGAGCCACGCCTGTGTCTTCGGAGAACAAGAAAAATGCTGACGATTTACTCGGACGATCACCACCTGCACCACGGCCGCTGCGAGCTGATGGACGGGCAATTGATGCCCTGCTTCGAAATGCCTTCGCGCGCCGACCACGTCTTGCAGCGCGTCAAGGACCGAAACCTCGGGCCGGTACAGGCACCTCGGGATTTCGGCCGGTCGCCCCTGCAACGCATTCACAGCACCGACTACCTGAACTTCTTCCAGGGCGCCTGGGCGCGCTGGGCCGAACTCAATCGCGATGGCGACCTGCTGCCGTTCACTTGGCCGGCTCGCACGCTGCGCAGGATCAAACCGACCAGCCTGCTGGGTGAGCTTGGCTATTACAGCTTTGATGGGGGTGCCCCTATCACCGCCGGCACCTGGCAAGCCGCCTACAGCGCAGCGCAGGTTGCCCTGACCGCGCAAGCCGAAATCCAGGCCGGTGCACACAGTGCCTTCGCCCTGTGTCGCCCACCGGGGCACCATGCCGCCAGCGACCTCATGGGCGGCTATTGTTACCTGAACAACGCTGCCATCGCCGCCCAGGCCTTCCTAGATCAAGGCCACTCGAAAGTAGCCATCCTCGATGTCGACTATCACCACGGCAATGGCACTCAGTCGATTTTCTATGATCGCAGCGATGTGTTCTTTGCTTCGATCCATGGCCACCCGGAAGCGGAATTCCCGTTCTTCCTCGGCTATGCCGACGAACTGGGCGAAGGTGCAGGTGTGGGCTGCAACATCAATTACCCACTGGCCGCGGGCAGCGACTGGGCGACCTGGAGCACCGCGCTTGATCAAGCCTGCGAACGCATCGATGCCTATGCGCCAGATGTGCTGGTGATTTCCCTGGGGGTCGACACCTTCAAGGATGACCCGATTTCCCAGTTCAAGCTCGACAGCCCGGATTACCTGAGCATGGGCCAACGCATCGCCAGGCTCGGCAAGCCCACCCTGTTCGTGATGGAAGGTGGCTATGCCGTCGAAGAAATCGGCATCAATGCGGTGAACGTACTGGAAGGTTTCGAAAGCGCTCAACAGGAAGCCCGTGCATGAACACACTCAAACGCCTCCTCGCTCCCCTGCTGTGTACCACCCTGCTCGCCTGTGCCGCACAGGCTGACGAACAACGCACCCTGCGTGTGTACAACTGGTTCGACTACATCACGCCACAAACCCTGGTGGACTTCCAGAAAGATACCCAGGTCAAACTGATCTATGACATTTTCGACACCAACGAAGCCCTCGAAGCCAAGTTGCTGACCGGTAACTCCGGCTACGACGTGGTGGTACCTTCCAACGTGTTCCTCGCCAAACAGATACAAGCGGGCGTGTTCCAGCCCATCGACCGTAGCAAGATCCCCAATTGGGAGCACCTAGACCCGAAACTGATGAAGCTGATCGAGGCCAACGACCCCGGCAACAAGTACGGCGTGCCTTACATGTACGGCACCGTGCTGATCGGTTTCAACCCGGCTAAGGTCAAGGCCGTGCTAGGCGACAATGCGCCGGTCGACAGCTGGGACCTGATCTTCAAGGAAGAGAACATCAGCAAGCTGCAGCAGTGCGGCGTGGCCCTGCTCGACTCACCTTCGGAAATCCTGCCACTGGCGCTGAGCTATCTGGGTTTGCCACCCAACAGCAGTAAGCCTGATGACTATAAGCAAGCCGAAGCGTTGATGATGAAGATTCGACCGCATATCACTTACTTCCACTCTTCGAAGTACATGGCCGACATTGCCAATGGCGATATTTGCGTGGCAGTGGGTTACTCCGGCAGCTTCTCCCAGGCCGCCAACCGCGCCAAGGAAGCCAAGAATGGCGTGGTCGTGGACATGCGCTTGCCCAAGGAAGGCGCGCCTGTCTGGTTCGATATGCTGGCCATTCCAAAAGGCGCGGCCAATCAGGACGATGCGCATGCGTTCATCAACTACCTGCTGCAACCCAAAGTGATCGCACCGATCAGCGACTTCGTGGGCTACCCGAACCCGAACAAGGACGCCACTGAGCTGGTGGACCCAGCCATTCGCAACAACCCTAACCTGTACCCGACCGAAGAGGCCATGGCCAAGCTCTATACCTTGCAGCCTTTGGCGCGGGACGCCGAGCGGGCTCGGACGCGGGCGTGGACGAAGATCAAGTCTGGGACTTGATTGAAAATCCTTCGGACCTTATCGCTGGCAAGCCAGCTCCTACAGACATTTGCGCGAACCTGTAGGAGCGGGCTTGCCCGCGATCGAGCGCGCAGCGGTCGCATTACAATCCCCATGCCCCGCACAACCGCGCCGTAGCTCCCGCAATCTCCCCCTCCGCCACCGCCGCAAACCCCAGCACCAACCCCGCGCGGTTATCCACAGGCTCAATCGAATCCGGTAACCAATAACTACTCAACGGATTGAGCTCCACACCCACGGATTCAGCCTGCGAGACCAACTCACTCTCACGCGCAAAACTATCCACAGGCACCGCTACGTGCAGGCCTGCCGTCACGACGGGCAATGCACCACACCCTGGAATATCCACAGGCCAGCTCGCCAAGAGCGCATTGCGCCGGCTCAAAGCAGCGCGGCGCATTCGCCGGATGTGACGCTGAAAGTGACCACCCGCCATGAATTCGGCCATGACTGCCTGGGTACCAATCTCGGAGTGACGCACATCAAGTGCCCGACGTTGCGAGAACACCTCAACCAATTGCCTGGGCAAGACCAGGTAGCCCAAGCGCATGGCCGGGAAAGCTATCTTGCCGAAGGTGCCGACGTACAAAACCCGGCCCTGACTATCCAGTGCTGCCAACGGTGCAAGCGGCGCCCCGCTGTAGCGGTATTCGCCATCGTAATCGTCCTCGACGATCCAACCTTGTGTGCGTTGCGCCCAGGCCAGCAACTCAAGGCGCCTGGCCAAGCTCATTGTCACGCCAGTCGGGTACTGATGCGAAGGGGTGACATAGGCCAAGCGGCATCGCTCGATTTCTGGCAGCGCTGCGCAGTCGAGCCCTTCACTGTCGACAGCAACGCCCTGGACTTTTGCCCCCGCTATCGCGAAGGCATGACCTGCGGCACGATACCCCGGGTTTTCCACAGCCACGCTATCGCCGGGCTCGAGCAGCAACTGTGCACAAAGGCTAATCGCCTGCTGTGCACCACTGGTGATCACAATTTGTTCAGCGGTGCAGGAAAGGCCCCGCGATCCACGTAAATACACTGCAATCAGTTCCCGCAGGCGCGGGTCGCCAGCAGGGTCGCCATAGCCCAAATGCTGCAACCCCGGTTCTCGCCAGAAAGCCGCTTGCAGCTTGGCCCACACGTCGAATGGAAACAGGTCGAAAGCCGGTACCCCCACACGAAATGCTCGCGGCGGGCCACTCCGTGGAGGCGGCAGAACATTATCCCGCAGCCGCTCCATGACCGAATTGTGGATAACTTTACTGGATGTAAAACCAGTAAAGTTCGTGGAAATTGTGGATAAGGTTGTTGATAAGCCTGTTGAAAAGCCTGTGGGTACTTTTGTGGATATTTTTCCTTGCGCCGGGTTCCGATGAATCAATTGGGCCACATAGGTACCGTCGCCAACCCTACCCTCGATGAAACCTTCGGCATACAACTGGTCGTAAGCACGCACCACGCTGTTACGGGAAATAGCCAGCATCGCAGCTAAATCACGGCTGGCGGGTAAGCGCGTACCGCCCCCCAGACGGCCGTCCAGCATGCGCTCGCGCATTGCCTGATACAGTTGACGGCTCAGGCCCTTGCGACGGTCCAGCTCGATCCCGGCAGGGTCGAAAGGCAATGACAGCAGACGCTCGGCCATGGCATTGGTCCTACTAAAATTACATAGAATGGATCTTACAACAGTCCAATTGTCTGCCTAGGATACCCTCAGTCGTCGAGGAGTACCTGCCCATGTATCTACCCACCGCATTCAAGGACACCGATCTATCCAGCCTGCACCAGCAGATCCAGAGTACCCGCCTGGCGATCCTGGTCACCAGCGGTGAACACGGCCTGCAAGCCAGCCACTTGCCCTTGCTCCTCAATACCGAACAAGGCGCCAATGGCACCCTTTACGGCCACTTGGCCAAGGCCAACCCGCATTGGCATGCCTTGGCCGCCGGCGCTGAAGCCATGGTGATTTTTGCCGGTGCCGATGCCTATGTCAGCCCCGGTTTTTATCCCAGCAAGGGTGAGCACGGCAAAGTGGTGCCAACCTGGAATTACATCGCCGTACACGCCTACGGGCGGGCCGAGGTATTCACCGATGCACAGCGTTTGCGCGACCTGGTTGGCGCCCTGACCGCCCGTCACGAGGTTGGCCGTGCTAAACCCTGGGCGGTCAGCGATGCCCCTGCCGATTACATCGACGGCATGCTCAAGGCCATTGTCGGCTTCGCCTTACCCATCGAGCGCCTGGAAGGTAAGCGCAAGCTCAGCCAGAACCGCTGCGCCGCCGATATCGCAGGTGTACGCGATGGCCTTGCGAACAGCCCCAACCCACAAGACCAACAACTTGCCCAACTCATGGGCCAGGCATAAAGGAGCCAGCAAATGTCAGCAGTTGAAATTCGCAAGGTCAGTGCAGAGGATCACGCCGCATGGCTGCCCTTGTGGCAGGCGTACCAGCGCTTCTACGAGACAACAATCGCCGAAAACGTCACCGCCATTACCTGGCAGCGTATGCTCGATAATGCCGAGCCGATCAACGCAGCCCTGGCCTGGGTCGACGGCGTGGCTGTGGGCATGGTCCATTGGATCTATCATCGCTCTTGCTGGACTGTGGAAAACTCTTGCTACCTGCAAGACCTGATTGTCAGCCCACAACTGCGTGGCACGGGTATCGGCCGTAAGCTGATCGAATTCGTTTATGCACAGGCCCGTGCCGATGGCTGCATCAAGGTGCACTGGTTGACCCATGAAACCAATGCCACGGGCATCCAGCTCTATGAGCGCATTGCAGAGCGGCCGGGCTTTATCCAGTTTCGCAAACCCCTGTAACGTCCAGAGGATAGCCAACCATGTCGACCCGTGCATTACAGTGGCAACCAGCGAAACTCCCGCCCACCACACCGATGACCGGGCGTTACATCCGCCTGGAAAAACTCGACCCCAGGCGCCACGACGAAGATTTGTGGCAGGTGCTGCAAGGCCCTGATGCCGATCCCAAGCTCTGGGACTACCTGCCCTACGGCCCATTCAAGGACCGTGAGGGCTTCGATGACTGGCTCGACAGCAACGGCGCCAGCACCGACCCGCTGTTCTTCGCAGTGATCGACCTGCCCACGGGCCAGGCCCAGGGTCTGCTGAGCCTGATGTCGATGGTGCCCGCCCATGGCCGCATCGAAATCGGTCATATCGCCTTCGGCGCTGCCATGCAACGTACGCCCAAGGGTACGGAAGCGGTGTACTTGCTGAGCAAGCTGGCCTTTGAACTGGGCAACCGTCGCCTGGAGTGGAAATGTAACAACGCCAATGCCCGCTCCAAGCGGGCGGCAGAGCGCTTTGGCTTCAACTATGAAGGGGTTTTCCGAAATCATATGGTGGTTAAGGGCTGCAACCGCGACACGGCCTGGTACTCCATTACCAATGAGGAATGGCCGAAGGTCGAGGCGGCTTACGAGAAGTGGCTTTGTGCGGAGAATCAGGCGAGTTCGGGGCAGGTTTTGACGTTGGAGCAGTGTCGGGCGGATCGAGACCCGACGTTTTCATTGGCTGGTCTGGCCTCATCGCGGGCAAGCCCGCTCCTACATGGTCCGCGTTTATTTGTAGGAGCGGGCTTGCCCGCGATGAGGCCATTAAAATCACCGCCAAAAAAAGGGGAGCACATGCCCCCCAGAGGTTAACTGTTACAACCGAGGGCTGATCAGCCCTCGATTTCGATCAGGATCTCGCCCGGGTTGACCCGGTCGCCCTTGGCCACGTGGATGGCGGTAACCTTGCCGGCGATAGCTGCCTGGACTTCGGTTTCCATCTTCATCGCCTCGGTGATCAACACCGCCTGGCCGGCCTTGACCTCATCACCTTCCTTGACCAGCACATCGACGATGTTGCCTGGCATGGTGGTGCTGACGTGGCCCGGGGCGCTGGCTTGCTTGCGCTTGCTGCTGCCGCCGCCGACAAATTCGTTGAGCGGTTCGAACACCACTTCTTCCGGCATGCCGTCGATGGACAGGTAGAAGTGGCGCTTGCCTTCAGCCTTGACGCCAACACCAGTGATGTCGACGCGGTAGGTTTCACCGTGCACGTCGATGACGAACTCGGTCGGTACGCCTTCGCCACCGGCGGAAGCGACGCGGCCAGCCTCAGGAATCGGCAGCAGCACTTCAGGAGTCAAGGTGCCAGCTTCACGCTCTTCGAGGAACTTGCGGCCGATGTCCGGGAACATGGCGTAGGTCAGCACGTCCTCTTCGGACTTGGCCAGGTTGCCGATGTCGGTGCGCAGCTTGTTCATTTCCGGCTTGAGCAGGTCGGCCGGACGCACGTCGATCACTTCTTCGCTGCCGATGGCCTGACGACGCAGGTTCTCGTTGACCACGCCCGGTGCCTTGCCGTAACCGCCTTGCAGGTACAGCTTCACTTCGTTGGTGATGGTCTTGTAGCGCTCGCCAGCCAGCACGTTGAAGAAGGCTTGGGTACCGACGATCTGCGAAGTCGGGGTTACCAGCGGGGGGAAGCCGAGGTCTTCACGCACCCGTGGGATTTCCGCCAGCACTTCACTCATGCGGTTCAGGGCGCCCTGCTCTTTGAGCTGGTTGGCCAGGTTGGAAATCATCCCGCCTGGTACCTGGTTGACTTGTACGCGAGTATCGACCGAGGTGAACTCGCTTTCGAACTGGTGGTACTTCTTGCGTACGGCGTAGAAGTACAGGCCGATCTCTTGCAGCAGCTCCAGGTCCAGGCCGGTATCGAATTCGCTGCCCTTGAGCGCGGCAACCATCGATTCGGTACCCGGGTGGCTGGTGCCCCAGGCGAAGCTGGAGATGGCGGTGTCGATATGGTCGGCACCGTTTTCAACGGCCTTGAGCTGGCACATGGCGGCCAGGCCGGCAGTGTCGTGGGAATGGATGAATACCGGCAGCGATTGCTCGGCTTTCAATGCCTTGACCAGTTCGCCCGTGGCGTAAGGGGTCAGCAGGCCGGCCATGTCCTTGATCGCAACGGAGTCGCAACCCATGGCTTCCATTTGCTTGGCCTGGGCCACGAACGCATCGATGGTGTGCACTGGGCTGGTGGTGTAGGCGATGGTGCCCTGGGCATGCTTGCCGGCGGCTTTCACGGCCTCGATGGCCACGCGCAGGTTACGCACGTCGTTCATGGCATCGAAGATACGGAATACGTCGATGCCGTTGACGGCAGCCTTGGCCACGAATGCCTTGACCACGTCGTCGCTGTAATGACGGTAGCCCAGCAGGTTCTGGCCGCGCAGCAGCATTTGCAGGCGGGTGTTAGGCAATGCCGCACGCAGTTTGCGCAGGCGCTCCCACGGATCTTCCTTGAGGAAGCGCACGCAGGCGTCGAAGGTGGCGCCGCCCCAGACTTCCAGCGACCAATAGCCGACCTTGTCGAGCTTCTCGCAGATCGGCAGCATGTCTTCGGTGCGCATGCGGGTAGCCAGTAGAGACTGGTGAGCGTCGCGCAGGATAGTGTCAGTTACATGGATCTTCTTGGACATTGTCATATTCCTCACAGGCCTGCGTGAGCAGCGATGGCGGCAGCGATGGCCAGGGCCAGCTCTTCGGGTTTGCGCTTGATCGAGTAGTTGGTCAGTTCAGGGTGGCTTTCAACGAAGCTGGTATTGAACTGGCCGCTACGGAATTCCGGATTACGCAGGATTTCCTGGTAATAGGCGGCGGTGGTCTTGACCCCTTGCACGCGCATGTCGTCCAGGGCGCGCAGACCGCGGTCCATGGCTTCTTCCCAGGTCAACGCCCACACCACCAGCTTCAGGCACATGGAGTCGTAGTACGGCGGAATGGTGTAACCGGTGTAAATCGCCGTATCGGTACGCACGCCGGGGCCGCCGGGGGCGTAGTAACGGGTGATCTTGCCGAAGCTCGGCAGGAAGTTGTTTTTCGGGTCTTCAGCGTTGATCCGGAACTGCAGGGCAAAGCCGCGGTGATGGATATCTTCCTGCTTGACCGAAAGAGGCAGGCCGGAAGCGATGCGGATCTGCTCGCGAACGATATCGATACCGGTGATTTCCTCGGTGATGGTGTGTTCCACCTGCACCCGAGTGTTCATTTCCATGAAGTACACTTCGCCGTCGGCGAGCAGGAACTCCACGGTACCGGCGTTCTCGTAACCCACTGCCTTGGCTGCGCGCACAGACAGGTCGCCGATATAGGCACGCTGTTCCGGGGTCAGTTGCGGGCTCGGGGCGATTTCGATCAGCTTCTGGTTACGGCGCTGGATCGAGCAGTCGCGCTCGAACAGGTGCACCACGTTGCCGAAGCTGTCGCCAAGAATCTGCGCTTCAATGTGCTTGGGGTTGACGATGCATTTTTCCAGGAACACTTCGGCCGAACCGAAGGCCTTGGTTGCCTCTGAAATAACCCGGGGGAATGCCTGTTCCAGTTCTTCGCGGCTGTTGCAGCGGCGAATACCGCGGCCACCACCACCGGAAGTGGCCTTGAGCATGACCGGATAGCCGATGCGCTCGCCTTCGCTCAAGGCTTCATGAATGTCGGCAACGTTGCCTTCGGTACCTGGGGTAACGGGTACGCCTGCCTTGATCATGCTGCGACGTGCTTCGGTCTTGTCGCCCATGCGGCGGATGACTTCGGCCGCCGGCCCGATAAACTTGATACCACGCTCGGCGCAGATATCGGCCAGCTCGGCATTTTCCGAAAGGAAGCCGTAACCTGGGTGCAGGGCATCGCACCCGGTTTCCACGGCCAGGTTAACCAGCTTGCGTGGGTTCAGGTAACCCGCCAGCGGCTCGGCGCCGATGCTGTGGGCTTCGTCGGCACGTTTGACATGCAGGGCATGCCGATCGGCGTCGGAATAAATCGCTACCGAGCGAATGCCCATCTCGGCGCAGGCACGCACGATTCGTACGGCAATTTCACCACGGTTGGCGATCAGGATCTTTTTTATCACTGGTATTTCCTCGACCGATGAAACAAACGAACCGGAAAAGCCGGTCGGCGCGTGACCAAGCATCGTTGGCCAGTCGCATAATTACCGTAGCGCTGTTGCTCGATAAACAAAAATCAATATTTGTTAGGTCGACCATTAGCAAAAGCTTATAGTCGTGTAACAAGCCTTTGCGGGATCAGGAAAAAAATGCGTAAGTCATTGATGCGTATGACGTTGCGTCAATTGCAGATTTTCAACGAGGTCTGTGATTTACGCTCCTACAGTCGAGCAGCCGACGAAATGTCCCTGACGCAACCCGCCGTCAGCCTGCAGATTCGTCAGTTGGAGGAGCTGGTTGGCCAACCACTGTTCGAGTATATCGGCAAGAAACTTTACCTGACCGAAGCCGCAGAAGCCTTGCAACGCGCCAGTCGGGACATTTTCGGCCGCTTGGAAAGTTTCGACATGCAGCTTTCCGACATGCAGGGTTCGCTACAAGGACAGCTGAAACTGGCGGTGGAATCCAGCGCCAAGTATTTCGTTCCGCACCTGTTTGCCGCCTTCAAGAAGCAGCACCCCGAAGTCAACCTGACCCTGACCGTAGTGAACCGTGCGCAAACCATACGCCGGCTGTCGGATAACCGCGACGATCTCATCATCATGTCCATGGTACCGCAGGACATGGGCCTGGAATTCGTACCCTTCCTGAACAACCCGATCATTGCCGTGGCGCCGCCCGACCACCCGCTGTGCAAGCTTGAAAGCTTGCGCCTGCAGGACCTGGAGCCACATACCCTGCTGGTTCGCGAACAAGGCTCAGGAACTCGCAAAGCCTGTGAAGAGTACTTCAAGGACAAACGCGTGCATTTCACCCAGACGCTAGAGGTCGCTTCAGCCGATGCCCAGCGCGAATGCGTGATCGCTGGCCTTGGCTTGGCCTTGCTGACTCGCCACGCAGTCAATATGGAACTGGCCACGGGCATTCTGCGCGAGTTGCCGGTCGAGGAATTGCCGCTTTATCGCAGCTGGTGCGTGGTGCAGGCCAAGGCCAAGCGGCAGTCACCGGTGGCCTTGGCCTTTCTTGCATTCATCCGCAGCGAACGTACGCAAATCAGCGCACTGGTTGAGCGTTTCTCGGGGAACTTGCCGCCGATACCTGCCACACGTTGACCGTTTGCAAATCGGGGAAATCGGCAATTTCCTGAAGCAGCTGGCGCTGCTCGGAATAGCTTTCGATCGCACGGCGAAATTCCATGCGCCGTTGATCTTCCTGTTGCCGACGGGTCTTGCTGGCGGACTGTTGCGAGCCATCGAAATAACGAGCCATTGCTATCTCCCAGGTCGAGTGCGGGAGCTACAGGTTGGCCTTGGGCAATGACGCTTTGACGGCAAGTCGATGACAAGTCAGTGAATGCTTTTAAGTCGGCTGACGACTGCAAGCCTCAGTCGTCGATGGCTTTTACCGACTTGGGCGACAGGCGCAGGCTACGCAAGCTGCGCTTGACGCTCTTGAGGTGGTTGACCAGGCTCGGGCCACGGGCCATGGCCACACCCATTGCCAACACATCGATCACGACCAGGTGCGCGATACGCGAGGTCAGCGGGGTATAGATCTCGGTGTCTTCATGCACATCGATCGCCAGGTTGACCGTCGACAGCTCAGCCAGTGGTGTCTGGCTTGGGCACAGGGTAATCAGCGTTGCCCCGCTCTCGCGCACCAGATTGGCGGTGATCAGCAAATCCTTGGAGCGACCCGACTGGGAAATGCAGATCGCCACATCGCCCGGCTTGAGGGTCACCGCAGACATGGCTTGCATGTGCGGGTCCGAGTAGGCCGCTGCTGTCAGTAACAGCCGGAAGAACTTGTGCTGGGCATCGGCAGCCACCGCGCCGGATGCACCAAAGCCATAAAACTCGACACGCTGGGCTTGGGCCATGGCCGTCACTGCACGTTGCAGGGCTTGCGGATCAAGGTGCTCACGCACTTCCATCAAGGTATGTAGCGTGGTGTCGAAAATTTTCAGGCTGTAGTCGGCAACCGAGTCGTCTTCGTGGATCGCGAACTGGCCAAAACTGGCACCCGCCGCCAGGCTCTGGGCAAGCTTGAGCTTCAGGTCCTGGAACCCGGAACAGCCGATCGCCCGGCAAAAACGCACGATGGTGGGCTCGCTGATCCCGACGCTATGCGCCAGGTCGGCCATGGAGCTATGCATTACGGCCGCCGGGTCAAGAAGTACGTGGTCGGCGACTTTAAGTTCCGACTTTCGTAACAAATGACGCGACTGGGCGATGTGTTGCAACAGATTCAAGGGACAGGACTCGGTTATTATCGGCAGACCGGGATGTAGCTTTCTTGTAGTTATACTACATGACCTGCCGCCCGCCCAGCTAAACGAACTCGGAGAGTTGCTGCATTGACCATCCCTTGCGACATTCTGATCTTCGGCGGCACTGGCGATCTGGCCCTGCACAAGCTGCTCCCGGCGCTCTATCACCTGTATCGCGACAATCGCCTGCACCCTGCCGTACGCATCATTGCCCTGGCCCGCAGCAATTTGCCGCGCAATGATTTTCAATTGCTGGCCGAACGCCGTTGTCGCGCGCAAATCGCCAAGAATGACTTCAACGACGATGTGTGGCACCGATTTGTCGCGCGCCTGGACTATTTCCCGATGGATGCTTCGCAGAGCGCCGACTTTGGCCGGTTGGCCAGGTTCCTCGGTGAGCCCGGCGGCCTTATGCGCATCTACTACCTGGCCACCGCCCCGGAGCTTTTTGCGTCAATCGCCACCCATATGCAGATTGCCGGGCTGGCGGACCATGAGTCGCGCATCGTATTGGAAAAGCCCATCGGCCATTCGCTGGAGTCGGCCAAGGCCATCAACACCGCCATCGGTTCGGTGTTCCATGAATCCCAGGTATTTCGCATCGACCACTACCTTGGCAAGGAAACCGTGCAGAACCTGATGGCCCTGCGCTTTGCCAACGCCCTGTTCGAACCGTTGTGGCGCAGTGGCCATGTCGATCACGTCCAGATCAGCGTCTGCGAGACCCTCGGTGTGGAAAACCGCGGCAGCTATTACGACCGCTCCGGGGCCATGCGCGACATGGTCCAGAATCATTTGCTGCAACTGCTTTGCCTGGTGGCCATGGAAGCGCCGGCACAATTCGATGCCGAGTCCGTACGTGACGAAAAGGTAAAGGTACTCAAGGACCTCAAGCCCATTTCCGGCCAGGATGTACAAGACAAGACAGTGCGCGGCCAATACACCGCCGGCAAGATCGGCGGCCAGGAAGTGCCTGCCTATTACTTCGAGAAAAATGTCGACAACGACAGCGATACGGAGACCTTTGTCGCCATCCAGGCAAGTATCAACAATTGGCGCTGGGCTGGCGTACCGTTTTTCCTGCGGACCGGCAAGCGCTTGGCGAAAAAGTCATCGCAAATCGTCATTCAGTTCAAACCGGTACCGCACCGCCTGTTCGAAGGCTGTCAGACCAATCAACTGGTCATCCAGCTACAGCCAGACGAACGCATCAGCCTGCAGCTGATGACCAAGACGCCCGGCAAGGGCATGCGTCTGGAGCCTGTGGAGCTCGATTTGAACCTGGCCCAGGCCTTCAACCGCGCACGTCGCTGGGAAGCTTATGAGCGCCTCCTGCTGGACATACTGGAAGGCGACTCGACCTTGTTCATGCGCCGCGACGAAGTCGAAGCCGCTTGGGCGTGGGTAGACCCCATCCTCACCGGCTGGCAGGAGTACTTTCAAAGCCCGCGCCCGTACCATGCAGGTTCGACCGGCCCCGAACAGGCCCACACCCTGCTCGAGCATCAGGGCCGGGCCTGGTACAGCTAAAAGGTGTAAACACCTTGCACAAGCCCCGCCACGGCGTGGGCCTCCAGGGGGTGGCTGATCAAATAGCCTTGAACCTCATCACAGTGCTGGGCCTTGAGAAAGGCCAGTTGCTCGTGGGTCTCGACGCCTTCTGCCACCACCTTGAGGTCCAGGCTATGGGCCATGGCGATGATCGCTCGGGTAATGGCAGCATCTTCACTGCCTTCGGCCAGGCCTCGAATGAAGGTTTGATCGATCTTGACGTAGTCCACAGGGAACCGCTTCAGGTAACTCAGCGATGAGTAACCGGTGCCAAAATCGTCGATCGCCAGCTTCACCCCCAATTCTCGCAGCTGCTTGAAACTGGCAATGATGTGTTCGACATTGTCGAGCAACTGGCTTTCGGTCAACTCGAGTTCCAGCAGCGCAGGCTTCAGCCCGCTCTCTTCGAGAACCTGACGAACCAGGCTTACCAGTTTGCCTTGGCGCAACTGATGCACCGATAGATTGACCGACACCCGGATCGGCTCCAGCCCCTGACGTTGCCACTCACACGCCTGCCAACACGCCTGTTGCAGGACAAACTCGCCAATAGGCCCGATCAGCCCGGTTTCTTCAGCCAAACCGATGAATTCGCCCGGTGGCACCATGCCCCACTGCGGGTGCCGCCAGCGTACCAGCGCCTCCGCCGACTCGAGGCGGCCGGTGGCCATGCACAACTTGGGCTGATAGAAAACTTCCAGCTGCCGCTCATCGATGGCCTTGCGCAGATGGGTTTCCAACTGCAAGCGCTCGAGCGTGCTCGCTTGCAGGCTTTGGGTATAGAACTGGAAGTTGCTCCCACCCAGGTGCTTGGCATGCTGCATGGCCATGTTCGCCTGGCTGACCAGGGCATTGATATCGCGTGCGTTGTCGGGTAGCAGGCTGATACCGACCGAGGCACTGATCACCAACTCGTGGTCGCCCACACGCAAGGGCGTACGCAATTTATCCAGTAGCCGGCTGGTGACTCGGGCCAAGCTCGATAGGCTACCGTAAGCGTCGAACAGCACGGCAAACTCGTCACCGGAAAGCCTGGCAATGGTGTCGGCTTCAGGCAGGGCGTTACTCAGGCGGCGGGCCATCTGCTTGAGCAACTGGTCGGCCACTTCATGGCCGAGGCTTTCGTTGAGCAGCTTGAAGCGATCCAGGTCGATGTGCAGCAACGCCAGGCTACGCCCCCCCTGCCGCACGCGCTGATTGGCTTCGTGCAAACGCTCCTTGAAGAGTGAGCGGTTGGCCAGCCCCGTCAGTTCGTCGTAATGAGTGAGGTAGCGCATGCGCTCTTCGGTTTCACGCCGCACCGAAAGATCAGCACAGAAGCCGACAATATGCGCAACTTTACCCCGTAGATCGCGCACTACACTCAGTTGTAGCCATTGGGGATAGAGCTCACCGTTCTTGCGGGTTTCCACCAGCTCCCCATGCCAATGGCCATTCTGCTCCAACGCTTGGTGAATAGCCTGGAAGTGGCGGCGTGCATCGCGGCTACAAGGCAATTCGCCTGCCCTGCGCCCCAGCACCTCATCGCTATGAAAGCCGGTGAGCTTGCTGTAGGCCTGGTTCACTGCCAGCAAGCGGTAGTCAGGGTCGAAGATTACGATCCCTTCGCTCGCCGCTTCGAACACCGTCGCGGCAAGGCGCAGCTGTTCTTCCTGGGCTTTTTCAGCGCTGATATCGCGACGCGTGCCAAGCATGCGAATGACCCTGCCGCCAAAACCACGCTCGACCGCCCGCCCGCGATCCTCGATCCAGCGCCATTGGCCGTCACTGTGGAGCACGCGGTATTCGCAACAGTAATCCTCACTACGCCCCTTGAGATGCTCGACCAGCGCCCGCTTGAGCGTGGGCAAGTCGTCAGGGTGCAGGCGCGGCTTGAGGTCAGCGAGCATGGCCTTGACCTGCTCTGGCTCCAGCCCGAACAGTTCCTTGAGTTGCGTATGGTGGACTTCATCGGTGTGCAGGTTCCAATCCCACAATCCCAACTCACTGGCCTTGAGCGCCAGGGCCAGGCGCTCTTCGCTTTTGCTCAAGGCCTGGTTGGCCAGGTCCAGCGCCTGGCTGCGCTCCACCACCCGTGATTCAAGGCCGCTCTTTGCTTTGAGCAACTCTTCTTCGATAACCCGGCGCTGTTCGATTTCTCGCGCAAGATCCCGGTTGAGCCGCTCGCCATGGCTTTGGGCCTGTTGCAGGTGATCGATCAACTGTTGGTTCTGGAAACGCCGCAGCAGCCCCTTGTCGATCAGCCGATTGACCTGCCAAGCCACAAGCAGCAACGAGCCCAACAGAATCAGGCCAAGCCAGCCCCAACCACGCTGCAAGGTCTCGCCGTTCCAGAACAGGTAGGCAATGGGTGGTAAAAGGCAGGGCAAAACAAAACTCAGGAAGGCCGGCAGGCTGACCGCATAGGCGACACTGGCGGACAGGGTAGCGGCACCCAGCAGGCCGAACACCCAGGCCTGCTGCACAAAATTATCCACAGGTACCAGGGCAATGGCGGCACAGCCCAGCGTCAAACCGCTGAAGGCCGACCCCAGCACAAACATCTGGCGCCAGTTTTCCTGGGCTTGCCGATCAGGAATAGCCGAATCGAACGCCGCGACCTGAATGACCCGAAGTGCGACCAGGGCCATCAGCCAGACCAGCCAGACGCTGACCAATAGATAATGTTGCGGGCTCCAAAGCAGCCAGGCGCAAACCAGGCCGTTGAGCAGCATGAACAGCGTAGGCAGCAAAGAGCCCTGATAAAGCAGGCGCGTGCGCTCGACGGTCAGCTGCGTGGCAAATTGCTTGCGGATGCTGCGTTGCGCATCCACAGGGCTAGAAGTCATGGGCAATATTCTTGTAATGGTGAGCCTCAAACGTGCGGGGAGCATACACAAGCCTTTGCCCATACCAAATAACCCTGCGTCTTAAAAATGGGCCGATGAAAGGCTGGTGTATGCCTGCGGTGCGTTGCCGGGCCAGTCATCACTGGCCTGCAACCGATGACTGAGCGGTGGCCTTTGCCGAATTTTCCAAGCCCCGATGCAAGCGGGGTTTGCCCCTGCCTCCCCTAGCACCCTAAAATGCCCGGATGCGCGATGACCTCTCCCTTCTGCTGAACTCTCTCAACGATGCCCAACGACAGGCCGTAGCGGCCCCTCGTGGCCGTCAGTTGGTCCTGGCCGGTGCTGGCTCCGGTAAAACCCGTGTGCTGGTGCACCGCATCGCCTGGTTGATCCAGGTGGAGCAGGCCTCGCCACATTCGATCCTGTCGGTGACCTTCACCAACAAGGCTGCTGCCGAGATGCGCCAGCGGATCGAACAATTGATGGGCATCAACCCGGCGGGTATGTGGGTTGGCACCTTCCACGGCCTGGCGCATCGCTTGTTGCGCGCGCACTGGCAGGAAGCCGGCCTGAACCAGAACTTCCAGATCCTCGACAGCGACGACCAGCAGCGGCTGGTCAAGCGCGTGATCCGCGAGCTAGGCCTGGACGAGCAACGCTGGCCGGCCCGCCAAGCCCAATGGTTCATTAACGGTCAGAAAGATGAAGGCTTGCGCCCGCAGCACATCCAGGCCAGCGGCGACCTGTTCCTGGGGACCATGCGCTCGATCTACGAAGCCTACGAGGCCGCTTGCCAGCGCGCCGGGGTCATCGACTTCTCCGAGTTACTGTTGCGCGCCCTGGACCTGTGGCGCGATCACCCGGGCCTGCTCGAACACTATCAACGCCGCTTCCGGCATTTGCTGGTCGACGAGTTCCAGGACACCAATGCCGTCCAGTACGCCTGGTTGCGCCTATTGGCCCAGGGCGGCGAAAGCCTGATGGTGGTGGGCGATGACGACCAGTCGATTTACGGCTGGCGCGGGGCGAAAATCGAGAATATTCATCAATACAGCGCCGATTTCCCGGATGCCGAGATGATCCGCCTGGAGCAAAACTACCGCTCAACCGCCGGTATTCTCAAGGCAGCCAACGCCCTGATCGCCAACAACAGCGGGCGCCTGGGCAAGGAGCTGTGGACCGATGGCGGCGACGGCGAACCATTGAGCCTGTATTCAGCGTTCAACGAACATGACGAAGCCCGTTATGTGGTTGAAACCATCGAAAGTGCCTTGAAGACTGGCCTGGCACGCAGCGAAATCGCCATTCTTTATCGCTCCAACGCCCAGTCGCGGGTACTTGAGGAAGCCCTGCTTCGCGAACGCATCCCGTATCGCATCTATGGCGGCCAGCGCTTCTTCGAACGAGCCGAAATCAAGAACGCCATGGCGTACCTGCGGGTACTTGAAGGGCGCGGCAACGATGCAGCGCTAGAACGGATCATCAACGTGCCACCACGCGGCATCGGTGAAAAAACTGTCGAGGCGATCCGAGAGCATGCTCGCCACGCCGAAGTGTCGATGTGGGAATCCATGCGTTTGCTGATCGCCAACAAAGGTTTGACCGGCCGAGCAGCCAATGCGCTGGGTGCGTTCATGGAGTTGATCGAGAATCTGTCGGCAAAAGTCATGGAAATGCCGCTGCACCTGATGACCCAGACGGTCATCGAACAGTCGGGCCTGATCATCTATCACCAGGAAGAAAAAGGCGAGAAGGGTCAGGCCCGGGTAGAAAACCTCGAGGAACTGGTCAGCGCCGCGCGTAACTTCGAAAGCGCCGAAGAAGATGCCGACCTCACGCCTCTGGCTGCCTTCCTTGGCCATGCATCGCTGGAAGCTGGGGATGCTCAGGCCGACGAACACGAAGACAGCATCCAGTTGATGACCCTGCACAGTGCCAAGGGCCTGGAATTTCCCTACGTGTTCCTGGTGGGCATGGAAGAAGGCTTGTTCCCGCACAAGATGAGCCTGGAAGAACCCGGCCGCCTTGAAGAGGAGCGCCGCCTGGCCTATGTCGGTATCACCCGGGCCATGCAGCAGCTGGTCATGACCTATGCCGAAACTCGTCGCCTCTACGGCAGCGAAACCTATAACAAAGTATCGCGCTTCGTTCGTGAGATTCCGGGTGGGCTGATTCAGGAAGTGCGCTTGTCCAATAGTGTCAGCCGTCCGTTTGGCTCCGGCCAGAAGCAGAACTCCAGTAGTCTGTTTGGAGGCGCCAACATCCCGCAGACAGCCTTCAACCTTGGGCAGCGCGTGCAGCATTCGGTATTCGGCGAGGGCGTGATCCTCAACTTCGAAGGCTCGGGAGCACAGGCGCGGGTGCAGGTGAACTTCTCCGAAGGCAGCAAATGGCTGATGTTGGGCTATGCCAAGCTGGAAGCGATCTAAACCTGATCATTTAAGCGCGCACCAACGGATCAGCACTTTCATACAGAAGATAAACAGCAAGATGACAGCCCACACTACACAGGGCTGTCATCCATTCACGCAAAAGCTGGAAACACTCTGTCACTGGTCATGATCCCCACACCTGTGCAACATGACGCGCGTGCAATCCACCAATGGGAAATCCCTTATGCAACGTTTTCTTAGCATCGCCCTGGCGCTGTGCATCGGCTTGACGCTGAGCATCGACGCCCAGGCCGCCAAGCGTTTTGGCGGCGGCAAAAGCATCGGCTCGGCCCCAACCCACCAGACCCGCCAGGCCGCACCTGCCGCGCCTGCTACACCGGGTGCCGCTGCTGCCGTTCCTGGCCGCGCCCCTGCCGCTGCCAGCGGTGCTTCGCGCTGGCTCGGCCCACTGGCCGGCATCGCCGCCGGTGGCC
>CAYVPI010000073.1:0-24779 GCA_964453495.1 uncultured Pseudomonas sp. | reverse complement strand
GATCCCCCGCCTTGAAGCCGTTGGGGTCTTCGAAATCCTCTTCCGGCAATGGCTCCGGCCGTGAATCACGCGCAATCTCCAGTGCCTCTTCGCCGCTCAGTTCAGTGTAGGCGCCATGACCAAAGCCCAGCACGCGGCCAAGCCAGGCATGCACAGCCGGATAAGCATCGACCAGCGGCGCCGTTACCGGGGTACCCTTGAGGAACCACAGCGGATGCGCCATGGCGAAGTCGGCAACCGAAGGTTCGCCGAACAGATAATCACCCTCCTCACGCTGCAGTTGTTGCTCGAGTCGCGCCATGATGGTTGGCCACTGGTGTCTGGCTTGTTCGGCAGTCAAACGTTGAGCGCTGCCACCACTGAACAGCGCCTTGCGATCATCGATAAAGGCCCTGACCGCTTCCGGCGGCAAGCGAGCGAAACGCACGGCCACGGATTCTGGCTGGAACACCAGGCTCACCGCATGCTGGAACACCACCGAATCGGCCCAGGCGGCAAAACTGGCCACAGTCATTTCCTGGCCTTCGGGAAACAGTGCCGGCAGCGCTTTTTCCTGATCCAGCCGGCGGGCAATCAAGGCGGTGTCGCAATAAATGTCGGCGCCTACCTGCAGCACCGGTGTCTTGCGGTAGCCACCGGTCAGGGCTGTCAGGTCGGGCTTGGGCATGACCGGAGAGATCAGGACGGAACGCCACGACGCGCCCTTGAAGCCCAGCATCAGCCGGGCTTTTTCAGCAAAGGGGGAAGTGGGGTAATGGTGCAGGATCAGATCGGTCATCTTGGGCTCCGCCACGAAGAAGGTGAAGCCTTGAGCTTACCCAAGGCCAACGCGCAAGCCTACCCGATCATGCCGATATCGCCGTATCAGGTCCGGTGATCGGCATGAACGACGCCACCAGCGCTTCTTTCGCGGATTTGCGCAGCTTCTTGATCAAGCGCTCTTGGCGAAGTGCCTCGGCCTTGTCGATGCAGGCCTCGATATACACCAGCGCCACTGCCGGGCTGGAATAGAAGAATCGCGCGCCTTTGCCGCGTTGATGGGCCGCGAAACGGCGATGCGGATCGTCGCTGATGCCACAGTAGAGGGAACCGTTTTCGGCACGGACCAGGTAAACATACCAAGGCTTGGCTGGTGTGGGAGTCATTTCGATAGAGGGCTGGGTCACGGCGAAAACAAGCAGGAGGCAATAAAGGCTTGAGCTTAACGCGCAGGCCTTTGAGCTGAACAGCGCTGTTCACGACCCGCTGTAATTTTGTCAAATATAATTGATTGCAAAAACTGCTCAGAGCCATACAAATCAAGGCTTTGGCGGCTAAATGCACCGCACGCAGGGCATTCAACCGACAAAACCCCGTGAAAAAAAATGCGCTTATTGTTTGACATATTTTACGGCTTTGGCAGACTGGAGCGGTAAAAACAGGCCGCAAGTGCCTGCAAAAACAACGACAGGCCCTGCCTGTCACCAAGGTGACGTATGTCAAACAGCAATACTGCAAACCCTTCCAACAAAACCCGCAAACCCGTTGTACTGATGTCTATGGGCGCCCAAGAGCGCAAAGGGCATGCCTATCAGGTCATGACTCACAAATACATCACGCCGCTGACCGATATCGCCGGTTGCGTCGCCGTGCTGGCGCCGACTTGCTGCGGCACCGATGACATCGAGCAATACCTGGACATGGTCGACGGCGTGTACCTGACCGGTGCTGGCAGCAACATTGACCCGGCCCTGTACGGCCAGGAAAACCTGACCCCGGAAAAAGCCCAGGACCGCGACCGCGACCTGTTCGACATTCCGCTGGTGCGCGCCGCCATTGCCCGTGGCCTGCCGATTCTGGGCATCTGCCGCGGCATGCAGGAAATCAACGTGGCGCTGGGCGGCGACATGTACCAGAAGGTCTACGCCGAAGAAGGCTTCAACGACCACCGCGAAGACACCGATGAGCCGGTAGACATGCAATACGCCGAAAGCCATAGCATCGACCTGGTGCCAGGTACCTGGTTCGCCGAGCTGATGGGCACCGATTCGATCAAGGTCAACTCGCTGCACGGCCAGGGCATCAAGACCCTGGGCGAAGGACTGGCGCCCCTGGCCCATGCCGAAGACGGCCTGATCGAAGCCATCCACGCCCCTGACCTGCCGCACTTCACCTGCGCCGTGCAGTGGCACCCGGAATGGCAAGCGGCCAGCAACCCGGACTCGGTGAAACTGTTCTCGGCATTTGGCGAAGCCTGCCGCAAGCGTGCAGCCGAAAAGGCTTAACGCCCCGCCTGGAATGCCCGCAACCCCTTGAGCGCTTGTTGGTGCACCTTGCCTTGCACCAACGGCGCCCAACCCAGCAGCAGGCCCTTGGCCCCAAGCGCCTGCCGCGACCAGCGCCACAAGTCGAAATGATCGTGGTGCTCGCAAATCTTCCCATCGCGAAACAGAAAACGTGCCTGGATATCGTTGACCACCGTGCGGCCGGTCTGGCTGAACAGGTAGGTGGCAACCCAGTGCGCGCCGCCGCTACGCTCACTGGCCTGGACGCTGTCGAAGGTCAGGGAGAAGTTCTTGGCCCTTGCAGCCAGCATGCGCCACATATCCCCCGCATCCCGTCCACGCAACGTCCCGAATGCCGGGTCGCTGAACACCACGTCGTCGGTGTAGCAGGCGATCATTGCCTCGGCATCCAGGCGTTGGAAGGCTTCGTAGAAACGGGTGATCAGGGCGATATTGGCTTCGCTCATGAAGGGTTCGTCCGTGCAGATAAAGGTATCGAAACGATAGACGGTTCCTACACCCAAAAGCCATCGGGATTCATTCGGCGAATGGTTACCCCGTAGCAGCTGCCGCCAGTCTGCGTCCGACCGCGAAGCGGGTGCAAAATGGCCCGGCCTACAGAGCCCCTTCGGGCCTCGACGCAGCCTGGCGGCAGCTGCTACGGGTAGCGAGCTATATCGGAGACATTCGATCCGCCAGGGCGCCAATCAAGGCCTGAGCAGCATCCAGCTGTTGGATCAGCCCCAGCACCAGGGCCTTGTCATTCAGGTGCAAATGCTCCACCACATCCCAGGCCGTGGCTTCGGCGTACTGGATCAGTGTGGCGGCATGGTCCAGGGCGTCTTGCATCGGGATGCCGGCGCGCACGGTGAACATGGGAATCCCGCTGCTATCGACGGTGCCGAAGGGTTTTTCGATGGTGGTGAGTGAAGTGGGATAAACGGGTGGATCGGGGACGATTTTTTTCATTTTCAATTCCATATCAGTGGAACTGCCCCACAACCGCTGCGAAACGTTTAAGGGTGGCAGCTGTACGCGGGTTCGCAGACCGGTGATACGGAGAACCGGCGCACCCGAAGGTGCCCCGCGCACAGCCACCATGAAAAACATGGGAGGCTGTTGTACCGCATAACCAGGGCTGCGAAACCCGGTCGTTGAATTGGCAACGACCGGGCAACACTAAACGACCGGGAAACAGAGGCGCAACAGCGTTTGAGGGGGAATAATTATGCTTGGGAAATGGCGCGCACGTAATAACGAATTTGCTGACAGATGTATCGCAATCGCGGGCAAGCCCGCTCCTACAAGATCACCGCAGGCCCTGTAGGAGCGGGCTTGCCCGCGATGAATTCAGCACGGTCTCAAAACTTCTCGCTTTCAACCTGCACATAAAGCGCCCGCCCCGCCCCCAGCCCGGCAACGATGGCACCCACTCCAACCACTCCAAAAATCCAGCCTACTGCATCCCAGCCGCCAGTCAGGTCATGCACCACCCCCACCGCAAACGGCCCCATGGATGCCAGCGTATAGCCAATACCCTGAGCCATGCCCGACAGGTTTGCCGCCACATGGGAATCGCGCGAGCGCAACACAATCAGCGTCAGGGCCAGGCTGAAAGTCGCACCCTGCCCCAGGCCAAGCACCACGGCCCAGCCCCACAGCCCCTGGATTGGCGCATACAGGCAACCGAACAAGCCCGTCAGAGTCAGCAGCATCACGATCAAGATCGCCGGCCGCTGATCACGCCCACGGGTCGCCAGCCACGGCGCTGTCAATGAGCTCACCAGTTGCACGATCACCGAGCCGGAGAGCACCAGCCCCGCCTCGGTTGGCGTCAGGCCACGGCTGATCAAAATCGACGGTAGCCAGCCGAACACGATGTAAGCCAGCGAGGATTGCAATCCCATGTACAGCGTGACCTGCCAGGCGAGCGGATCACGGAACAGTCCACGCACCCGATACGCTACCTGATGGGCGCCATGCCCTTGTTTGGCTTGCGGCAACCAGAACAGCGCTGCAACCAGCGCCGGCACCAGCCAGAAGCCCAACCCCAGCGCCCAGCTGTTACCCAGGTGCTCACTCAATGGCACGGTGGACCCGGCCGCCATGGCCGCACCCAGGCACAGGGCCATGGTGTAGACCCCAGTCATGGCCCCGGCTTGCTTGGGGAAGTCCCGCTTGACGATGCCCGGCAGCAATACGCCGATCACACCGATGCTGGCGCCGGCCATGATGCTGCCGGCGAACAGGCCGAACGTACCCATTGAGCTGCGCAAGGCGATACCTGCGGCAAGCATTACCAGAATGCCCAACACCACGCGCTCACTGCCAAAACGCCGGGCCAGTATCGGCGCCAGCGGTGCGAACAGCCCAAGGCACAGCACCGGCAAGGTCGTCAGCAAACCCGCCTGCGCCGCGCTCAGGCCCAGGCTGTGTGACACTTCGCTGAGCAAGGGCGCCATGCTCGACAGCGCCGGGCGCAGGTTCAACGCCACCAGGACCAGGCCGAGCAACAACAGCCAGGGTCGCTTGAGCAGCACCGGTTGTTGCTGCACCTGCTCATCATCGGCTTCGCAGTCGATCAGCAGCTCGTCGAGTTCAGAGGTCGCCTTGGTACGGGTGGCCGGTGTAGCGATATCAGGCATGGTCATCTCTTCAATCAGGGTTCATCGATCAAGGTCCGGCACAGCGCCTTGGCCCGTTCCGGGTCGCGCTGCTCGACGGCCTCGAGCATGTCGACGTGCAGGTCGAAGACCGACTGCCGTCGCGGTGTGTGGCTGAGGCTATGGCGCACCGCCTCGCCGACCACACTGGAGAAGTAACGGTACAGCTCACTGAGGGTTGGATTGTGTGCGGCATCGACCAGGCGACGGTGGAACACCATGTCGCAGGCGATGTAGCAATCCAGGTCGTGGTGGTAATGCCCCTCGCTCTCCTTGAGCGCCTCGCGCAGGCCCTTGAGATCGTCATCGGTGCGCCGCAGGGCCGCCAGGCCAATGGCTTCGGCCTCGATGATGTGGCGGGTTTCGCGGGCATGTTCCAGCGAACACCGGGACAAGGCCTTCATGGTATCGAGCGGGTCGACATTGCCACGCAGGTAACTGCCGTCGCCCTGGCGCACTTCGATCAGGCCGGTGAAGGCCAGCACGCGCATGGCCTCGCGCACAGTGTTACGGCTGATGCCCAGCTCCGCGGCCAGTTCGGGTTCGGTGGGCAGGCGTTGACCGATGGTCCAGGCACCTTGGTTGATGCGTTGGCGCAGTTGTTCCAGGGCCTGGTCGACGAGAGAGCGCTTGATTAAAGGGGTGGACATGGGTGGGCTCGCTTTAACATCCAATCATCGGATGAATTTTTTGAAAGGTTAGCGGTTGGGGTGGGGTTTGGCAAATTCGTGTGTCCCCCTCACCCCAGCCCTCTCCCCGAAGGGGAGAGTGGGCTTGTACGTGGTGTTCGGGCGATCTGCTTTTTGCCCCCATGGGGAGAGGGCTGGGGTAAGGTTGGTTCTACCGAAAAAAAACCCGGAACATACGTCCGGGCTTTTTCACCTCAACCCACCATCAATGCAAAATCTGGCTCAAGAACAACTTCGTCCGCTCATTCTGCGGATGATCGAAGAAGTCATTCGGCGCCGCCTGCTCGACGATCTCGCCCTTGTCCATGAAGATCACGCGGTTCGCCACGGTACGGGCAAAGCCCATTTCGTGGGTTACGCAGAGCATGGTCATGCCGTCTTCGGCCAGGCCGATCATGGTGTCCAGTACTTCCTTGACCATTTCCGGGTCCAGCGCCGAGGTCGGTTCGTCGAACAACATGATCTTGGGCTTCATGCACAACGCACGGGCAATCGCCACGCGCTGCTGCTGGCCGCCGGACAACTGCCCCGGGTACTTGTGGGCCTGCTCTGGAATACGCACACGCTCAAGGTAATGCATGGCGATTTCTTCGGCCTGGCGCTTGGGCATCTTGCGCACCCACATCGGCGCCAGGGTGCAGTTCTGCAAGATGGTCAGGTGCGGGAACAGGTTGAAGTGCTGGAACACCATGCCCACTTCGCGGCGGATGGCCTCGATTTGCTTCAGGTCGTTGGTCAGCTCTACGCCATCGACCACGATGCGGCCCTGCTGGTGCTCTTCAAGGCGGTTGAGGCAACGGATGGTGGTCGACTTGCCCGAGCCCGAAGGCCCGCACAGAACGATACGTTCGCCCTGGCGCACGTTCAGGTTGATGTCCTTGAGCACGTGGAACTGGCCGTACCACTTGTTCACGCCCTGCATCTGAATAATGCCTTCAGGGCCCACAGGCTGTTTGATCGCTTCACTCATGAGAAAACTCCTAACGCTTGTGGCCTGTATCCAGCTTACGCTCCAGATGCATGGAGTAGCGGGACATACCGAAACAGAAAATCCAGAACACCAGGGCCGCGAACACATAACCCTCGGTGGCCATGCCTAGCCACGCGGGGTCGGCAGCCGCCTGTTTGACGCTGTTGAGCAGGTCGAACAGGCCGATGATGATCACAAGGCTTGTGTCCTTGAACAGGGCGATGAAGGTGTTGACGATGCCGGGAATCACCAGTTTCAGGGCTTGCGGCAGGATCACCAGGCCCATGCTGCGCCAGTAGCCCAGACCCATGGCAGCAGCGGCTTCGTACTGGCCCTTGGGGATGGCCTGCAGGCCACCGCGCACCACTTCGGCGACGTACGCCGACTGGAACAGGATCACCCCGATCAACGCCCGCAGCAGCTTGTCGAAGCTCATGCCTTCAGGCAGGAACAGCGGCAGCATCACCGACGACATGAACAGAACGGTGATCAACGGCACCCCCCGCCAGAACTCGATGAAGGTCACGCAGACCACACGAATCGCCGGCATCTTCGAACGGCGCCCCAGCGCCAGCAGGATGCCCAGCGGCAAGGCGCCGGCAATACCCACGGTGGCAATTACCAGGGTCAGCATCAGGCCGCCCCACTGACTGGTCGGCACCACGTCCAGGCCCAGGTAACCACCGTGCAGCAGGGTGTAGGCCAGGATCGGGTAGATCACCAGGAAGCTCAGCCCGTAGATCGCCTTACGCGGGAAGCGGTTAATGAACAACGGCGCCACGCCGATGACCGCCAGCCACACGGTCAGGTCCACGCGCCAGCGCAATACCGGTGGGTAGTAGCCATACATGAACTGACCGAAGCGCTGCTGGATGAACACCCAGCAGGCGCCTTCCTTGGTGCAATCGGCCCGGGTGGTGCCGACCCAGTTGGCATCGATGATCGCCCACTGCAGCAGCGGCGGCACAACCAGCCAGATCAGGTAGATCGCAAACAGCGTCAGCAGTGTGTTCAACCAGCTGGAAAACAGATGCGCGCGCATCCAGGCCACTGGGCCAACACTGGTCTTCGGCGCCGGCATGTCGGGTTTGAATATATGAGTCGTCATGCGCTTTTCCTCACCGTTCGATCAGCGCAATGCGCTTGTTGTACCAGTTCATCAGCATCGAGATGCTGATGCTGATTGCCAGGTACACGCTCATGGTGATGGCAATGACTTCAATGGCCTGGCCGGTCTGGTTGAGCACCGTGCCGGCAAACAACGAAACCATCTCCGGGTAACCGATACCGGCCGCCAGCGAAGAGTTCTTCGCCAGGTTCAGGTACTGGCTGGTCAACGGCGGGATGATCACACGCAATGCCTGCGGGATGATCACCTTGCGCAGCGTCGGGCCATTGCGCAGGCCCAACGAATGGGCCGCTTCGGTCTGGCCATGGCTGACCGACTTGATACCCGAACGCACGATCTCGGCAATGAAGGCCGCGGTGTACACGGTCAATGCCAGGGTCAATGCCAGCAGTTCAGGGATCAATACCCAGCCACCGACAAAGTTGAAACCTTGCAGCTTTGGCGCTTCCCAGTGCACGGGGGTGCCGAACAGCAGGCAACTCAGGGCGGGAATGATCAAAAACAGCGCAAGGCCGGCCCAGAACTTGTGGAATGGCACGCCGGTTTCTTCGAAGCGCCTGGTCGCCCAGCGGCTCATCAGCACGATGGCGGCAATCGCTACAACGACACTGCCGACAAACGGCCAGAAACCATCGGTCACCAGCGCCGCCGGCATGTTCAGGCCACGGTTGCTGACAAAGAAGGTGTCGAAGAAATTGTGGCTTTGGCGCGGTCCCGGCATGGTCAGGAAAACCGCGAAGTACCAGAACAGGATTTGCAGTAAAGGAGGGATGTTGCGGAAAATTTCCACATACACCGTGGCCAGCTTGCTGATGATCCAGTTCGACGACAGCCGGGCAACACCGACGATGAAACCCAGGATGGTCGCCAGAATGACACCGATAAAGGTCACCAACAGGGTGTTGAGCAAGCCGATGACGAACACCCGGGCATAGCTGTCCGACTCGGTGTAATCGATCAAATGCTGGGCAATGCCGAAACCGGCACTGCGCTCGAGAAAGCCGAAACCGGAGGTAATACCCCGATGCTGGAGGTTGGTTTGGGTGTTGTGAAACAGGTACCAGCCCAGCGAAACCACCGCGATAACGGTGATGACCTGAAATACCCACCCACGCACACGCGGATCGCCTAGGCTGAGCCTCTGCTTGGGTGCGCCGATTTGATTTTGCATGAAGTGCCCCAGGAATAATGGAACAGAACATCACCCGGCGGTTGGCCCGCCGGGTGACAGGACATCAGCGCACCGGTGGTGCGTATTGAAGGCCGCCGTTGTTCCACAAAGCGTTCTGCCCGCGGTCGATTGCCAGCGGGGTGCTCTTACCCAGGTTCTTTTCGAAGACTTCGCCGTAGTTACCGACTTGCTTGACGATTTGCACCGCCCAGTCTTTCGGCAGCTTCAGGTCCTTGCCGTATTCGCCGTCGGTGCCCAGCAGGCGAGCCACGTCAGGGTTCTTGGTGGATTTGGCTTCTGCCTCGACGTTTTGCGAGGTCACGCCCATCTCTTCAGCGTTGAGCATGGCGAACAGGGTCCACTTGACGATGGTGAACCACTCTTCGTCGCCCTTGCGCACCACTGGGCCCAGAGGCTCCTTGGAGATGGTTTCCGGCAGAACCACGTAATCGGTCGGGCTTGCCAGTTTGCTGCGCTGTGCGTACAGCTGCGACTTGTCGGAAGTCAGAACGTCGCAACGGCCGGATTCCAGCGACTTGGCGCTTTCGTCGGAGGTGTCGAAGGTGATGGGGGTGTACTTCAGGCCATTGCCACGGAAGTAGTCGGAAACGTTCAGTTCGGTTGTAGTACCGGCCTGAATACAGATAGTAGCGCCGTCCAGTTCCTTGGCACTTTTCACGCCTAGCTTGTTGTTCACCAGAAAGCCGATGCCGTCATAGTAGGTAACACCGGCGAAAACCAGGCCCATGCCCGAGTCACGCGAACTGGTCCAGGTGGTGTTACGCGACAGCACATCCACTTCGCCCGACTGCAACGCAGTGAAACGCTCCTTGGCGTTCAGCTGGCTGAACTTGACCTTGGTGGCGTCGCCAAATACGGCAGCTGCCACGGCGCGGCATACATCAGCGTCGATACCCACGATCTTGCCGGTGGAATCCGGCACGGAAAAGCCCGGCAGGCCGTCACTGACGCCGCACTGGACAAAACCTTTTTTCTTGACTGCATCGAGGGTTGCGCCCGCCTGCGCAAAACCGCTGACGCCCAGTACTGCCGCTGCAGTGACGACCGCCAGGGTTGTTTTCAACATCTTCATTCAGAACCTCCAGTTCGCTCTTGTTGTGTTCGAGCCTAATCCACGCCGCACCCTTATGAGGCGCATCAGACCCGTTGTTGGCTTCTTGTTGGGTCAATCGGCGTATAAATGCTGTACTACGGCAGCCTCGAACGGCAGATAGTGTTACCGTCGAAAACGCGTACCATCACATCCGGTATTGCGTAGCAAAGCGCGTACCACTCTGCGCTGCTAAAGCGATTCAGTGCACGTCAAGTGCAAAAGTTGTAGCCTTGCGACATCTTCTTTTGTGATCGAACAAGCGCGCCCGAGCCTTTCGCCCTCAAATAGAGCGCGCGCCCTTTTCTGGAGCAGTCATGAGCAATCCAATGATTCTTGAACCGGTTAAAGCAGCCGATGCGTGTGTGATCTGGTTGCACGGCCTGGGCGCCGACCGCTACGACTTCCTGCCAGTGGCCGAAGCCCTGCAGGAAACCTTGCTGAGCACACGTTTCGTACTGCCCCAAGCTCCAAATCGCGCCGTGACCATCAATGGTGGTTACCAGATGCCAAGCTGGTACGACATCCTGGCCATGAGCCCGGCCCGAGCGATCAATCACGAGCAACTGGAAGAATCGGCACAAACAGTTATAGATCTGATTGAAGTCCAACGCGCCAGCGGCATCGACCCTTCGCGCATTTTCCTGGCGGGTTTCTCGCAAGGTGGCGCCGTAGTGCTGCACACGGCCTTCCTCAAATGGCAAGAGAAGCTGGGCGGCGTACTGGCCCTTTCCACCTACGCCCCAACCTTCCATGAAGGCCTGGAGCTCTCAGCCAGCCAGCAGCGCGTGCCGGTACTGTGCCTGCATGGCCAGTTCGACAGCGTGGTGCAACTCGCCATGGGCCGCGCCGCCTTTGACCGGTTGCAACAGTGGGGCGTCCCCGTTACCTGGCAGGAGTACCCAATGGAACACGAGGTGTTACCCGAGGAAATCCGCGACATCGGCACCTGGCTGGCAGAACGTCTGCGCTGAAGTGCAAACTTCCTGCAACATGCGGAGCATTCCACTACGCCGCGCACAGTTCTTGCTTTACACTGGCCGGCGTACATTCCTTAACCAATTGACGAGATGACCGTGCTCAAAGCACTCAAGAAAATGTTCGGAAAAAGCGAGGCTGAGCAGCTCGCGCCCGACACCGCCAAGGTGAGCCAACCTGCCGCCGCTGCGCCCAGCGCACCGGCCACCCCGGCCACCCCGGCCAAGGCCAGCACCAGCCCCGCGCAGCCCGCAACCCCCAGCGCCGATACCGCTGCTGCCGAACGCACTCGCCGCGAACGCAAGCCTCGGCCCGCTGCATCCTCCTGGAAGCTGGAAGATTTCGCCGTCGAACCGCAGGAAGGCAAGACGCGCTTCCACGATTTCAAACTGTCGCCGCAATTGATGCATGCGATCCATGACCTGGGCTTCCCCTACTGCACGCCAATCCAGGCGCAGGTGCTGGGCTTTACCCTCAAGGGCCAGGACGCTATCGGCCGGGCCCAGACCGGTACCGGCAAGACCGCTGCATTCCTGATCTCGATCATTACCCAGCTGCAACAGACCCCGCCGCCCAAGGAACGCTTCATGGGCGAACCCCGGGCCCTGATCATCGCGCCAACCCGCGAACTGGTGGTACAGATCGCCAAGGACGCCGCTGCCCTGACCAAGTACTCCGGGCTCAACGTCATGACGTTCGTCGGCGGCATGGACTTCGACAAGCAGCTCAAGCAGCTTGAAGCCCGTCACTGCGACATCCTCGTGGCCACCCCCGGCCGCCTGCTGGACTTCAACCAGCGAGGCGACGTGCACCTGGACATGGTCGAAGTGATGGTGCTGGACGAAGCCGACCGCATGCTCGACATGGGCTTCATCCCGCAGGTGCGCCAGATCATCCGCCAAACTCCGCCAAAGTCCGAGCGCCAGACCCTGCTGTTCTCCGCCACCTTCACCGAAGACGTGATGAACCTGGCCAAGCAGTGGACCACCGAGCCTGCCATCGTCGAGATCGAGCCGGAGAACGTCGCCAGCGACACCGTCGAGCAGCACGTCTACGCCGTGGCCGGCAGCGACAAGTACAAGCTGCTGTACAACCTGGTGACTGTTAACAAATGGGAGCGGGTGATCGTCTTCGCCAACCGCAAGGACGAAGTACGCCGAATCGAGGAGCGCCTGGTGCGCGATGGCGTCAATGCTGCGCAACTGTCGGGCGACGTGCCCCAGCACAAACGCATCAAGACCCTGGAAAACTTCCGTGAAGGCCGTATCACCGTGCTGGTAGCCACCGACGTAGCCGGCCGTGGTATTCACATCGAAGGCATCAGCCATGTGATCAACTTCACCCTGCCGGAAGATCCTGACGACTACGTGCACCGCATCGGCCGTACCGGCCGTGCCGGCACCAGCGGGGTTTCCATCAGCTTTGCCGGTGAAGACGACTCTTACCAGCTGCCGTCGATCGAAGCCCTGCTGGGGCGCAAGATCAACTGCGAGACCCCGCCGACCGAACTGCTCAAGTCGGTGCCGCGCAAGCACCAGTGATTTGCTTGGCTGTGAGGGCCTATCGCGGGCAAGCCCGCTCCTACAGTAGGAGCCGGCGTGCCCGCGATAAGGCCCGACGGGCCTCCCAAACCTCCAAAGCGCAACCTTTCGACAGGCTGCGCTTTTTTTACGCCTGCGATCTTGCTCGAAAGAACTAAAAGTCCATAATAGACAAATTAGTTTACTCGAGGAGTCCAGCATGCCCGCCCCCCACGTGATCGACCAACAGCAAGCCCGCACGCTCCTGACCCAACTGGACGTCCCGCAGATCCTGTGCAAGCTGTTTATCGACCTGCACGCCGGGCAAGCCGTGCAGCCGCCCCAGCAGCTGGTGGAATTCCCCGAGGGCGCCGGCGACTTCATCAATTACGGCGGCGTGCTGGCCGAAGAGCGCGTCTACGGGGTCAAGACTTCGCCCTACATCGTGCGCAGCGAAGGTGCACTGGTCACCGCCTGGACCTTGCTCATGTCCATGGACAGCGGCCAGCCGCTGCTGCTGTGCGATGCCAGCGAGCTGACCACCGCCCGCACCGCCGCCACCACGGCCGTGGCTGTCGATGCACTGGCACCGGCCACGGCCAGGCGCCTGACTATCATCGGCAGCGGGCCCATCGCCCGCGCCCACCTGCACTACGTCAAAGGCCTGCGTAATTGGGAGGACATCCGTGTCTACTCCCCTGCCCTGGCCAACAAAAGCGCCCAGGCCCATGCCAAGCTGAAACAACTGGATGCGCGTCTTGAGATCGTTGGCGAGCTGCAACAGGCCCTGGCCGATGCCGACGTGATCATGCTCTGCACCTCCTCGGCCGCGCCGGTCATCGACCCGGCCAGCCTGAGCAAGCCTGCGTTGATCACCTCTATCAGCACCAATGCCCCACGCGCCCACGAAGTGCCGCCGCAGGCCTTGAACGAAATGGATGTGTATTGCGACTACCGTCGTACCACGCCGGGTTCGGCCGGGGAAATGCTGATTGCCCAAGAGCGGCATGGCTGGCAGCAGGATGCTATCGTCGGCGACCTGCCCGAGTTGCTCGGCGGAAGGGCTCCGCGCCCGGATTACCAGCGCCATGCATTCTTCCGTTCCATCGGCCTGGGCCTGGAAGACATTGCCCTGGCCAATGCTCTCTACCGCTTGCAGCACGCCGGCTAAGCCCAAACCCGTAGGAGGATTTCATGCAACAGGCTGACTACATCATCATCGGCGGCGGCATTGCCGGTGCGTCCACGGGTTTCTGGCTGTCGCAGCAGGCGCGGGTGATCGTGCTCGAACGCGAATCGCACCCCGGCTACCACTCCACCGGCCGCTCCGCCGCCCTGTACACAGCCGCTTACGGCACGCCCCAGGTGCGTGCCCTGACCCTGGCCAGCCGGGCGTTCTTCGATGCGCCACCCGAGGGTTTTGCCGAACACCCACTGCTGACCCCGCGCGGGGAAATGACCGTGGACTTCAATGGCGACCCCGAGGAGCTGCAACGCCAATATGAAAGCGCCAAGGCCAGCGTGCCCCAGATGCAGTTGCTGAGCGCCGCACAAGCCTGCGCGCGTATGCCGATCCTGCGTGCGGAAAAAGTCCACGGCGCATTGTACGACCCCAGCGCCAGCGACATCGACACCGATGCCCTGCACCAAGGCTACTTGCGCGGTATCCGCCGCCATCAGGGCCAGATCCACACCAACAGCGAAGTCGTGCGCCTGGAACGCAGTGCCGACGGCCTTTGGCACGTCCACACCGCCAACGCCAGCTTCAGCGCGCCGGTACTGATCAACGCCGCTGGCGCCTGGGCCGACACCATTGGTGAACTGGCCGGTGCCGCGCCCCTGGGCCTGCAGCCGAAACGCCGCGCGGCCTTCATCTTCGCGCCGCCCGACGGCCTGGACATGCACCACTGGCCGATGCTGGTGAGCCTGGACGAATCCTTCTACATGAAACCCGACGCCGGCATGTTTCTCGGCTCGCCCGCCAACGCCGACCCGGTTGCCCCCCATGACGTCCAGCCCGAAGAGCTGGATATCGCCATGGGCATTTACCAGATTGAAGAAGCCACTACCCTGAGTATCCGTCGCCCGACGCGCACCTGGGCCGGCTTGCGCAGCTTCGTCAGTGACGGCGACCTGGTGTCCGGTTTCGACCCCAAGGTACCCGGCCTGTATTGGGTCGCGGCCCAGGGCGGTTACGGCATCCAGACCTCGGCAGCCATGGGCCAGGCCAGCGCCGCCCTGGTGCAGGGCCAACCGCTGCCGGAACACTTGCGCACCTTCGGCCTGAACGCTGAAATGCTGTCACCACGTCGCCTGGAACAATCGCCAAACGCCGGATGACGCACGCCAGCGATTGCGGCAAACTCCCAGCGCCCTGCCCCCAGGGCGCTGACGCCGTCTGGAGAGTTACCATGAGCCCATCCCGCCCCGATCCTGCCCTGGACAATTACCGGGCGATTGCCGACGCCATCGCCACGCTGTTCTTTCCTCATGCCGAGGTGGTGCTGCACGACCTGCGCACCCAGAAGGTCGATTACATCGCCAACAACCTCTCCAAACGCGAGATCGGTGACGACTCCTCGCTCGAGGATATGCTCAGCGAAGAAATCGCCGAACGGAACATCGGCCCCTACGAGAAGCTCAATTGGGACGGCCAGAAAATCCGCTCGTTGAGCACTGTGCTGCGCGACGCCGGCAATGCACCCGTGGCGGTGCTGTGCATCAATCTGAACATTTCCCTGTTCGAGAACGCCAAGGCCGCACTGGACTTGTTCCTTTCGCCAAGCAAATTGATCCCACAACCCGACGCGCTGTTTCGTGACGACTGGCAGGAGCGCATCAATACCTTTCTGCACAGCTGGTTGCGCCAGCGCCAACTGGGCCTGAACCTGCTCACCCGCGATCACAAACGCGAGCTGGTGCTGGCACTGCACGCCGAAGGGGCGTTCAAGGGCAAGAGTGCGGCCAACTATGTGGCCAATGTGCTGGGGATGGGGCGGGCGACGGTGTACAAACACCTGAAAGAACTCAAGGCCTGACGAGCGCCAGGCCTTGAGGCACGGCATTCAATCGCCGTAAATGTCCGTCTTGAAATACTTGGACTGAATCTTCTGGTACTCGCCATTGGCACGGATAGCGTCAATGGCGCTGTTGAGTTGGCTCACCAGCTCGGTATTGCCTTTGCGGATGGCAATACCGGCACCTTCACCAACGTATTTCGGGTCCTTCAACTCCGGGCCGACAAAGGCGTAATCAGCGCCGCGCGGCATGGACAGGAAATCGTCCAGCGGAATGGTATCGGCAAAGATCGCATCGACCCGCCCGGCGGCCAGGTCCATGTAGATCTCTTCGTTGTTGCTGTAGCGCGCAACCTTCACGCCCTTGGGCTCAAGTACTTCCGTGGCGTAGCGGTCGGTGGTGGTGGCGCGCTGCACGCCAATGGTCTTGCCCTTGAGGCTTTCGTACTGGTCATCGACCACCGCACCTTTCTTCATCACCAGGCGCGAGGAGGTGAAGTAGTACTTGTGGGTGAAATCCACCGACTTCTTGCGCTCGTCGGTAATGGTCATCGACGACAGGGCCGCATCGATTTTCTTCACTTTCAACGAAGGAATCAGGCCATCGAACTCGCCCTCGACCCACTGGCATTTGACTTGCATCTGCGCGCACAAGGCATTGCCGATGTCGTAGTCGAAGCCGACGATCTCGCCCTTGTCATTCTTCGAGGCGAAGGGTGGATAGGCGGCTTCAATGCCAATACGTAGCGTCTTCTCGGCGGCGAACAGGCTGCTGCTGGCCAACAGGCTCAGGGCCAGACCGCTGATCAGGGTGAACTTCTTCATGATGGGTCTCTCTCGCTCGTTATTGGAGGTGTGTTGCAAGACAGAAGAAAAAGTGAAGGCGTGGGAATGCCTGGAATTATTTTGTACTTATAATTCCATCTTGGACTTTTATGTATTGACCGTCAATGGGGGAGACGATGGTGTGCCCCCTCACCCCAACCCTCCCGGAACGCCCCAAGGGGGGAGAGGGGCTAAGAGCGAGAGCGAGAGCGAGAAACTTATGCATGCCGCGAACAGTCCCCTCTCCGCTCTGGGGAGAGGGTTAGGGTGAGGGGTGGCTCCAAAACATCACACAGGCTTATCCCACCTATCCGCCGCCACATGGTCACTGTCCCGCCCCTCAACCCACCGAGGCCCATCCTGGGTATTTTCCTTCTTCCAGAACGGCGCCCGCGTCTTGAGGTAGTCCATCACGAAGTTGCAGGCGTCGAATGCCGCCTGGCGATGGGCGCTGGCCACACCCACGAAGACGATCGGCTCGCCCGGCTCCAGGGCGCCGATGCGGTGCAGCACTTCGAGCTTGAGCAACGGCCAGCGCTGCTCGGCCTCGACCGCGATCTTGCCAAGGGCCTTTTCCGTCATGCCCGGGTAGTGCTCAAGAAACATCCCGGCCACTTCCCGGCCATCATTGAAGTCGCGCACATAGCCAACGAACCCCACTACCGCCCCCACGCCAACATTGGCGTCGTGCAGTGCATTGAGTTCGGTACCTGGGTCGAAGGCCGCCGCTTGCACCCGGATCGCCATATCAGCCTCCGGTCACGGTGGGGAAGAACGCCACTTCATCACCATCTGCCAGGGGCTCCGCCACTTGGCAAAGGTCCTGGTTGCGTGCGCACATCAGGTTCTGTTCGCCCAGTACGGCAAATGCACCGCCACGCTGGAGCAAATGCAGGCGCAAGGAATCGATAGTAGAAAAATCGCCTTCAATCACTTCACTATCGCTGCCGATAGCCTCACGATAGCGGGCAAAATACTGCACGTTCAGTTTCATTCTGGTTCCACCTGGAAGTGGCCACTCTTGCCACCCTTCTTCTCAAGCACCCGTACGCTTTCAATGGTCATGCCACGGTCCACGGCCTTGCACATGTCGTACAGGGTCAAGGCCGCGACGCTGGCGGCGGTCAGCGCTTCCATTTCCACGCCGGTCTGCCCGCAGAGCTTGCAGCGGGCGACGATGTGCACGGTGTCGGTGCCTTCGGCCACCAGCTCGACCTTGACGCTGGTGAGCATCAACGGATGGCAAAGGGGGATGAGGTCGCTGGTTTTCTTCGCCGCCTGGATGCCGGCAATGCGCGCCACGGCGAAGACATCGCCCTTGGGATGCTCGCCATCGACAATCATCTGCAGGGTTTGCGGGAGCATGCGTATACGCGCTTCGGCCACGGCCTCACGGAACGTCACGGCTTTTTCGGTGACGTCGACCATGTTGGCGCGACCTTGGGAATCGAGATGAGTCAGCACAGCCTTACTCCTGTTCAGGAGAGGCCATTAAAGCAGCCATAAGCGGCAAGCTTCAAGCTGCAAGCTAAAAGCAACGCAGTCCGCTTCTAGCTTGCCGCGTGTAGCTTGCAGCTCCCCCTACAAGTTCGTTTCGGCGTATTCAGCCAGAATCGAACGCGGTACCCCTTGCAGGGTGATGTGCACACCGTTGGGGAAGTCCTTGAAGCGCTCGGTCAGGTAGGTCAGGCCCGAGCTGGTGGCAGACAGGTAAGGCGTGTCGATCTGCGCCAGGTTGCCCAGGCAGATCACCTTGGAGCCGGCGCCGGCACGGGTGATGATGGTTTTCATCTGGTGCGGGGTGAGGTTCTGGCACTCATCGATGAGGATCAGGCTTTGCTGGAAGCTGCGGCCACGGATGTAGTTCAGGGATTTGAACTGCAGCGGTACGCGCTCAAGGATGTATTCGACACTGCCATGGGTGCTTTCGTCGTCCATGTGCAGGGCTTCGAGGTTGTCGGTGATGGCGCCAAGCCATGGCTCCATCTTTTCCGCTTCGGTACCCGGCAGAAAGCCGATTTCCTGGTCCAGGCCTTGCACGCTGCGGGTCGCGATAATGCGCCGGTAGCGCTTGCTGACCATGGTCTGCTCGATCGCAGCGGCCAACGCCAGGATGGTTTTACCCGAGCCTGCCGCGCCGGACAGGTTGACCAGGTGGATGTCCGGGTCCAGCAGTGCGAACAGCGCCAGGCCCTGGTAAATGTCCCGTGGCTTGAGGCCCCAGGCTTCCTGGTGCAGCAGCGGTTCCTGGTGCAGGTCGAGCAGGATCAGTTCCTTGCCTTCGATGCCCTTGATCCAGCCGACGAAACCTTGTTCATCGATGATGAATTCATTGATATGCACAGCCGGCAGGTTGTCGATAAGTTGCACCCGGTGCCAGGTGCGGCCGTGGTCCTGACGGGTGTCGACAGTGCTGACCCGATCCCAGAAGGAGCCTTCGACGTTGTGGTAGCCACGTGACAGCAAAGACACGTCATCGACCAGCTGGTCGGTGCTGTAGTCCTCGGCGTCGATGCCGCAGGCGCGCGCCTTCAGGCGCATGTTGATGTCCTTGGTCACCAGCACGACGTTCAGGTCCGGGTTGCTGGTGTGCAGGTCGACCAACTGGTTGATGATGATGTTGTCGTTGAGGTTATCGGGCAGCAGCTTGTTGGGTTCTGTGCGGCGGCTCATCAGGATCGACAACAAGCCCTTGGGGCCGCTCTTGCCACGCTGGATCGGTACGCCCTGTTCAACATCGCCAGGTGAGGCGTCGCCCAGGGTCTGGTCGATCAGGCGTATGGCCTGGCGGCATTCAGCAGCGACGGAGTGTTTGCCATCCTTGAGCTTGTCGAGCTCTTCGAGCACGGTCATCGGGATAGTGACGTGGTGCTCTTCGAAGTTCAGCAACGCATTGGGGTCGTGTATCAATACGTTGGTGTCGAGCACGTAAAGGATTGGCTGGTCGGAAGAAGCGGTACGTCCTTGATCATCCATACTCGGTCACCTTTGTGGGAGCCAGGCGACGCAATACCAGAGCAGTGCTGCGCCGCGAAGTGACCGCCTCCCCCATACCCGCTTGTGACGGATCGAGGCTGCGAACAAAGAATGGGCCGGTTCAGGACGCCACCTGTGTTGCAGGGTTCGGCGGTCTGTCTTCTTTCTACAGCTAAACCTATGACAGAAAAAAGTACTTTGACGCTTTTTTGAAGTTTATTTTTCGCAAGCATGAAAAGTGCTTGGCGTGAACCCAAAGCACCGCTACAGTCAGAATTCAACCTGCAACAAAACCTTCGCGAAAAATCCTACATAAAGCAGACAGAGCGCTCTATTCAGCGGTTTTGCGCAAACTTCTCGCAATCTTCCCAACCGATTCCGCTCTGTGCCGTCTGCTGCAATAACCAGGGGACTGCCACCTGCGCTTTAGCCTGGGCATCGTGAAAGGCGATCAAGCCGCGCCGCCACAGCAACATAAGGGTCAAGACCCGCTGGCCAGACTGCTCGGCCGTGACCTGGGCATTGCTGTCCAGCGAATCAATGTCCCATAGCGCCACCTGCAATTGCTGGCTGCTAAAGAATGCCTGGCCATCGGCCCGCCGTTGCCCGTACGGCGGGCGAAACAGGGGAACGTAATTTTCCGGCAGGTCGCCCTGCACTTGCGCCACGCTGCGCATTACCGATGCCTGCCAATCACGCCACTGGCTGTGGGAGCGAAATTGCCAGCCCTGCACGCCCACGCACTGATGTTTGTACAACGCACGCAGCTCACCGGTCGAGGTCTTGTCGCGGCGTTGCTGCACGCTGTTGCCCAGGACGAAGAACAGTGCATTGAGCCGCTGCCGGCGCAGGTAGTCGGTCAGGGCATCGGTATACCCGTCCACCGGGCCCGGGCCGCCCTCGAAGCTGAGCAGGAACACGCGATCAGGGAGTTCGTCGCCATTGCGCTCCAGGTCGGAAAAACGCTGCACTTCACTGGGTATTTGCGGAAACAGTGCGGCCTTGCGCAGTAGTTCGTCCAGGTAGCGCTCGTGAAATGCCCGGGCAGGTTCGGCCCAACCTTCGTAGAACGAATCACCGGCAACCTGGAACTTGCCCGCCTGTTCACGCAGGCTGGGCAGGTCGTCGATGGCATAGCAGAAGGACGCATCCTGCTCGCAGCTTTGCTGGGCCAGGTTGTAGCTCTGCCACAGGCGTGACCACAGGCGCTGGCGCAACTGGTTGATTGACACCAGGTTGATCTGTTTGAGCCCCAGGCGCTGGGCCAGGCCGGCTTCCTCCAATGCGTCGCTGTCATGCAATGCGCGGGAAAAAGTCAGGATTTCGGCGCGTGAAGCCACATCGAACAAGGCAGGAGTGGTGAGTTGTTCTGGCCAGGTGCTGCGGTCGATGGTGGCGACCGGCGGTTGTGGGGCAGCCTGGGCGGTCACGCCGAGCAAGGTAGCCAGCAGGATGAAGGCGATGCGCAAAACAAGTCTCCGTTGATCTACGGTGCGCTATTAAGCGGGCTTCGCCCATCGCGGGCAAGCCCGCTCCTACAAGGATTTGAGCATTACCGTCGGTTTTGTGGGTTTCGCACATCGTGTAGGAGCGGGCTTGCCCGCGATCAAGTCTCCGCAGTTCATCCGGTTAACCACAAACTATCGCCCTGATAGCTGGAGATCCCCGCCAATCCCCCCTAGAATCCGCGCCATTGCTTAAAGGAGCCTACACATGCTGACGGTGATTTCCCCGGCCAAAACCCTCGACTTTGAAACACCGCCGGTCATTGCGCGGCATACCCAGCCGCAATACCTGGACCACTCCCAGGAATTGATCCTGCAGTTGCGCGAACTGTCGCCACAGCAAATCAGCGAGTTGATGCACCTGTCCGACAAGCTGGCTGGCCTCAATGCCGCTCGCTTCGGCAGCTGGACCCCAGCGTTCACCCCGGACAATGCCAAGCAGGCACTGCTCGCCTTCAAGGGCGACGTTTACACCGGCCTGGACGCTCAGAGCCTGAGCGAAGACGACTTCAGCTACGCCCAGGAGCACTTGCGCATGCTCTCGGGCCTTTACGGCCTGCTGCGCCCACTCGACCTGATGCAGCCCTACCGCCTGGAAATGGGCACCAAACTGGCCAATGCCCGTGGCAAGGACCTGTACGCCTTCTGGGGCACGCGCATCAGCGAGTGGCTCAACGAAGCCCTCGCCGATCAGGGCGACGACATCCTGCTCAACCTGGCCAGCACCGAATACTTCTCGGCCGTGAAGCGCTCGGCGCTCAATGCGCGGGTGATCAACACCGAATTTCGCGACTGGAAGAACGGCCAGTACAAGATCATCAGCTTCTATGCCAAGAAAGCCCGGGGAATGATGAGCCGCTTCGTGATTCAGGAACGCATCAATGACCCCGAGCAGTTGAAGCAGTTCGATGTGCAGGGCTATCGGTTCAGTGCCGACCTGTCCAAGCCGGACAATCTGGTGTTTTTGCGCGACCACCCGTAGGAGCGGCGATGCGGGGACCCGACTTACCCGCGATGAGGGGCAGGCACCCCAGGATCTCCCACAGGGTTCACAAAGGACCACTGTGGGAAAGCTGTCGCCCCCAATTCGCCATTCCAATGACGCCAATAAACCACCGGTAAAAATTGATGGCAATTTAAAACCCCTCCTTGCGTAGTTTTTTATCAAAAAATTGATAATTTTTTTTGAGTGCTGGCACAAAACTATCTCACCCCGGAATGCGCCTTTATATATAGGGGTGGAACCGATGAGTGCTATCAAATTGAAAGCACTGAAACTCACCGTACAATTAAAAATATCTTCACCTCGCATGAACCGCCCTCGGAACTAATCCCGCCACCGACCGCTCATACACCCCGTAACGATTTTGCGGTGGTCTGTGAGAGATCACCTACATCGTCCCCAGGGGAACCTGGAAGTTACAGATAAGACTTCTGCTCCTGAACACTACGATATGCCACTGTTGAACGCAGGAGATAGCGGACTAACAGCATCCCTATAAGGCCAGGCCAGTGTCTTTGAACGCTTCCGACATGCGTCTTAGTGCTTGATATTAATGGCATTTAGCCAGACAACAGACGAGCACAGCAACGTCGAGAAAGCCTTCTGCCATCAAGACCGGCTTCATCTCTGGGCTTGCCCCGGAAAAGACGGCCAAGTTGCGCCCAACTTGAGTACCAAAACTTAGGTACTCACTAATTAATTAAATCTGCGCCTGAATACATGATGTTAAATCGTCATGCATCCGAGCGCGCGAATACTGCTGGTTAATTAATCCGGTCGGTTCTTATTAATTGAACCGGCGTGATAAACACATGAGGTGAGTGCAATGCGTATCAGCATTTTTGGTTTGGGTTATGTCGGTGCAGTCTGTGCCGGTTGCCTCTCTGCACGGGGTCATGACGTCGTTGGCGTTGATATTTCCAGCACCAAGATCGACCTGATTAACAAAGGCAAATCGCCCATTGTCGAACCCGGCCTGGAAGCACTTCTGCAACAGGGCGTCAGCACCGGTCGGCTGCGCGGCACCACCGACTTTTCCGCGGCCATCCGCGATACCGACTTGTCGATGATCTGCGTCGGTACGCCGAGCAAGAAGAACGGCGACCTGGAGCTCAATTACATCGAGTCGGTATGCCGCGAAATCGGCTATGTGCTGCGAGAAAAAACCACCCGCCATACCATCGTGGTACGCAGCACCGTGCTGCCCGGCACCGTGAAAAACGTGGTGATCCCGATTCTCGAAGACTGCTCGGGCAAGAAGGCCGGTGTCGATTTCGGTGTTGCGGTGAACCCGGAGTTCCTGCGTGAAAGTACCGCAATAGCGGACTACGACTTCCCACCGATGACCGTCATCGGCCAGTTCGACACCGCCAGTGGCGATGTCCTGCAGTCGCTGTACGAAGAACTCGATGCACCGATCATCCGCAAGGACATCGAAGTGGCCGAGATGATCAAGTACACCTGCAATGTGTGGCACGCCACCAAGGTGACCTTCGCCAACGAGATCGGCAACATCGCCAAGGCTGTCGGCGTCGATGGCCGTGAAGTCATGGACGTGGTCTGCCAGGACAAGGCCCTGAACCTGTCCCAGTACTACATGCGCCCAGGCTTTGCCTTCGGCGGTTCGTGCCTGCCCAAGGATGTGCGAGCCCTCACCTACCGTGCTGGCTCCCTGGACGTGGAAGCGCCATTGCTCAACTCGCTGATGCGCAGCAACGAATCCCAGGTGCAGAACGCCTTCGACATCATCGCCAACTTTGAAAAACGCAAGGTCGCCCTGCTCGGCCTGAGCTTCAAGGCCGGTACCGACGATTTGCGCGAAAGCCCGCTGGTGGAACTGGCGGAAATGCTGATCGGCAAGGGTTACAACCTGAGCATCTACGACAGTAACGTCGAATACGCCCGCGTGCATGGCGCGAACAAGGACTACATCGAGTCGAAGATCCCCCATGTCTCGTCCTTGCTCAATTCGGACTTCGACCAGGTCATCAACAACTCCGATGTGATCGTGCTCGGCAACCGCGATGAGAAGTTCCGCGCCATCGCCCAGGACGTACCGCAAGGCAAGCAGGTGATCGACCTGGTCGGTTTCATGAGCAAGGCCACCTCCCCGGCCAGCCGCACCGAAGGCATCTGCTGGTAAGCGCTATACGTGCGCGGGGCCTGCGCGGCCCCCGCACGCTCTTTTGCCTGCCTTAACCCCATTCGGGCATCGCCCCGCTACAACACGCCCGATAACGAGACGGATGCAGATCATGCACAGGCTAAAGCACGGCCTACTTCAGGCGGCCGGTTGGCTGTTCTACTTGAGTTTGCTCATGGCGATTGCCCTGATGCTGCCCAAGTCCATTTTCGACCCCGAGTCGAAAGATTTCATTTTCCTGGTAGGCGCCGTCGGTATCTGGCGTTATTCCATGGGCGCCACGCACTTTGTGCGCGGCATGCTGTTCCTGTACGTGGTCTACCCGCACCTGCGGCGCAAAGTGCGCAAGCTGGGTACGGCGGCTGACCCGTCCCACGTATTTCTGATGGTCACCAGCTTTCGCATCGATGCGCTGACCACCGCCCAGGTCTACAGCTCGGTGATCCGCGAGGCAATCGCCTGCGGCTACCCGACCACTGTGGTCTGCTCGCTGGTGGAGATGTCCGACGAGCTGCTGGTGAAAAGCCTGTGGGCCAAGCTCAACCCGCCGGCCCACGTCAAACTGGACTTCGTGCGCATCGCCGGTACCGGCAAGCGTGATGGCCTGGCCTATGGCTTCCGGGCGATTTCCCGGCACCTGCCGGACGAGAACGCCGTGGTTGCGGTGATCGACGGCGACACCGTGCTCGAACCGGGCGTTGTGCGCAAGACCGTGCCCTGGTTCAAGTTGTTCGGCAATGTCGGTGGCCTGACCACCAATGAATTCTGCGAAGTGCGCGGCGGCTACATCATGAGCGAATGGCACAAGCTGCGTT
>CAYVPI010000072.1:0-24832 GCA_964453495.1 uncultured Pseudomonas sp. | reverse complement strand
TGATGGGCCGCATCAAGAACCCGGACCTGGGCTCGATGCGCATCCTGCACCTGCCCCACTCCTGGAACCACTGCATGGGCGACCACATCATCGTCTTCACCGTGTGGCCGATCAGCGCCCAGGAAACCATGGTCACGACCAAGTGGCTGGTGCACAAGGATGCGGTCGAAGGCGTCGACTACGACGTGGAGCGCATGCGTCAGGTGTGGGACGCGACCAATGACCAGGACCGTCGTTTGGCGGAAGAGAACCAGCGTGGGATCAACTCCACGGCGTACCAGCCTGGGCCTTACTCGAAGACTTATGAGTTTGGGGTGGTGAATTTTATCGATTGGTATAGCGAGCGGATGCTTAATAACCTGGGGGCGGCGCCTGCGCCTTATCTGAAGGGAGTTGCTGTTCACGAATAACTCAGCTACGGCTCAGTAGAACGAAAAATGCCGCGTTAACCAAAGGTTGCGCGGCATTCTTCTTGAGGGATCACAGAGGCAGCTGCCACTTTGTACAACAGTGCTCTTCCTACGAAAATTTGCTCTGCTCATGCACTTGATTAAGTCAAACCAAGTCACGAAGGACTTGGAACCTATTACCTTTCTCGATGGCGTCCGATGAGCGCCCCTACTCTATATAAATCATGTAGAAAAAAACCTAGGCGGTCGCACACCAGGGCGCGTCAACGCACCATCAATAGCTGGAACACCCTGCCGAGCATCAAACCTTCATAGGTTGGTGGATCCTTTGGGCCCGACAGCTTTTAAAAAACAGAAACTGCCCTATTGAAACTTCCGCATTGCCATTTACCGTTCCGCTTCCTGAAAGTCGCGAATTCTACTTATACAATTTAAGAATTCCGAATGTTTCGTGGGGCATTTCTGAAAACTTAAGAAAAGTGAAGCACATCTAAAAACAACCCCACAACACCAAAACAGAATTGCAAATCGCTACTAACAAGCCTAGATTTCAGACCATACAAACAGCCCACCAAAGACAAACCGTAAAAATAAAAAAACGCACGAACAATGCGTACAACCTTCACTAAAGTCTGCACGAGTTCTGAAAAGGGAAAATTTCAGAGGATGGTTACTGCACCACAAAATTCTGCCCTATTGCTTTTTCGCGAAGAGGCTCTAACAGCCGCCACATCCAGAACATTTGGCAGACCCGGCAAGGACTGCAGAACAGCGCAGGCCATTGTGCTCGCCATATCAATATTCTGTTTGATGCTTGCGTCCAGTACGTACGCCTACTTCGGGAAATACACACGCAAAGCGACTGTGAAAGGAGTAGTTGTTCCTATCGAGGATAACTCATACCTCGTCTCACCCTTACAAGCTTTGGTCAGTGAGGTTCTAGTCCCAGAAGGCGGACATGTTACAGCAGGCACTCTCATATTCAAATTGGCAACTGATTTTGTATCCCGCAGTGGAGAATCCCATGCTTTGCTGGAGCATAGTATCGACGAGCAGATAGTGCTGATTAAGTCGCGGAAGATATTGAGAAGTATTAAGCGAGACAACAAAATTCTTGAGCTGGAGGAACGTTTGAAATGCTTGGCAGAACAATTGGCGACCTTACAAGCGGAGCATAAACACCTTAGAGAGCTCCTGACAACTAAGCAGAGGGAACTGCGCCGCTTGGAAATACTGCGGCAGGACAATGCTGTTTCAGCGAGCAATTACGACCAAGCGCGGCAAGACGTATTGATGACCCGAATCGACCTGCAAAAGCTGAGTCGGTCCCAGCAGGTTCTCGACGCGGACATGAAGGCAATCCCCCACGAGATTACTCAGACGCATACACAGCATGATTTGGAGCTTGCAGACTTCGACCATCAATTACTTACACTAAAGAAAGATAAAATTAATAACGAACGAGCCCAAGAGATTTTTATTACCGCCCTGACTGACGGTGTTATCACCGCATTGAATGTTGTACCAGGCCAGTATGTCACCGCTGGAGTAACACTTGCCACCTTGGCACCATCAGACCGGCAGGTAAAAGTACACCTGTACATCCCACCGGACGATATGGGCTTTATCGAACCAGGTCAAACTACTGCGTTGCGCTTCACCGCCTACCCCTACCAGAAATATGGAACCGGAATCGGCACACTGAAGTACATCGCACGATCGCCCTATATAGCCAAGGAAATGCCACAGAACCTCGCGAACATTCTGGAGCCGAACCAGACGTACTACAAAGCGGTAGTTGAACTCCAGCAACAGCACGTAACTGCCAGCAATGACCAGAAACAACTAAAGCCCGGCCTGGTACTGGAAGCAGACCTTCTTCTGGAGCAGCGCAGAATTTACGAGTGGTTGCTGGCGCCTCTCTATGCATTCAGTCGAAAGACCCTCTAAAGGAAAACAAGGATGACGATACAATTCAACTACCCCTCCGAGTATTTCACACAACACATTCAAGGCAAAAAACCTTCTTCAAAAACTGCATACAGGGCCATGATATTAACTGGAATCTGGTCAATCAATTAATAGCGAGGCACGATCATACCTCTAGCAACTTCAAGCTAATGAAAAACGGATTGATCCTAAAACACGAATACCTTGAAGAGTACTTAGAGGTATTTACCAGAAAATACCGCATCATAAAGCCAAAGCTCTATGAACTGCTACGCGGTGGCGCTAGCTTGGTATTGAACAAAATTGAGGGTTGTGCCGAGATAGACAGCATCAACCGGCAGATTGCCCAATTTGTTGGAAGGCAAACCGTCGTTAGTGGTTATGCCGCGTTCGGCCACGAAACCTCGTTCGGTAACCACTGGGACACCCACGATGTATTTGCCGTTCAATTGATGGGAAAAAAGCGCTGGGTCATCTATGAGCCAACCGAAGAAGATCCTTCATACAAAAACACCAGCGTCGGAAAGGAAAGCCATTGCACCTCGGAGCCAATCATGGATGTGGTGTTGGAAGCAGGCGATATCTTCTATTTACCACGCGGCTGGTGGCATGAAGTTACTGCCTCCGGCTCGGAGACTTTTCACCTAGCCATTGGAACCTATCCCCCATACGTCAGCGACTATCTGAATTGGTTAGTGGAGAACCTCTCCATGAAGCACGGCGAATTGCGCCTACCATTGGAGGCACCTGCACTGGAAAACGGTGGCTTGGAACGAGCCTGCCGCCTGCTCTACGATGCAATACTTAGCGAGTCTTGCCACAAGGATTTCCTGCAAAACTTCGTTGCCAGCCAGCGACTCGCGTCACCCTACGCCATCGAACTTCTCGGCAATCCGCAATCAGCAGGTATCCCTGGGAACTGCACGATTCATCTCAACGCCAATAATTGCCACCTTTGGCATGGCGGCGAAATAGTCGTCAATGGTAGTCGACTGGATTTGGACCCGGCCTCCCAAGCTGTGGTACAAGCTATAGCGACTACACCTTCGATAAACTTGGACAGCCTTATCGGGCAATTCTCCGGCGTACCTCCTGAGAAACTTCGCAATCTGGTACACGAGTTACTGTTGCAGGATGTGCTATCCATCCAGTTGCATACGGCGTGAGCGTGGAGCGTTCTATGGAAACGGTATTCCAGGAAAGCTCGGCAGATTGTGGTCTGGCGTGTCTAGCTACTATCGCCAGCCATTTTGGACATCACATCTCCGTCAACCGGTTACGATCGCAGTTCTGGCCAAGTCATGAACCGCTATCAGTCGCGGATATTCTGCGTATTGCGGGTCGCCTAGGGTTGGCCTGCCGAGCATTACGCTTGGATATCGAGGAAATTTCAGAGCTACGACTGCCCTGCATTTTGCATTGGAGGCTCAATCACTTCGTCGTTCTGGAACGCATCCAGAGTGACAGTTGGCTCATCATTGATCCCGCTCAAGGTAAGCGCCGCGTCACACGCCATGAAGCGAGCCAGTGCTTCACAGGTATCGCGGTGGAATCCCAGCCTTCCAGTCTGTTCAAACCATGCAAACCCCAACCTCTGCTCTCGCTGTTTGAATTGGCCAAGGGGTTTAAATCAAACACAATCACACTGGCCTACATCATTTTGTTAGTGGTGGCCCTGGAAGCGATTTCTCTTACTTCACCGCTGGTATCGCAGTGGGTCATAGATGGCGCACTGGCTTCTCGCGATAGGGATTTTCTGCTGGTAGCGGTGGTCGGCGGTGCATTGTTGGTGACTTTCAAGTTCATTCTGACAGTAGCGAGCGACGTCGCTCGCCTGATGCTTGGTCAACGCATCGGCCTACAATGGTCTGCAAACCTTTTCGCCCATCTGCTCGCGCTGCCCTGGATGTACTTCCAAAACCGTCCGCTCGGTGAGATTAGCAGTCGCTTCTCTACTCTCAAGCCAATCAAGGACTGGCTTCTCACTGTGCTGACCCTCACGGCGGTCGATTTGCTGATGGTGATCGGTGCGCTCTCACTGATGGCACTCTACAGTCCCACCCTGATGTTCGTTGTGGTGTTCGCCTGTGCGAGCTATGCCCTAGTGCAATTGGTGTTTTATCCATATCTGCGCGACGCCACCCGGGAGCGCTTGGTGCTTTCGGCCAGAGAGCACGCCTATTTTCTGGAAAGTATCCGCTCTGTAGTTACATTGAAAATGATAGGCAACCTATCTGGGCGGGTTGGCCAATGGATCAATCTGCAGGTGGATGTTCAAAACCGCGATACAGCAACCCAACGCCTGCAAATTTTAGTCAGTGCTGCCAACACACTGATTTTTGGTCTCGAATCAATGGTAATCCTCTACATTGGTGGCCATCAGGTAATCGCATCGACCATGACCATCGGTATGCTGATTGCGTTTATCGGCTTTAAGGGGCACTTCACAGCGCGGACTGGACGGCTGATCGATACGTTTATCCAGTACCGCATACAAGCTGTATATTGCGAGCGACTGGCGGATGTAGCCTTACACCCTTCCGAAGATACGGGATTGCAATCCAGCCCCCTTCCTCATTCTCCCTTAAGGGTTGAACTGATCAATGTCTCTTTCCGGACGAGTGAGCAAGCTCCATGGGTCCTCCGGCATATCAATTTAACCGTTGCCGCAGGAGAGTCTTTGATCATTACCGGCCGTTCCGGCAGCGGTAAATCCACTCTCGCCAAACTGATACTCGGCCTCCTGACACCAACAGAAGGCCAAATTCTGATCAGCGGCATTCCCATAGCTGAGATCGGACAGGCTGAGTTGCGCGCAGCAGTCGGCACCATCTTGCAGGAAGATCAAGTGTTAACGGGTACCCTCGCTGAAAACATTGCGGGCTTCAACTTGGACGCCCCGTTCACCGACATCGAGAAAGCGGCGCAACATGCCAATCTTCATAGAGTGATAATTAAATTACCCATGGGCTATCACACGAACATTTCCGACAACTGCTCCACACTGTCGTCGGGACAAAAACAACGCCTGCTCCTGGCCCGTGCTTTTTACAAAAAACCGCGTCTACTCGTGCTGGATGAAGCCACCAGCAATTTGGACTTACACACTGAGCAACATGTAATCCAGACGATACGACAAATCAAAGCAACCAAAGTAACAATTGCACATCGCCGAGAGACATTGGCAATGGCTGAACGTGTAATTCACCTTGAGAGGGGCATGGTAATCATGGACAAATCACTTAGCGAAAAATAGTGCATTGCAGCACCCATTCCAAAAAATGCAAAAGCAAACATGCTAGACGCGCAACAAATACGAACACACCAATGCAGCCTAAATTCACTTAATAAACAAACAGCATCATGGAGAAGCATCACATGCGAGAGCTTAAAATTTCTGAATTGCACATGGTATCAGGTTCGACCGGCCCGGTAGGTGCGGCTGGAGGAGCAATCGTAGGGACCGCAGCCTATGTTGGAAGTACAATCGGGTCCGGCAATGGCTCCGTGGGAGGGGCGTTAAATGCTGCAGCTGCCGGAGCTGCTGTCGGTTTCTTTTTAGGTCCAGCGAGTGCAATAGGCGTTATCGGTGGCGCTGAGCTAAGTTTCAATGCAGGACTAGTAGGTGGATTTGCAGAAAGAGCATACAACTCAGCACAAGAGCCAGCCGTAGCTCCCTCGGGACTCAATTATTGCGGCACCGGATACTGAACCATATGAATGGCAGGGGTATTAGACCATGAAACTTTATTGCCAAGAAGGCCCTGCAATCATTATCTGCGCCATCTCCCTAATTACCATCCTCATAATTTTCGAGTCAGCCACAAAAAGAGAAAAAAGCAAAACAGCATCCAAAAAAAGAGAAATAGTAGCTATCACTATAATTCTGTCCGCAGTTTTTATTGGTCGCAATATAGGAAGAAGCAACTTATGCAACTGAGAAAAACATAGAAACCAAGCCAATCGGGCCTTATAGGAAATTCCACGGCGTACCAGCCTGGGCCGTACTCGAAGACTTATGAGTTTGGGGTGGTGAATTTTATCGATTGGTATAGCGAGCGGATGCTTAATAACCTGGGGGCGGCACCTGCGCCTTACCTGAAAGGCGTTGCTGCGCAATAACTGTACAAAGTTTGATCAAGGGGCGCGCAGGCCAACACCTGCGCGCCCCTTGTGGTTAAGCCAACAAGTTATCCACAGAGCGACCCACAGTAATTGTGCGCAAGTGCGTTTGGCGCTGTGGAGAAACTCAAGAAATTCCGTGACTTATTCAGAAGTGTGCTTTTTGAAAGACACTGATCAAATATTGACCATCTCTTTGTAAGCCCCGGTTTACGTGGGCTGCAGCTGAAGGCGAACACCTTATCCACAGAAGCGCCAACAGAGATTGTGTGCAACTATTCAGGTTTAAGTCGACGGTTGTGGAAAACTGCCTGAAACCATGGAATATCCAAGCTTGAAAGGAGTTTAATGAGGTTTCACGTCTGCTTGGCTATTTTTTGACCTTCCTGCTCAAAGCCTTATAGATCCTGACTCTCCGCTGTACGCGAACATATTATCCACAGAGACGCTAACAGGGATTGTGGGTAAAGAATTTAGCTATCGATTCCGTGAAGCTAGGTCATTGGATATCTAACATCTGCAGCCGAAGGGAAGTACACATTCAATTCTCGAGCGCTGTTGATAGGAACCCTACCGACAGAAAACGTTGGGGCTCTAGCCACCACTTGCGCTGCTTTCCTGGCAGCCAGCTTTGCCTTGGCTGCCAAATACAATCTGCTTCCCACTCCGACAGTCGATATCCCCGTACCTATTGCAGAGAGAATTCTCCCCTCCTCCACCCCTGCCAACTGCATGGTTGAACCTGCAATCGCAATGGGTGAGCCGATCAGACTTATTCCGACAGCCGCAAGGGCCTTACCTGCAAGCGGCGGGGTAACCGGAGCGATATAAGGGGCCATGATTGTGAATAGAGCATTTGCAATGATCGCTACATGTAGACCAATGGTCAGCACCGGCTGCAACCAACTGGGCACCTGTCCCGTAGGATCGACATAATTGATTGGATCGCCCAAGCAGTAGGCATATGGATTGAGCCCTCCCTCACCGAACGGACTTAACCGGTCAGGGCTATGAAAACGCATCAGGATGGGATTAAAAACGCGGTGACCATTTCCCAGGTGGTACCAACCGTGCGGCACCCCTCTGAGCTCACCATTGAACCCCATGCGGGTAGAGACCGGCAGCCCTGCACTTTGCGCACCGTAGGGCGTATAAGCCAAGCGGTTGAGCCCGCCATGACCCAGCTCGGCCAGAACCGTCTGCCGCAGGTCAGGCGCCAGCAACAAGGTTTGCTGCAAACGGTGGATTCGCTCGGATTTATTCATCGGGATGCCCGCAACGCAGACTTGCTCGTGCAGACACCCTAACAAAGCATAAAAGCAACCGACACTAGCAGTTCTGCTAGGTCTGCCTCAGCGCACAACGCCCTCTTCGATCAGCAGCTTCAAGATCGCCTCAGCACCAGCCTGGGCACTCACGCCCTTGAGCACTTGCCCCCCCCCACCGCTGGCCTTGGCGGTGGCTGCTTTCATACGGTCGGCGCCGCTCTTGGCCTTGATCACCTTGAGGCGCTTGGGCCGTGGCTTGGCTGGTTGCAGGTCGGCGCCTGTGAATAACTCGTCTTCGACGATTTCTACCTGCCGTGCGGCGAGTACGCCTCGGCGAGCCGGGCCAAAGGCGCTCTGGCGAGGCTTGGGCGCTGCGTTATCCACAGTGGCCAACAATGGCAGGCGCACCTTGAGGCGACGCCGTTGGCCCCGTGGCAGGGCTTGCAGCACCTGGGCTACGCCATTGCTGATGGATTCTACTTCGGCCAGCCCCACCACCAGCGGCCAGCCCAATTGCTCGGCAAGCAAAAATGGCAGCATGCCGGAGCCTTCCCCGGTTTCGGCCTGGCTGCCGGCCAGTACCAGTTCGGCGCCGGCATCGCGCAGGTAATCACCGAGAACGCCCAAGGCATCGGCGCCGGCCGGTTGCTCGAGCACGTGCAGTTGTTCCAGGCCCATGCCCAGGTAGGCGCGCAAGGCCGGCTCTTGCGAGTCGCCGGCGTGCAGCACCTGCAAGTTATCCCCAGCCAGTTGCAGGCCCAGTTCGACTGCACGGGCATCCTGTTCGGCGCGTCGGGCGCGACCAGACGTCGGGTGGGCGCCAATGGAAACCAGGCTGATGACCTTTGTGTTCATGATTCGACCCCCCAAGATTCTACTGCAGTGTTAAGCGGCATCGCGCTTGGCCTGGTTACGGTAGGCTTCGACGGCATCTATCAGCGCCCTGAGGATCTCGGCACTTTCGCCGATCACCGACAGGTCGGCCCGCTTGATCATGTCGCAACCCGGATCGAGGTTGATTGCCACCACCTTGTCGCAGGCGCCGATACCCTGCAGGTGCTGGATCGCCCCGGAGATACCCACAGCCACATAGACCCTGGCGGTAACCCAGGTACCGCTGGCGCCGACCTGGCGATCACGGCTCATGAAGCCATCGTCCACGGCCACCCGCGAGGCGCCTTCGGTCGCTCCGAGCGCAGCAGCGGTCTGGTGGAACAAGGCCCAATCCTTGACTCCGTTGCCACCGGAGAAGATGAACTCGGCTTCGGCCATGGGAATGGCAGCCGGGTCGACCGCCACAGCACCGAGGTCTTCGATGCGTGGCTGACGCATCAACAGGGATGTGGATAACTCCACCGGCAGTACTTCATGACGGGTGTCGCTGACCGGTTCGGCGCATTCGGCGGCCGCCAGAATCAAACGTGGCAGCACACGGGTCAGGTCCTGTTGCCCTGCCCCGGCTCGGCCCGTGCACTGGCCATCCTTGATTTGCCAGACCCGGGTGGCCGGGCGCTCGCCCAGGTTGGCAGCGAAACGGCGGCCCAGTTCGGCGCCGCCACTGCGGCTGTCGGGCAGCAGCCAGTGACGCGGGGCGAACTGGTTATCCACAGCCCGCAGGCCCTGGATACGTTGTTCCGGTGAATAACCTTCGAACTCATCGCCCCGCAGCAGCAACAAGCGATCGACACCAGCGGTAGCGAAGGCGTTTTCCTTGTGCTCACCGAACACCACAGCCATCACCGCACCGTCGCTGCCTGCCAGGCTGTGAGCAAGGCCCAACAGGTCGCGGTCGTGGCTGCTCAGGCGGCCGCCGACCATATCTGGTACCACGGCGATGTAGAACACCGGTTGTGCCACCTGATGCAGCGGCAGCTGCACTTCAGTTGCAGCCGTACGCTTGACCGCACCGCCCTGCTGAGCGCCACTGCGGTCGATGCGCTTTATGCCGTTGGGGCCAATGAAGCCCACGGCATGGGGGTTCTTGCGGATAACCCCGTTAGGGCCCATCCATGAGGTCTGGGCCGGTTGCATGGCCGCGTGCAGCGGGTGCAGGCGGTTGCGGGCGATCCATTCGGCGCGTGGGTCGCGGCGGATAATGTCGCTCATCAATGCACCTCCGCAGGTTTACGTTTGCTGGCGGTCGGCTGGCTGGCAGCCACTTCCTCGATCAGCGCGTCGGCCACCAGTTCAGCGATGTCCTTGATCAGCGGCCGCGGTTCGACCACACCTTCGAGCATGGCGGTGCATTGTGGACAACCCACGGCAACCAGCTCGGCCTTGGTTTCGCGGATGTCTTCCATGCGCATGTCCGGGATCCGTTGCTTGCCGGGGATGTCGGTGATCGGCGCACCGCCCCCGCCGCCACAGCAACGCGAACGGAAGCCCGAGCGCTGCATTTCCTTGACCTCGATGCCCAAGGCATTGAGTACATCGCGCGGCGCCTGGTACTCGCCGTTGTAGCGGCCCAGGTAGCACGGGTCGTGATAGGTCACGCTGCCGCCCTTGTGCTGGCCCAGGTTGAGCTTGCCCGCCTCGATCAGTTCGGCCATATAGGTGCTGTGGTGCTGTACCAGGTAGTTGCCGTCGAAGGCCCCGTATTCGTTTTTCAGCACATGGAAACTGTGCGGGTCGCAGGTGACGATGCGCTTGAAGCTGTACTTGGCCAGGGTCTGGATGTTGCGTTTGGCCAATTGCTGGAAGGTCGCTTCATCGCCCAGGCGCCGGGCCACATCACCACTGTCGCGCTCTTCAAGACCAAGCACGGCAAAGTCCACCTGAGCCGCTTTCAGCACTTTGACGAAGGCGCGCAGGGTGCGCTGGTTGCGCATGTCGAAGGCGCCGTCGCCCACCCAGAACAACACGTCGGTGGTTTTCTTGTCGCTGAGCAGGGTGAGGCTCAGGTCTGCCGCCCAGTTCATCCGCCCACCGGGGGCAAACCCGCCCGGGTTGTCGGTGGCAATGAGGTTCTCCAGGACTTCGGCGCCCTTGTTCGGCGTCGCGCCCTTTTCCAGGGTCAGGTGCCGGCGCATGTCGACGATGGCATCGACGTGCTCGATCATCATCGGGCACTCTTCCACGCAAGCACGGCACGTGGTGCACGACCACAGGGTTTCGGCGTCGACCAGGCCGTTGACGATGGGCTGGTGGGGGTTGCCGCCGTGTTCACCAACAGGCTTTCCAGGGTAAGGGCTGCCGGCGAACTTCGCATCGGTGCCACCGGCCAGGCCAACGACCATGTCCTGAATCAGCTTCTTCGGATTCAACGGCTGGCCAGCAGCGAATGCCGGGCACGCAGCTTCGCATTTACCGCACTGCACACAGGCATCGAAACCGAGCAGTTGATTCCAGGTGAAATCCTTGGGCTTTTCCACACCCAGCAAGGCTTGCGGGTCTTCCAGGTCCAGCGGCTTGAGGCCCGTCGAACGACCTCCACCAAAGCGCTCGGCACGGCGGTGCCAAGCCAGGTGCAGGGCACCGGCAAAGGCGTGCTTCATCGGCCCGCCCCAGGTCATGCCGAAGAACAGTTCCGACACGCCCCAGGCCACGCCGACAGTCAGCAGCAGGGCGAGAATCCAGCCGCCTGCTCCTGTTAACGAAAAGCCTTCCGGCAGAATCCCGGCCACCGGCAGGGTGGCGATAAAGAAGCTGACCGAGAACATCAGCAGGCTTTTCGGCAGGCGCATCCACGGGCCTTTCGACAGCCGCGATGGCGGGTTGCGCCGACGCAGGTAAACGAAGATCGCGCCAACGAACATCACCGCCGACATCAGCAGCAGCGCATAGCCGAGGAAGCGGTTATGCAGGCCGAAACCATGCACCAGAATCGCCAGCACGATGGACGCCACCGCACCGCCGGCTGTGGCGACGTGGGTGTTGGCAATGTATTTGTCCCGCGCCACCACATGGTGCAAATCGACCATGTAGCGCTTGGGCATGGCGAACAGGCCGCCGATCAGGTCGACCTTGGAGGCACGGCCCCGGCGCCACATAGCCACCCGCCGCAACGCGCCGAGGACGGCAAGGCCCAGGGCAGCGAACAACAGGATTGGAAGAAGGGTGTTCAACATCAGAGTCACCTCTGGCGAGGTGCAAGCTACAAGCTACAAGCTGCAAGAAAAAGCGGCGGTGAGGATGAGCTTTTACTTGTAGCTTGCAGCTTAAGGCTTGCAGCTAAGCCGTCAAAAATCCTTACAGAGCCGGAGTGCGTCATAAATGGCGGCGTGTGTATTGCGCTGCGCCACGCAGTCGCCGATGCGGAACAGCAAGTAGCCGTCGCCCGCCTGGCTCAGCGAAGGTTGCGGCTTGATCGCGAACAGGGCTTCGATGTCCATCTGGCCTTTGTTGCGCGAGCCTTCCTTCATGGCGTAGTAGATTTCTTCGTCCGGACGCACGCCGTTTTCGACGACGACCTGGTCCACCACCCGCTCCTCTTTGGCGCCGGTGTATTCGTTTTCCAGCACCGCCACCAGCTTGTCGCCCTCGCGGTAGACCTTTTCCAGCATCATGTCGCCGGTCATGATCACTTCCTTGGGGTACATGCTGCGGTAGTAGGTCGGGAACGACGTACCACCGACGGCCACGCCCGGCTTGATATCGTCGGTGACGATCTCCACCTGGCTGCCCTTGTCGGCCAGGTAGTCGGCCACCGACATCCCGGTGAACTCACAGATGGTGTCGTACACCAGCACGTTCTTGCCCGGCGCAACCTTGCCGTCGAGCACATCCCAGCTGCTGACCACCAGCCCTTCGGCAGCGCCCCAGTGTTCGTTCTGCTCCAGGAAGGGATGCCCGCCGACAGCCAGCACCACCACGTCCGGACGCAGGTCCAGGATGGTCGCGGCATCGGCCGCGGTGCCCAAGCGCAGGTCGACCTTCAGCCGCGCCAGCTCCAGCTGGAACCAGCGGGTGATACCGGCGATCTGGTCACGCTGCGGCGCCTTGGACGCCGTAGTGATCTGCCCGCCAATGAAGTCTTTCTTCTCGAACAGCGTCACGTCATGGCCACGCTCGGCTGCGACGCGGGCGGCTTCCATCCCTGCAGGCCCGGCACCGACCACCACCACCTTGCGTTTTGGCCCGGTGGACTTCTCGATGATGTGCGGCACGCCCATGTATTCACGGGAGGTCGCGGCGTTCTGGATGCACAGCACATCCAGGCCCTGGTACTGGCGGTCGATGCAGTAGTTGGCACCGACGCACTGCTTGATCTGGTCGACCTGGCCCATCTTGATCTTGGCGATCAGGTGCGGGTCGGCGATGTGCGCGCGGGTCATGCCGACCATGTCGACGTAACCGCCCTCCAGAATACGGGTCGCCTGGTTCGGGTCCTTGATGTTCTGCGCGTGCAGTACCGGTGCCTTGACCACTTCCTTGATACCGGCGGCCAGGTGCAGGAACGGCTCCGGTGGGTAACTCATGTTCGGAATGACGTTGGCCAGGGTGTTGTGGGTGTCACAACCCGAACCGACCACGCCGATGAAGTCGATCATGCCAGTATCGTCGTAGTACTTGGCGATCTGCTTCATGTCCTCATGGCTCAGGCCATCAGGATGGAATTCGTCGCCACAGAGGCGAATACCCACGCAGAAGTCCGGGCCGACTTCCTTGCGCACGGCCTTGATCACTTCCAGGCCGAAACGCATGCGATTCTCGAAGCTGCCGCCCCATTCGTCGGTGCGCTTGTTGACCCGTGGGCTCCAGAACTGGTCGATCATGTGCTGGTGCACCGCCGACAGCTCGACACCATCCAGGCCACCGGCCTTGGCCCGCGCCGCTGCAGTGGCGTAGTTGCCGATCACCCGCCAGATTTCTTCCGGCTCGATGGTCTTGCAGGTCGCGCGGTGTACCGGTTCACGGATGCCCGATGGCGACAGCAGGGTCGGCCAGTGCTCGCCATCCCAACGTGAACGACGGCCCATGTGGGTAATCTGGATCATGATCTTGGCGCCATGCTTGTGCATGGCGTCGGCCAGGTTCTGGAAGTGCGGGATGATGCGGTCGTCGGCCAGGTTGACCGACTTCCACCAACCCTGCGGGCTGTCGATGGCAACGCTCGACGAACCGCCGCAGATGGCCAGGCCGATCCCGCCCTTGGCTTTCTCTTCGTAGTACTTCACATACCGGTCGGTGGTCATACCGCCGTCGGTGGCATAGACCTCGGCGTGCGCGGTGCTGAGCACGCGGTTGCGGATGGTCAGTTTGCCGATCTGGATCGGCTGGAACATTGCTTCGAAAGCCATGGCGGGTTCCTCGACTTACAACGGCTTGACGATAAACAGGCCGTCGTCGTGGCCTTCTTCCGAACCGCCGTAGACTTGCTCGGCGACCGTGCGGATCGAACTGCCGCGGGCAGCCAGGATCTGGTCCATGGCGCCGGCAAACCAGCCGGTGAACATGTAGTCGACCTTGCGCCCGACCTTGCCGTACACGTAGACAAAAGCGGAGTGCTCGAGCTTGACGCTGGCGGTGCCTTTTTCCAGGTCGATGTCCTGGATCTTGAACAGGCCCCAGCCACGCTGCGACAGGCGCTTCATGTAGTGCTCGAACACCGCGACGCCTTCCAGGCCATGGCATTCGGCTTCTTTTTCACACCAGTGCCAGGCGGACTTGTAGCCGGCCTTGTAGAGGATTTCGGCGTAGGCGTCGGCGCCCAGCACTTCCTCGATGCCCATGTGGTTGTTGACGAAGAAATGGCGCGGCACGTACAGCATCGGCAGGGCGTCGGAGGTCCAGACACCGGTTTCGCTGTCGACTTCGATAGGCAATTGCGGGGCGATCTTGGCCATGGAAACTTAACTCCAGAAATATTTGCTTCGGTGGTGGCCGCGGCCCTCACCCCAGCCCTCTCCCCGAGGGAGAGGGGGCGGATCGGCGGCGGTCTTAAGTAAGCGTTACTCGCCCCAAACATCCTTGAGGACGTTGACCCAGTTTTCGCCCATGATTTTTCGCACCACACGCTCGGAGTGGCCGCGCCCCCGCAGGGTCTCGGTCAGGTTCGGGAACTCGCCCACGGTGCGGATGCCCAGCGGGTTGATGATCTTGCCGAAGTTGGTCAGGCGCCGGGCATAGCCCTTGTCGTGGGTCAGGTACTCGAAGAAGTCCTGGCCATGGCCCTGGGTGAAGTCGGTGCCGATACCGATGGCGTCTTCGCCGACGATGTTCATGGTGTATTCGATGGCTTCGGCGTAGTCGTCGATGGTCGAATCGATGCCCTTGGCCAGGAACGGCGCGAACATGGTCACGCCGACGAAACCGCCGTGGTCGGCAATGAACTTCAGTTCTTCATCGGACTTGTTGCGCGGGTGCTCCTTGAGCCCCGACGGCAGGCAGTGGGAGTAGCACACCGGCTTTTTCGATTCGAGGATGACTTCCTCGCTGGTCTTGGAGCCGACATGGGACAGGTCGCACATGACGCCGACGCGGTTCATCTCTGCGACGATTTCGCGGCCGAAGCCCGACAGGCCGCCGTCGCGCTCATAGCAACCGGTGCCGACCAGGTTCTGGGTGTTGTAGCACATCTGAACGATACCAACGCCCAGCTGCTTGAAAACCTCGACGTAACCGATCTGGTCTTCATAGGCGTGGGCATTCTGGAAACCGAACAGGATCCCGGTCTTGCCCAGTTCCTTGGCCTTGCGGATGTCTGCCGTGGTGCGTACCGGCATGACCAGGTCGCTGTTCTCGCGGATCAGCTTCTGGCTGGAGGCGATGTTGTTGACCGTGGCCTGGAAACCTTCCCACACCGACACCGTGCAGTTGGCAGCCGTGAGCCCGCCCTTGCGCATGTCTTCGAACAGTTCACGGTTCCATTTGGCAATGATCAGCCCGTCGATAACGATGCTGTCTGCGTGCAACTCGGCTGGGCTCATCAGGCTGTCCCCTTTATTGGCGATTCATGCGCCGAATCGTCTGCCGGCGCTTTGGGGCCAGCATATGCCTCGGGCGCAAGCGAGCCGGGTGCAAAAACGACAGGGGAATTGCCGAAAGCGTCAAAGCGCGACAAAGGGCGCTGGTAAACGCCATGGGAGGGGGGCGGCAACCACATTCACTGTTCTTTGCCAAAAAGCTGGGCGAGAATCGTGCCACTGCTTAGGACAACAACCGAGGATGTCGCAGATGAGAACGATGGTGTTGATTACGCTGGCGATGCTGGCATTCGGGGCGCAGGCTCAAGAGGAAGAAAGTACGCCCTGTGACAACGTGGAAACCGAACAACAGAACTACGACTGTGCGCTGTACAACAAGAACACTGCAGAGCGTGAATTGAATTCCGCTTATGCCGATTTGCTCGACCGGGTGAAGGACCAATACGCGGGCAAGACTGCCCAGGTCAATGAAGCCACCGCCAGGATCAAGGCCGCCGAGCAACTCTGGAGCAAGCTGCGCGATGCCGATTGCGCGGTTGAAACCTTCCAGAACGAGAAAGGCAGCAAGGACTTCGATATCGCCCTCAATACGTGCCTGGCGCAACGAAGCGATGATCGCTCGGAATATTTGCAATCGCTGGTCTCGGAGTGAGGTAATCGCCATCCCCATCGAACAAGGCACTCACATGAAAATCTGCGGCATCGAAATCAAAGGCAGCGAAGCGATCTTCGCCGTGGCAACGCTGGAACAGGGTTCACCGGCGCACCTTGCGATTGCCACCAAGAAAATCGCCTTGGAAGACGACGACGAGTCGGCCAACGTCAAAGCCTTCGCAGAGCAGGTCCAACGTTTCATCAAGGACAATGCCATCGAGCGCATTGCCATCAAGAAACGCAGCAAGAAAGGCGAGTTTGCCGGCGGCCCTACCACGTTCAAGATCGAAGGGGTTCTGCAATTGCTGCAGAACTGCCAGGTAGTGCTGGTCTCACCGCAAACCGTCAGCGCCCAGAGCAAGAAACTCGACCTTGCCCTGCCGGCTTCACTGAACAAGTACCAGCACGAAGCCTACAAGACAGCCTGCGCCGTCCTGGCCAAGGCTGCCTGAGGCTTCAGGTGCGAAACAGCGCTACCGAGGCCTGCATGGTCGCCGCCACGCTATCGAGGCGTTGAGCGGCGTCAGCCAGGTCGCGGGCGGCGCGGTTGTTGTGCTGGGACATCTGGGCTATTTGTTCGACCCGTTGCGCGACCTCGAAGCTGGCCTTGGACTGCTCGCCAATGGTCTGGGAAATCTCTCCGACCACCGCTGCGGCGCGCTGGGCACCCCCACGGATTTCGCTGATTGAATCGCCGGCCTGGCGTGCCAGGTCGACGCCGTCGTTGACCCGGCTGACACCGGTTTGCATGCTATTGACCGCCTGCTCGGTGCTATTGCGGATGCGCTGGATCATCCCGGTGATTTCCTGGGTCGACTGCGCGGTGCGCGCCGACAAACTGCGCACCTCATCGGCAACCACCGCAAAACCGCGGCCGGCCTCGCCCGCACGGGCCGCTTCAATGGCCGCGTTCAGGGCCAGCAGGTTGGTCTGTTCGGCAATGCTCTTGATCACCTGGATGATCGAGTAGATTTCCTCTGAAGACTGGCCAAGTGCGGTGATGGTGCTCGAGGATTCATTGACCGCATCGGAAATGCGACTCATACCTTCGACTACGCCCAGAATCACCTGCCCGCCGCTACCGGCCAACTGTTCCGATTGTGCGGAAATCGTCTGGGCGCTGCGGGCATGCTCGGCGATCTGGTCGATGTTGGTGATCATCTGCTCCATCGCCGCCGCCATGCTGGTGGCGCTGTCAGACTGCTCGCCCGTGCCTTGCACCATGCCTTGCGAAGTGTCGTTCAAGCCCCGCGCGGTTTGGCGCAATTGCTCGCTTTCGGCCCGAATGGTCTCGATCATCTGCCGCAAATAGTTCTGCATGTCCGACAGGGCTTGTTGCAGCTGGCCGGCCTCATCATTACTGTCGATGGCAATGACGTTACCCAGGTTGCCCTGGGCAATCGAGCGCGCCACCTTGATGCTTTGCTCAAGCGGCCTGAGTACTGCCACCAATAGTTGGCGGCTCAACACACCGAGCAGGCCACACACCACCACGATGCCACCGAGCAACCACCACAACGATTGCGCTTGCGCAGCCTCGCTGGCGCTGCGGGTGCTCGCCACCTGTTGTTCGATACGGGCACTGAGCGCCTCGTTTTTCTCTTCCAGCTCACTGAAAGCGCGCTCGAAGGCCGACAAATCGGCGCGAGCGGCCAGCGGATCGCGCAGGGCCGCCTCGACGATTTGTTCGGTCTGCCCGATGTATGCATTGAGCGTGGGTTGCAAGGCGCCAAGCTCGCGTTTGATATCAGCATCGAGCGGCAGGCTGGAGTTGGCATTAAGCACGCGCTGGAAGCGTTCGGCGTGTTCGCGCAGATCGCTGCGCACCTGGGCGGCACCGGCGGTGTCGGTATTACCCGCCAAAAAAGCCGCCAGCACGTCCGCACGCAGTGCGTCGTGCATCATGTCGCCTTCCAGGTGGTTGCGCAGGGCGCTGGCATTGAGTTCAGTCTCGGCCAGGGCCGTGCCCAGCCGTACCTGGCCCAGGTAGCCAATCGCACCGAGGCTAGCGGCGGCCAGTACGCTGACAACGGCAAAACCCACCATCTTCTGACGAAAGCTCATGCAGCTACCTTTTTTTTGTTCTATTGAGGCCGCGGGCGGCATTGTGCGTAACGGGCATTTAATTCATCGGCCCGGCGGCACATTCCTTGATGCATTTCGTCGCTTTGCTGCCCTGTGCCGGGCTATTTCTGCACGGCGGCCATTTGCGTGGTATCGCGTTCGCGGTGGCGATCTTCCCGTGGGCAGCGCGCGTAACGCGCGCGGTAGCTACGAGTGAAATAGGACGGTGACTCAAAGCCACAGGCAATACTCACTTCCAGCACGCTCATGTCGGTCTGGCGCAGCAGTTGCCGGGCCTTCTCCAGGCGCAGGCGCAGGTAGAAATTGCTGGGGGTGTCGTTGAGATGAAGCCGGAACAACCGCTCCAGTTGCCGGCGGGTGACATTGATCGATTCAGCCAGCACCAGGGTGCTCAAGGGCAGCTCGGTGTTGTGTTCCATTTGCCCGATCACCTGCACCAGCTTCTTGTTGTTGATGCCATAGCGCGAGGCCACCTGCATGCGTTGGTGGGCCTGGCGCGGACGGATGCGACCGAGTACGAACTGCTCGGAAACCTGAATGGCCAGTTCAGGGCCGTGGGCCTGGTCGATCAGATCGAGCATCAAGTCGATCGAGGCCGTCCCTCCGGCTGAGGTGATGCGCCGGCGATCGATTTCGAAAAGCTCCTGGGTCGCGTCCAGCTTCGGGTACGACTCCTTGAAGGCGTCCAGCGCCTCCCAGTGCAGGGTCAGGCGGTAGCCGTCGAGCAAGCCAGCTTCAGCCAGCACGAAGGCACCGGTATCGATCCCGCCCAGGGCCACGCCTTCATGATCCAGGCGTCGCAACCAGTGGTGCAGCACAGGCGTATACATCTTGAGTGGCTCGAAACCGGCCACCACCAGCAATGTCGCGCCTTTGTGCAGGTCTTCAAGCGCTGCATCGGCGTTCACCGACATACCGTTACTGGCCAGCACCGCTCCGCCATCGAGGCTCAATACGTGCCAGCGGTACAGCGCGCCGCGAAAGCGGTTGGCCACGCGCAGCGGCTCTACGGCGGAAATGAAACCAATTGCGGAAAAGCCGGGCAACAACAGGAAGTAGAAGTCTTGAGACATTCACTCGACTCGCCGAAGACCTTGCAAAACGCACGGATTACTCCTGTTAATAACGCGCAGGTCGCCACCGTGCAAGTGCTGGTCGCTGCAGTGCGATTTACTGTCGTTTTTACTGCGTAATTTGATCTCACGGTGCAATGGCTCACAAGGCCAGGGCGCCGTCCCTATAACAATTAGAACTGCCGTTAGAGGAGCTATCATGAAAAGACTGATCAGCTGCTGTCTGCTGATGCTCTCCGGTACCGCAACTCTCAGCACCCACGCCGTCGCCGCTGAACCCGCCGAATGCCAGAATGTACGCCTGGGCGTGGTCAACTGGACCGACGTGATCGCAACCAGCAGCATGACCCAGGTATTGCTCGACGGTCTGGGCTACAAGACCAAGCAAAACAGCGCCTCCCAGCAAATCATCTTCGCCGGCATCCGCGACCAGCGCCTGGACATGTTCCTGGGCTACTGGAACCCGCTGATGACCCAGACCATCACCCCCTTCGTCGATCAAAAGCAAGTCAAGGTACTTGCCGAGCCGAGCCTCAAGGACGCCCGTGCAACCCTGGCCGTACCGACCTACCTGGCGGAGAAAGGCTTGAAGACGTTTGCCGACATCGCCAAGTTCGAGAAGGAGCTGGGTGGCAAGATCTACGGCATCGAGCCTGGCTCGGGCGCCAACACCCAGATCAAGGAGATGATCAAGAAAAACCAGTTCGGCCTGGGCAAGTTCCAGCTGGTCGAATCCAGTGAAGCCGGCATGCTCTCGGCCGTAACCCGCGCCGTGAAACGCAATGAAGCCATCGTCTTCTTCGGCTGGGCGCCACACCCGATGAACGTCAACCAGAAGATGACCTACCTCACCGGCAGCGACGATGCCCTGGGCCCGAACGAAGGCATGGCCACCGTCTGGACCGTGACCGCGCCGGACTACGCCAACCGCTGCCCGAACGTGAACAAGCTGCTGACCAACCTGACCTTCAGCGCCGAAGACGAGAGCCGCATGATGCAACCGCTGCTTGAACACAAGGATGCCCTGGAATCGGCCCGGCAATGGCTCAAGGACCACCCCGAAGACCAGCAGCGCTGGCTTGAAGGCGTGACCACCTTCGACGGCAGGCCCGCGGCAGAAAACCTGCAGCTGACCAGCAAGTAACCCTTTACCCGGATGTTTCCCAGCCGCAGCCAACCCTGGCTGCGCAACGGGCAAGCACGCCCTGAAACCGAGCCTTGAGGGAACCGAACATGAACCAAGACGTCATCATCACCTGTGCACTGACCGGTGCTGGCGACACCACGGGCAAGAGCCATCTGGTCCCGATCACGCCCAAGCAAATCGCCGCCGCCGCAGTGGAAGCAGCCAAGGCCGGTGCCACCGTGGTGCACTGCCACGTCCGCGACCCCGAGACCGGCAAGTTCAGCCGCGACGTGGCGCTGTACCGCGAAGTGATGGAGCGCATCCGCGAGGCCGACGTGGACATCATCGTCAACCTTACCGCCGGCATGGGCGGTGACCTGGAAATCGGCCCGGGCGAGCGCCCCATGGAGTTTGGCCCGAACACCGACCTGATCGGACCGCTGGCCCGCCTGGCCCACGTCGAAGAGCTGCTGCCGGAAATCTGCACCCTGGACTGCGGCACCCTGAACTTCGGCGATGGCGACACGATCTACGTCTCCACCCCGGCACAACTGCGTGCCGGCGCCAAACGCATTACCGAGCTGGGCGTAAAGGCCGAGCTGGAAATCTTCGATACCGGCCACCTGTGGTTCGCCAAACAGATGATCAAGGAAGGCCTGCTCGATGATCCATTGTTCCAGCTGTGCCTGGGCATCCCGTGGGGCGCACCAGCCGACACCACCACCATGAAAGCCATGGTCGACAACCTGCCCGCCGGCGCGACCTGGGCCGGCTTCGGCATCGGTCGTATGCAAATGCCGATGGCCGCGCAAGCGGTGTTGCTCGGCGGTAACGTGCGCGTCGGCCTGGAAGACAACCTGTGGCTCGATCGTGGCGTGCTGGCCAGCAACGGCCAACTGGTAGAGCGCGCCACGGAAATTCTCACTCGCCTGGGCGCCCGCGTGCTCACGCCGGCAGAAGGCCGCGCCAAGATGAACCTGACCCGCCGCTGATCCAAACAACTCCACCCATTGTAGGAGCGGGCTTGCCCGCGATGACGGTGTCTCTGCCGACGATAATGTTTCGGTAATACCGACGCTATCGCGGGCAATCGGAATGCCGCCCACCCGCGCCCACAGGGTTTCGTGAACGCTTTAGGACTCTACTATGAGCTTTATCACTGAGATCAAAACCTTCGCTGCCCTGGGCAGTGGTGTCATCGGTAGCGGCTGGGTGTCGCGGGCGCTCGCCCACGGCCTCGACGTGGTGGCCTGGGACCCAGCGCCCGGAGCCGAAGCGGCGCTGCGCAAGCGCGTCGCCAATGCCTGGGGCGCCCTGGAGAAACAGGGCCTGGCTCCCGGCGCGTCGCAGGACCGCCTGCGCTTTGTCGCCACCATCGAAGCGTGTGTGAAGGACGCCGACTTCATCCAGGAAAGCGCACCGGAACGCCTGGACCTGAAACTGGAACTGCACCGCAAGATCAGCGCCGCGGCCAGGCCCGATGCCCTGATCGGTTCGAGCACTTCCGGGCTGTTGCCCAGCGAGTTCTACGAAGGGTCGACACACCCGGAACGTTGCGTGGTCGGGCACCCGTTCAATCCGGTCTACCTGCTGCCCCTGGTGGAAGTGGTCGGTGGCAAGCAGACCGCACCCGAAGCCATCGAGGCGGCGATCAAGGTCTACGAATCGCTAGGAATGCGCCCCTTGCATGTACGCAAGGAAGTGCCAGGCTTTATCGCCGACCGCCTGCTCGAAGCCTTGTGGCGAGAGGCGCTGCACCTGGTCAACGATGGCGTCGCCACCACCGGCGAGATCGATGATGCCATCCGCTTCGGTGCAGGCTTGCGCTGGTCGTTTATGGGCACTTTTCTGACCTATACCCTGGCCGGTGGCGATGCCGGTATGCGCCACTTCATGGCCCAGTTCGGCCCGGCGCTGCAACTGCCCTGGACCTACCTGCCGGCACCGGAACTGACCGACAAACTGATCGACGATGTGGTCGACGGCACCAGCGATCAGCTAGGCTCGCACAGCATCAGCAAGCTGGAGCGTTACCGCGATGACTGCCTGCTGGCGGTGCTCGAAGCGGTCAAGACCACCAAGGCCAAGCATGGCATGGCCTTCAGCGAATAAGGCGGACCTTCCATGCCGGCATTGATCACCTACAAAACCCCAGTCCAGGCGGACTGGGTCGACTATAACGGGCACCTGCGCGATGCCTATTACCTGCTGATTTTCAGCTACGCCACCGATGCCTTCATGGACCTCATCGGCCTTGATAGCGACAACCGCAGCGCCAGCGGCAACTCACTGTTCACCCTTGAGTGCCACCTCAACTACCTGCATGAGGTGAAGCTGGGGACCGAGGTCGAAGTGCGCACCCAGGTCATCGGCCATGACCGCAAGCGCCTGCACCTGTACCACAGCCTGCACTGCAAAGATTTCGACGAACCGTTGGCAGCCAATGAGCAGATGCTTTTGCATGTGGACCTGGTCGGGCCGCGTTCTGCACCGTTTGGGGAAGAGACAGTGTCGCGTCTGCAGGCCATTGTCGCCGGGCAAGATGACCTGGCCAGGCCCGAGTACATCGGCAGGGTTATAGCGCTGCCTGCCTGAACTTCGCGTCGCCCTTATCGCGGGCAAAAAAAGGCCCCGGGCAAGCCGTGACAAGACCGGGGCTGAGGGGGTGAGCAATTCACGTCGCATAGAGTGGGTGACCAAACCCTCTCAACACATGCTGGATGCCAGTGTGCACCCTCTGCGCCCTGCCGAGTTAGCCGAAAACGACGTGTTCATAGGTATCCCTGCCATTGGGGCAATTCGCCCTTGCCGATGTCGCCTACCGCCACCAGAATCGAGCCATGCCCCCATTCCCTGAACAAGGATAAGCGTCATGATGCATGCCGATTTGATTGACCAGGATGACCTGCTCGGCCAACTGAGAGCCTTGGGTTTCGAAATGCCGGCAGGCGCCACCGCCGACCAGGCTTGCGAGTGTGCGGTACGGGGGTTGAGCGATGCCCGGGCCACGGCACTCAAAGGTATGGTCGAGCAGATGCTGACCGGTAATGCGACAATATTGCCGGCAGTGCGCCAGGCGATCGACAGGCAGTTGCTGCCGGCGTTGGCGCAGTACAACCAAAAACGCGCCTGAGCCTGGTGGGAGCGGCCCAGGCTGTTTACAGGCGTACGCTGGCGAAGGTGGACTCGTTACGCGCCTGGCTCAACGCCGACATCGGCCCGGACAGCGGCGACAGCACCAATGCCTGCGGAATTGGCATCATCGCTACCTGCTGCGCCGTATTGGAACCTACGCGCTCATCCCGTGGTGGAATGCCGAAATATTCGCGGTAGCACTTGGAGAAGTGCGGCGTGGAGACGAAGCCACACACCGAAGCCACTTCGATGATCGACATCGGCGTTTGCTTGAGCAGTTGCCGCGCACGCACCAGGCGCAGTTTCAGGTAGTAACGCGATGGCGAGCAGTGCAGGTATTTCTGGAACAATCGCTCAAGCTGACGACGCGACACCGAAACGTAGACGGCCAGCTCATCCAGGTCGATAGGCTCTTCCAGGTTGGCTTCCATCAGCGCGACGATTTCCTGCAGCTTCGGCTGGTTGGTGCCGAGCATGTGCTTGAGCGGCACCCGCTGGTGATCCTGCTCATTGCGGATACGTTCATACACGAACATTTCCGAGATCGCCGCCGACAGCTCACGGCCATGATCGCGGCTGATCAGGTGCAACATCATGTCCAGCGGTGCGGTGCCGCCGGAGCTGGTGAAACGGTTGCGGTCGAGGGTGAACAAGCGGGTGCTCATGGATACCCGCGGAAAAGCTTCCTGCATCGCCGCCAGGCATTCCCAGTGCACGCTGCAATCGAAGCCGTCGAGCAGACCGGCGCAGGCCAAGGCCCAACTGCCAGTACACACTGCACCGAGGCGACGCGATTGGCGCGCCTGGCTTTGCAGCCAGGTGACATGCTCACGCGTCACAGTGCGCTGGATACCGATACCGCCGCAGACAATGACAGTGTCCATCGCTGGCGCCTTGTGCATCGCCGCATCCGGAGTGATCTGCAGACCATCACTGGCCCAGACCTGACCACCATCCACGCTCAGGGTCGACCAGCGATACAGCTCACGGCCGGACAACTGGTTGGCCATGCGTAGCGGTTCTACCGCAGAGGCCAGGGAAATCAGCGTGAAATTGTCCAGCAGCAGAAAGCCGATGGATTGTGGCGCACGGTTCTGGGGTTGGGCCCCGGAGTTGTACGACGTCATCGCGGTATCTCCTCACA
>CAYVPI010000071.1:0-24937 GCA_964453495.1 uncultured Pseudomonas sp. | reverse complement strand
GCATGGTGCCGATCAGCCTCGGCGACATGATCGGCGCCCTGGTGATCATCGGCATCACTGTCGCCCTGGCCGGCAACCTGCCCGGCCTGCTGGAGGTGCTGGTGCTGTCTCGCCTGAACCTGGCCCAGGGTAGTGCCTATGCCACGACCACACTGCTTTCCTACGCCATCGCCGGCATCGGCTTTGTCACTACGTTGTCGACGCTCGGCGTGAGCTGGGACAAGCTGCAGTGGCTGGTAGCCGCACTTTCGGTAGGCCTGGGTTTCGGTATGCAGGAGATCTTCGCCAACTTCATCTCCGGCATCATGATCCTGTTCGAGCGCCCGGTGCGTATCGGCGACACCATCACCATCGGCAACCTCTCGGGCACCGTGAGCAAGATCCGCATCCGTGCCACCACCATCACCGACTTCGACCGCAAGGACATCATCGTCCCGAACAAGACCTTCATCACCGGCCAACTGATCAACTGGTCGCTGACCGACACCATTACCCGGGTGACCCTGAAGCTGGGCGTGGACTACGGCTCGGACCTGGACCTGGTGCGCTCGTTGCTGCTCAAGGCCGCCAGGGAAAACCCGCGCGTGCTCAAGGAACCTGAGCCGATCGTGTACTTCCTGAACTTCGGCGAAAGCACGCTCGATCACGAGTTGCGCATGCACGTGCGCGACCTCGGCGACCGCAACCCGGTGCTCGACGAAATCAACCGCTACATCAACCGCGAGTTCAAGAAACAGCACATCAACATCTCGTTCCGGCAGATGGAGATCTACCTCAAGAACATGCAGGGCCAGGAATACAAGATGGTCCCGGTCGAAAGCGCCGACAAGACGTTGATCCCGCTGCAGCCGGTACCGGGCAGCGGCAAACCGGCGAATGAGCCACCGTTGCAGAAACTCGACTGAGGGCAAGGCGCGCCCGCTTTGCGGGCGATCGCGGGCAAGACCCGCTCCTACAAAATCACCGCAACCTTTGTAGGAGCGGGTCTTGGCCGCGATGAGGCCGCCCAGACAACATCAAATTCCCCGCTCTATATTTCCCTTTCCCACCACCACCCGCCACAATGCCCTATCCCCGCCCGGAGACAGCGCCTTGAAACAGCTGGATGAACTCACTTTCGACAACCGCTTCGCCCGCCTCGGCGATGCCTTCTCCACCTCGGTGCTGCCAGAGCCCATCCTCAACCCGCGGCTGGTGGTGGCAAGCGATGCAGCCATGCAGCTGCTCGACCTGGACCCAAGCCAGGCGCAGACAGAAGTGTTTGCCGAACTGTTCAGCGGCCACAAACTCTGGGCCGAGGCCGAGCCGCGGGCGATGGTGTATTCCGGGCATCAGTTCGGCTCCTACAACCCGCGCCTGGGTGATGGTCGCGGCCTCTTGCTGGGCGAAATCTACAACGATGCAGGGGAGCATTGGGACCTGCACCTCAAAGGTGCCGGGCAAACGCCTTACTCGCGCATGGGTGACGGCCGCGCTGTACTGCGTTCTTCGATCCGCGAATTCCTGGCCTCAGAAGCCTTGCATGCCCTGGGTATACCGAGCAGCCGCGCCCTGTGCGTGATCGGCTCCGACACACCTGTGTGGCGTGAAAAACAGGAACGTGGTGCCATGCTCCTGCGCCTGGCGAAAAGCCATGTACGTTTCGGCCACTTCGAATACTTCTACTACACCAAGCAACCGGACCAGCAGAAGATTCTCGCCGAGCACGTATTGGCCATGCACTTCCCCGAGTGCCAGGCGCAACCGCAGCCGTATCTTGCGATGTACCGTGAGATCGTCGAGCGCAACGCTGAGTTGATCGCCCTGTGGCAGGCCTACGGCTTCTGCCATGGTGTGATGAACACCGACAACATGTCGATACTGGGCATCACCTTCGATTTCGGCCCTTATGCCTTCCTCGATGACTTCGACGCCAATTTCATCTGCAACCACTCCGACGACCAAGGCCGCTACTCCTACAGCAACCAAGTCCCCATCGCTCACTGGAACCTCGCCGCCCTGGCCCAAGCGCTGACACCCTTCATCAGCGTCGAAGCCTTGCGCGAAACCCTGGGCCTGTTCCTGCCCCTGTACGAAGCCCAATACCTGGACCTGATGCGCCGCCGGCTGGGCCTGACCACCGCCGAGGATGGCGACAAGGCCCTGGTTGAACGCCTCCTGCAACTGATGCAAAACAGCGGCGTGGACTACAGCCTGTTTTTCCGCCGCCTTGGCGATGAGGCCGCAGAGTCGGCGGTAAAACGCTTGCGCGATGATTTCGTCGACCTGGGCGGCTTCGACACCTGGGCCAACGACTACCTGGTGCGCAGCCAGCGTGAAGGTACGGGCGATGATGCGCAGCGCACCGCGCGCATGCATGCAGTCAACCCACTGTACGTGCTACGCAACTACCTGGCTCAAAAGGCCATCGATGCCGCAGAAAAAGGCGACTATGAAGAAGTGCGTCGGCTACATACCGTGCTGACCAAGCCCTTCCAGGCACAGCCTGGCATGGAGGCCTATGCCGAGCGACCGCCCGAATGGGGCAAACACTTGGAGATCAGTTGCTCCTCGTAAGAACGTACCGTTAGACGACCGTTTATCCAGTTTCAAGGCAATCGCCGAAAAACTGGTATTTATGACAGGTTCCACGAAAAAAAAAGCGCGCTATAAATTTGCTCACTCACATCGCGTGGTTTCAAACGCGAGCAGCCCCCCAGGGCTGCTACTTGTCAGGGAGATCAAACATGATGAGCCAAGGTGCGCTTCACCCTGCAGTTCAGCAACCCAGCGAATTGATCCTGATTCACCCGGTAAAACTCACGCCCAAGGAGAAGGATTTACTGATCTGGAGCGCCTTGGGAAAGTCTTCATGGGAAATAGCCCAGATAGTGGGCCTCAGTGAATCAGGTGTGAATTTTCATTTCTGCAATATTCGTCGCAAGTTCGGCGTCACCTCGCGTCACATTGCCCTGTTGATGGCGCTGCTGCAGGGCTCGATCTCCCTGAATGCGTTGTCACATCCCTTGGAGAGCATTCTGGCCGCGCACCATGACGAAGAAGGCCTGTGTTGAAATGGCGATTCATTAGCGACACCATGGCGTTGATCTATCAATCGATGCCGCCAGGAACCCGCCATGAACACTCCGCTGATGATCCCTTGCCCTCACTGCAACGGCCTCAACCGGATACCCGCCGACCGCCTGGGCGACCAACCCAAGTGCGGGCGCTGCAAGCGCCAGGTGCTGCTCGATAAGCCTTTCGACCTCAAGCAAGGTGATTACGCCAGCCAGATCAAGGGCGATTTGCCGCTACTGATCGACGTCTGGGCCGACTGGTGCGGGCCGTGCAAGTCATTCGCGCCGATTTTCCAGCAAGCCGCCCAGCAACTGTCAGTACGTTGCCGGCTGGCCAAACTGGACAGCGAAGCCAATCAACAGCTGGCCGGGCAATTGGGGATTCGTTCGATCCCCAGTCTCATCCTGTTCAAGGACGGCCGCGAAGTCGCCCGCCAGAGCGGCGCATTCCCCCTGCCGCAGTTACTCGAATGGCTACGCAGCCAGGGGGTTTGAGCGGTGTTAGTTATTACCTTCCAGCAGCCCGTGCAACTCAACGAACTGCTGGGTCAACTTGTGCCGTGCATCAAGATGAATCAACGGCAGGCTGGCCTGATGCGATTCGCGCATTTTCACTGAACTGTTGAGGTACACCGGCAGCACAGGCATGCCTTCGGCGATGAGTTCGTCGAGCATTTGCTGAGGCAGGCTGGCACGCGATTGAAATTGGTTGACCACGATGCCTTCGACCTCCAGGCCTTCATTGTGGTCCTCCTTCAACTCTTCAATCTCAGCCAGCAGCCCGTAAAGTGCCTGGCGAGAGAAACTGTCGCAGTCGAATGGAATAAGCACGCGATCAGCAGCGATCAGCGCAGAAACTGCGTAAAAATTCAATGCTGGCGGTGTGTCCAGGTAAATACGATCGTAGTCATCGGCCAGGTCATCGAGCAGTTTGCGCAGCTTGTTGATCTTGTGCTTGGCTTCAAGCTTGGGCTGCAGGTCGGCCAGCTCCGCGGTGGCGGTTACCACGTGCAGGTTATCAAAAGGCGTCTCGTAGATATCGACTGTGTTTTTCTTCGAAAACGGCCCGCTGGAGAGCGTTTGCTTGAAGAAGTCGGCAATGCCCATGGGGATATCGCTGCCCGTCAGGCCCGTCAGGTACTGGGTCGAGTTAGCCTGAGCGTCCAGATCGATCAACAGCGTACGAAAGCCTTCGCTGGCGCTGACCGCTGCCAGGTTACAGGCAATGCTCGACTTGCCCACGCCACCTTTCTGATTGAATACCACGCGCCGCATATGACCTCCGTGCACCAGTGAATGCCGGAGTGTAGTGGGCCAACGCCTGAACTGGCCAGCACCATTGAGTACATGCCAAAGCAGGATCTGACAGAAGGAAATCGCCCTTACCTACAAAAAGTTAGCGATGGCACGACAGTCAGGCGGATCGCGTTGTCCTATACATGGCTGCTTAAGCATTTGCTCCGCGCCAACCCCACCGGGATAATGCGCGCCACTGCGCGATTGCATTACGCCGGCATGGGTCACCCCCCCAGAATCGACCCCGATGGCACGCAAACCCACAAGGGCAGGACACCAGTAGTGATCACATTCAACATCGCCCAATGGCGCGCCTGGGCTCCAGAGTTGGTTTCGGCGCACGACTGGTTGCAATGGAGCCAGGCCCCACGGCCGATAAGCACTGCCGATGTTGCGCCCGACGTGTCATTTCTGCCAGCCATGCAGCGGCGCAGGCTGGGGCGCCTGGCCCGCATGGCCTTCAGTGTTGGCTGGCCCCTTGCCGAGGAGAACGCGCAGCTACCCCTGGTGTTCGTCTGTCGCCATGGTGAAACTCCGCGTACCTTCGAGCTCCTCAGTGAGTTGGCCGCCGGTCAGCCGTTGTCTCCCACGCAATTCAGCCTCTCGGTGCACAACGCGGTTATTGGCCTGTGGTCGATCCTGCGGGGCTCCAATGCCGAAATGACGTCGCTCGCCGCGGCTGGCGACGGCCTGGAGCACGGCATGCTCGAAGCCGCTGCCCTGCTGCAGGAAGGCGCACCGGCAGTGCTCCTGGTGGTGACCGAAGAAACACCCGCGCCGGCGTATGCCAGCTGGATTGACGATGTGCCGTTCCCCTATGCCGTTGGCCTGCTGTTGACTGCCGGTGACGACTGGGCGCTATCAGCCAGCCCGGCAAGCAGCGATGCCCCGGCTTGCCATTGGCCACACGCCGTCGACCTGCTGCGCTGCCTGCTGAGCAAACAGGATGGCTGCCAGCACACCTGCAACGGGCGCACCTGGCATTGGCAACGCAAGCGCCGATGAAAACTCGTGACGCCTACTACTGGCGGTTGCTGGCCACGGCGATGAGCTTTGCCTTGTTCGGGCTGGGCAGCCTCTGCCTGCGCCTGGTGTTCTTCCCGCTGCTGAGCTGCCTGCCGCGCAACCCCGAGGCCCATCGGCGCAGGGCGCGGCGTACCATCGGCCGGTTGTTCTGGCTGTTCATCCGCTTCATGTACCACACCGGCGTACTCACCTACGAGGTGCGAGGCGCAGCACGGCTCGGCCGACCGGGGCAGATGATCATTGCCAACCACCCCTCGTTGATCGACGTGGTATTTTTGATCGGCCTGGTTCGCGACGCCGACTGTGTGGTAAAGCAAAGCCTCTGGGACAACCCGTTCACCGGTGGCCCCCTGCGCGAGGCCGAGTACATCAGCAACGACGGCAGCCTGGACATGCTCGATAACGCAGCCCAGGCGCTGCAAGGCGGGCAAACCTTGATCATTTTCCCGGAAGGCACGCGAACCCGGCCCGGTTGCGCACCGGCCTTTCATCGCGGCGCTGCCGCAATCGCCTTGCGAGGTGCGAAAATCATCACCCCTGTTACCATCAAGGTCAGCCCGAGCACGCTGACCAAGGCCGACCCCTGGTATCGCATCCCCCATAGCCGGGTGCACTTCAGCCTCCAGGTAGGCGCCGACATCGACCCCCAGACTTTCGCGGCGTCAGGTCCGGCGCCACAGGCTTCGCGCAAGCTCAATGACTATCTGCATGACTATTTTTTAAAGGAGCTCGCCGTTAATGAGCGAACAGCACCCGGACCTTAACCTCGAAATCAAGCTGTTGATCATCGATGCCCTGGGCCTTGAGGACATCACGCCGAACGACATCGACAATGACCAGCCTCTCTTCGCGGAGGGCCTTGGCCTGGATTCGGTAGACGCACTGGAGCTCGGCCTGGCCATACAAAAACGCTACGGCATCAAGATAGATGCCGAGGCCAAGGACACCCGCACCCATTTTTCCAATGTGACCAGCCTCGCAGCTTTTGTCACAGCTAAACAGGCCGCGTGAGACAGCCAAATGCAAACCCGTGATGAAATTTTCAATACCCTGCGCACTGCCCTGGTAGAGCTGTTCGAACTGGCGCCCGAGCGCGTGAGCCTCGACTCCAACCTGTATCAAGACCTGGAAATCGACAGCATCGACGCGGTGGATCTGCTCGACCATATCAAGCGTCAGACCGGCAAGAAAATCACCGCCGAAGACTTCAAGGCCGTGCGTACGGTCAATGACGTGGTCGAAGCGGTCTATCGCCTGGTCAACCCGGCCGCATGAAGCGCCTTTTGGGCCCTGGCCTGCTGCTGGTCGGTGTGCTGTACCCCTTTGCGGTGCACCTTGGCATCGAGCATTTCGCGCCGTGGCAGTTCGCCCTGCTGTTGGGCGGGTTATGGCTGGCGCGCGCCATGACGGGCGAGGGGCGGCTGGCCCAACTGCTGCCGGCCTGCGCCGCCATTGCCTTCTGCCTGCTCCTGGCAGCGATGAACAGTACCCTGCTGCTGCGCTGGTATCCGGTGCTGATCAACGCCTCCCTGCTTGGTGTCTTTGGGCTGAGCCTGATCCATGGCCCGCCGGTTGTCGAACGCCTGGCACGGCTGCGCGAGCCCGATTTGCCGCCTGCTGCTGTCGCCTACACCCGGCAGGTCACCAAAGTCTGGTGCCTGTTCTTTCTGGGCAATGGCCTGACCGCCGCCGCCCTGGCGCTGTGGGCGCCGCTGAACTGGTGGGCTCTGTACAACGGGCTGATCGCCTACCTCTTGATGGGTGCCCTGTTTGCCGGCGAGTGGTGGGTGCGCCAACGGGTGCGAGTGCACACATGAAGTGGATCAACCTTGAGCAGCTGTTGCTCGAGCCAAAGCCCGCCCGCCCCGTGACATTTGCCCCGGCGCTGGACCACGCGCACTTCTGTGACCAGGCCCTGCGCCTGGCCGCAGGTTTGCGCCAGCGAGGCATCCAGCGGTTGGCGGTATACCTGGAAGACGCCGGCGAACTGGCCATCGCCCTGTTCGGAGCCTGGCGCGCCGGGGTCAGTGTATTGCTGCCGGCCGACCTGCAAGGGCAGACGCGCAAGCGCTGGGCCAGTGAAGTCGACCTGTGGCTCAGCGACCAACCAGGTGACTGCACGGTGGCCGAGCTGTATGCAAGCCCTTTGCCCCATGCATCGCTGGACCTGGACCAGTGCCGGCTGAGCCTGTGCACCTCGGGCTCGAGCGGCGAACCCAAGCGCATCGAAAAAAGCCTGCGCCAACTGGCCAATGAAGTCTGGGCCCTGGAACACTTGTGGGGCGCCGACCTGGGCAGTGCGTGCATCCTTGGCAGCGTGGCCAGCCAGCATATCTACGGTTTGCTGTTTCGGTTGCTGTGGCCACTGTGCGCCGGGCGCAGTTTTGCCCGCCGCCAATTGCCGTTTCCAGAAGACCTGCAACAAGCCAGCCTGGAGCATCCGGCGTTTGCCTGGGTCGCCAGCCCCGCCCTGCTCAAGCGCATGGGCGATAACCTCGACTGGCCAGCGCTGAGCCGAGTGCGCAGGGTGTTTTCCTCCGGCGGGGCCTTGCCCCAGGAAACAGCCAGCGCGCTGCAAGAACGGTTGCTGCAACGGCCTACCGAGATTCTTGGCAGCTCGGAAACCGGCGGTATTGCCTGGCGCCAGGCCGACAACCTTTGGCAGCCGTTCGCCGACGTGCATTTGAGCCAGGATGCCGAAGGTGCCTTGCGCATCAAATCTGCGTACTTGCCTGCCGGCCACATCGAGCAGACCGCCGACGCTGCTGAATTCACCAGCGATGGTCGCTTCCGCCTGCTTGGCAGGCTCGACCGCATCGTCAAACTCGAAGAAAAGCGCATCTCGTTGCCCATGCTCGAACAGGCCCTGGTCGAACATGCCTGGGTCGACGAAGCCTGCCTGGGCGTAGTCCAGGAGAACCGCGCCAGCCTGGGCGCATTGCTGGTATTGAGCGAGCCAGGTCTGCAGGCCCTGCGCAGCCAAGGGCGCCGTGCAGTGACTGAGGCCCTGCGACAGCACCTGAGCGAACACTGCGAGGCCCTGGCCTTGCCCCGCCGCTGGCGGCTGCTACGGCAAATGCCGCTCAACACCCAGGGCAAGCTGCCCCAGGCAAATGTCGACGCGCTATTGCTGGCCAAGCGACCGCAAGCCGCAGAAATCCTCGGGCAGGCCCTGGTCGATGGTGAATTGCGCCTGCAATTGGCAGTGCCTCCGGATCTGGCCTATTTCAGCGGCCACTTTCCCCAGGCACCGGTGTTGCCGGGTGTCGTGCAGGTTGAATGGGTGATGGAATTGGCCCGGCAGGTCCTGGACCTATCCGGGAAATTCGCGGGAATGGAAGTGCTCAAGTTTCAGCATTTGATACGGCCGGGGGATGTGGTCGAGTTGGGGCTGCGCTGGGACAGTTCGCGTGGGAAGCTTTATTTTGCTTATCGCAATGACGGCGTGGCGTGTTCCAGCGGGCGAATCCTGTTGGGGGTGGCGGGTGATTGATACTTCAGGCGGCCGTTTTGCGGCCTACAGGGAGCCTTATGCCTACACATAACCCCTGCGCGATAATCCCCGTCTACAACCACGAACTGGCCGTGCCCAAAGTGGTCGCCGAACTGCTCAAGGCCAACCTGCCCTGCGTGCTGGTCGACGACGCCAGCAGCCCGGCCTGCGCCGCTGTCCTCGAAACCCTGGCAGCTGGGGAGCACGTCTTCCTGGTCAAGCTGGACGTCAACCAGGGCAAGGGTGGTGCGGTCATGGCAGGTTTGCGTGAAGCCGCACGCCTGGGCTTCAGCCATGCGTTGCAGGTAGATGCCGACGGCCAGCACGACCTGCAGGATGTCACGCTGTTCCTGGAACGCTCGCGCCAACACCCGCAGGCGCTTGTCTGCGGGTTCCCGCAATTTGACGCCAGCGTGCCCAAGGGCCGGCTCTATGCGCGCTACCTGACCCATGTGTGGGTGTGGATCAACAGCCTCTCCCTGCAAATCCCCGACTCCATGTGCGGTTTTCGCGTCTATCCGTTACAGCAGGTAATGCCATTGATCGAATCGGGCAGGCTGGGCAAGCGCATGGACTTCGACCCAGAAATCCTGGTGCGCTTGGCTTGGCGCAATCAGCCGATGCTATGGCTGCCGACCCGGGTGCATTATCCCCAGGATGGTCTCTCACATTTCCGCCTGGTCCACGACAATGCATTGATCTCGGCCATGCACGCCAAGCTATTCTTCGGCATGCTGATACGCCTGCCCCTGATCCTCTGGCGCAGGTGGCAGGCTTGAGCACGCAGCATTGGGCCGCCCATCAGGAGCGCGGCAGTTTCTGGCTGATGAAGCTCACCGCCTGGGGTGTGAGAGTGCTGGGCCGTCGTGTGCTGAGCCCGATCCTGCATGGCATCGTCCTGTACTTTTTCCTCTTTGGCCGGCAAGCCCGTCGTAACATCTGGCAGTACCAGCAGCGCCTGGCCGACTGGAGTGGCCAACCGCAGCTGCGGCCCAGTCACAGGCGCGTTTTCAGGCAGTTCATGGCCTTTGCCGATGCCCTGCTCGACAAGCTGGATGTGTGGAACGGCAAGTTGCGGCTGGAGCAGATCGAAATCGTCGACCCGGCGCAGTTGCGCGCGCAATTGCGTGGCAGCCGCGGGCAAATGCTGGTGGGTGCCCACCTGGGCAATCTTGAAGTGTGCCGCGCCCTGGCCGAGCTGGGCGAACGGGTCACCATGAACGTCCTGGTGCATACTAAACATGCCGAACGGTTCAACCGCTTGCTCGGCGAAGCCGGTGCAAGCAACTTGCGCCTGATTCAGGTCAGCGAACTCGACCCCGCGATCATGCTGCAATTGAGCCAGCGCCTGGAGCGCGGCGAATGGCTGGCCATAGCCGGCGACCGCGTGCCCCTGCATGGCGGGCGCAATACCCGGGTTGATTTTCTCGGCCATCCGGCAGCCTTTCCACAAGGTCCGTGGTTGCTGGCCGGCTTGCTCAAATGCCCGGTTAACCTGATCCTGTGCCTGAAGCAGCAGGGCCACTACAAGGTCATCCTCGAGCCATTCGCCGAAGCGATCACCTGGCGGCGCAGCGACCGCGAGCAGGTCATCGCCCACTGGGCTGCACGCTATGCCGAACGCTTGGGTCATTACTGCCTGCAAGCGCCTGAACAATGGTTCAATTTCTACCCATTCTGGAAGACCGATGACAACGCATCCGCTTGAGCCGGTAACCTTCGGCCAAACCGCACTTTGCATCGAAGAGGTGCTGGCACTGGCCAACCGCCAGGCCGCCGCGCAATTGCAAGGCGACCCCGAGTACCGCGAAGCCATTGCCCGCGGCGCACGCTTCCTCGACTCGCTGTTGGACAAGGAAGGGGTGATCTACGGCGTCACCACCGGCTACGGCGACTCCTGCGTGGTCGCGGTGCCGTTGGAGCACGTCGAAGCCTTGCCCCGTCACCTGTACACCTTCCATGGCTGCGGGCTGGGCCAATTGCTCGATGCCCAGGCTACCCGCGCCGTGCTGGCGGCACGCTTGCAGTCGCTGTGCCAGGGCGTGTCCGGGGTGCGGGTCGAATTGCTCGAGCGCCTGCAGGCCTTTCTCGAACACGACATTCTGCCGCTGATTCCCCAGGAAGGTTCGGTGGGCGCCAGCGGCGACCTGACACCATTGTCCTATGTCGCCGCGACACTGTCAGGCGAGCGTGACGTGCTGTATCGCGGCGAGCGGCGCTCGGCCCTGGACGTACACCGCGAGCTGGGTTGGCAGCCCCTGGTGTTGCGCCCCAAGGAAGCCCTGGCGCTGATGAACGGCACCGCAGTAATGACCGGCCTGGCGTGCCTGGCCTTTGCCCGCGCTGATTACCTGCTCAAGTTGGCCACCCGTATTACCGCCATGAACGTGGTGGCACTGCAAGGCAACCCGGAACACTTCGATGAGCGCCTGTTCGCCACCAAACCGCACCCGGGGCAGATGCAAGTCGCCGCCTGGCTACGCCAGGACCTGGCCATCGACGCACCGACCGCACCGCTGCACCGCCTGCAGGATCGCTACTCGCTACGCTGTGCCCCCCATGTGCTCGGCGTGTTGGCCGACAGCCTGGGCTGGCTGCGCGGCTTCATCGAAACCGAACTCAATAGCGCCAACGACAACCCGATCATCGACGCTGAGGCCGAACGGGTACTGCATGGCGGGCACTTCTACGGTGGCCATATCGCCTTCGCCATGGACAGCCTCAAGACATTGGTAGCCAACGTCGCCGACTTGCTCGACCGCCAGCTCGCCCTGCTGGTGGACGTGCGCTACAACCATGGGCTGCCAAGTAACCTGTCTGGCGCCAGCGAAGAGCGAGCGATGCTCAACCATGGTTTCAAGGCGGTGCAGATTGGCGCCAGCGCCTGGACCGCCGAAGCGTTGAAAAACACGATGCCGGCCAGTGTGTTCTCGCGCTCCACCGAATGCCATAACCAGGACAAGGTGAGCATGGGCACCATCGCCGCACGCGATGCCTTGCGCGTGCTTGAGCTTACCGAACAAGTAGCCGCCGCCACGCTGCTGGCGGCGCAGCAGGGCCTTTGGCTGCGCGGCCGCGCCGCTGGCGGCCATGCCTTGCCACCGGCGCTGGCCGACATGCACCGGCAACTGGGCGAAGACTTCGCCCCGGTGATCGAAGACCGCGCGCTGGAAGGCGAGCTGCGCCTGTGCCTGCAGCGCATTGCCGAGCAGTACTGGAGGTTGCATGCGCAGTAAGGGAGTGCTCCACGCCGAAAGCGAAATCCTCGTGCCGTTCTTTGACATCGACCCCATGAACGTGGTCTGGCACGGCCATTACATCAAGTACCTGGAGATCGCGCGCTGCGCCCTGCTCGACAAGCTCGACCACAACTACCTGCAAATGCAGGCCAGCGGTTACGCCTGGCCGGTGATCGACTTGCAACTGCGCTATATCCGCGGCGCCACCTTCGGCCAACGCCTGGTTGTGCGCGCCAACCTGGTGGAATGGGAAAGCCGCCTGAAAATCAATTACCTCATCAGCGACGCCGTCAGCGCAGAACGCTTCACCCGCGCCAGCTCCGTGCAAGTGGCCGTGGATCTGGTCAGCCGCGAGATGCAATTGGCGTCGCCAAAAGTGTTCATCGATGCCGTACAGAAGGCCCTGGCATGAACCGACTGCTGTTGCATTGCCTTTGCCTGGTGGCCCTGTTGGGCCTCGACTCCCAAGCCTGGGCATTCGACCTGCAAGCCTTGAGCGGGCAGCTGGCCAAACCCGCCGTGGTCGAAGGTGACTTCATCCAGGAGAAACACCTGCGCGCCCTGCCCCAACCCTTGACCAGCAAAGGCCAGTTCGTCCTGGCCAAGGACAAGGGCCTGCTCTGGCTGCTCAAGAGCCCGCTGCAACAGGACTACCGCATCAGCGCCGCCGGCATTGCCCGCCGCGATGCCGACGGCTGGCACATGCTGCCCAGCAAGAGCGTCGGGGAGCAGCAGAACCGGCTGTTCTTCGCCGTGCTGCAAGGCGACAGCAGCGGCCTGCAACAAGACTTCGAACTCGACCTGCAAGGCGAGGCAGACAACTGGCAATTGCGCCTGACACCCCGCTCGCTCCTGCTCAAGCAGGTGTTCAGCCGCATCGACATCTTCGGTGGCCAGTTCGTCGAGCGCATCGAGCTGATGGAAATCCAGGGCGACAGCACGGTGCTACGCATGCCCGCCAGCCGCAGCGCGAACAACCTGAGTGAAGAACAAGCGCATGACTTCGCTCAGTAAACGCCTGTTGCCACGCCTGTGCCTGGCCTTGTTACTGGCCATGCTCGCCGTGGCTGGCTGGCAATGGCATGACGGTGCCCCCCTGTCGGCCGACCTCATGGAGCTGGTACCCGGCGACGCCCCCGATGCGCTGGTGCAACGCGCCGAACAGCGCATGCAGGAACCACTGAACCAGGAAATGCTGGTGCTGGTCGGGCACGCCGAGCGAGACCAGGCCATCGCCCTGGCACAAAGGCTCGGCGAGCAATGGCACGCCAGCGGCCTGTTCGAAAAGGTCCAGTGGGATTTGCAGACTGACGTGCCGGCCCTGCGTGAGCAACTGCTGCTGGGGCGTTTGGCAATGCTGCCGTCGGCCGACCGTAAAAACCTCATCGAACAGCCCCAGGCTTTCATCGAACAGCGTGTGCGAAGCCTCTTCGACCCCTTCACCGGCTTCAGCCTGGTGCCCAACCAGGACGACTGGCTTGGCCTGACCGCACGCATCCAGGAAGGCCAGCCCAAGCACGGCTCGGTGCAACTGGATATGGGCAGCGGCACGCTGATCGCCCAGGACGAGGGTAAATCCTGGGTGCTGCTGCGAGCACGCACCCTGAGCGACGCCTTCGACATGAAGCTGCCGCTGCAAGTGGCCGACCTGCTCGAGCTAGCTCGCACCCAGGCGCAAGCGGCCGATGCCCAACTGTTGGCCGCCAGCGGCCTGTTGTACGCCGCCAACGGCCAGCGCCAGGCCTCGCGGGAAATCACCTGGGTCGGTGGCGGCGCTACCCTGGGTATAGTGCTGTTACTGCTACTGGCGTTCCGTCGGTTGCGCGTGTTGCTGGCATTCTTGCCAGTGTTGGTGGGCATGCTGTTTGGCGCTGTCGCCTGCGTGGCATTGTTCGGCCATATGCATGTGATGACGCTGGTACTGGGCGCCAGCCTGATCGGCGTCGCCATCGATTACCCCCTGCATTACCTTTCCAAAAGCTGGAGCCTGCGCCCCTGGCACAGTTGGCCGGCGCTGCGGTTGACCTTGCCAGGCCTGAGCCTGAGCCTGGCGACCAGTTGCATCGGTTACCTGGCGCTGGCGTTCACGCCGTTCCCGGCGCTGAGCCAGATTGCCGTGTTCTCCGCAGCAGGCTTGTGCGGTGCCTACCTGACTGCCGTCTGCCTGTTGCCAGCGCTGCTCAATGGCATGCAATTGACGCCCGCGGCCTGGCCGTTGCGCATTGCCGAAGCCTTGCTGCGCGTACGCGAGGCTGTGCTGCGCAAGGTTTCCAGCCCTTGGTTGCTGGCATTGGCCCTGGCATTCTGCGCCGCCGGGTTGTGGCAACTCAAGAGCCATAACGACCTGCGCCAATGGGTCGGCAGCCCGGTGCAATTGCTTGACGAAGCCAGGGCAATAGCGCGTATTACCGGCCACCAGCCCACCAGCCAGTTCTTCCTGGTTCGCGCTGCCGACCAGCAGCAATTGCTCGAGCGCCAGGCGGTATTGGCCCATCGCCTCGATCAATTGGTCAGCCTGAACAAGCTGCAGGGCTATTTGGCCCTGAGCCAGATCGTGGCAAGCCCTGGCGAGCAACTGCAGCTGCGCACCGCCCTTGGCCAGCTCACTCAGTACTGGCAGCCTCTGCTGGCCTTGGGGATACCGATCGAGGCCTTGCAGGCCGAGCTTGCAAAACTGCAGGCATTGCCGGTCCAGGATATCGAGCAGGTGCTGGCCGGCCCCTTGGGCGAACCCTGGCGCCCGCTGTGGCTCGGCAAGACCGGCGATGGCGTCGCGGCCATGATCAGCTTGCAAGGGCTTAACGACGCCAGCCTGCTGCAACTGCAATCCCAGGACCTTGCAGGCGTGCAACTGGTCGATCGGCTGGGCGAACTCAACGGTATATTCGCCGACACCCAATTCAGCGCCGCCGAACTGAAGCTATTTTCGTGCGTGCTGATTGTGCTGCTGTTGATAGTGCCTTTCGGTTTGGGCGGTGCCCTGCGCCTGGTCGCCTTGCCGCTGCTCGCAGCGTTGTGCAGCCTGGCCAGCCTGGGCTGGTTGGGGCAACCACTGACACTGTTCAGCCTGTTCGGGCTGCTGTTGGTCACGGCCATCAGTGTCGACTACGCCATCCTGATGCGCGAACAGGTCGGTGGTGCTGCGGTCAGCCTGCTCGGTACCCTGCTGGCAGCAGCCACCACCTGGCTGTCGTTCGGCTTGCTCGCGGTGTCCAGCACGCCGGCGGTGAGCAATTTCGGCTTGGCCGTGAGCCTGGGCCTGATGTTCAGCTTCCTGTTGGCCCCCTGGGCCGGCAGCCATGAGCCTGCGGTAGAATGAAACGTTTGTGGCTGCTCGCGTTTCTGCTGTTGCTCGGCGCCTGCGCGAGCAAGGCTCCGTTGCCTGTGCAGGTACCGACCCTTGGCTTGCCGCTGCAACTACACGTTGTAAATCGGCAGGCCGGCCAGCAACAGGATTGGCTGTTGGTGGTCCAACGCGAAGGCGAAAGCCTGCGCTGGACGCTACTCGATTTACTGGGCATGCCCCAGGCGCGACAACTGCTGCACCAGCAGCAGTGGCAAGCCGATGGCCTGCTACCGCCCAACCCTGAGGCCCGCGAGCTGTTCGCTGCGGTACTGTTTGCCCTGACCCCCACCAGTGAGCTGCAACGCAACTACCCTGGGGCACACCAGCAAGGTCAACAACGTGAACTGAATACGCGCTGGCGGGTCACCTACAGCGCGCCGCATGTCTTTACCCTGAATCTAGCGCATGGCCTGCTTTACCAGGTCAGCCCGTTGTCCGGCGAGAATGCACCATGAAGGCTTACCTCAATGCCCTGGGCTTGAATTGCGCCCTGGGCCATACCAAGGCCGAAGTTGCAGCCAGCCTGTTTGCCGGCGATACCCGTGGCATGCGCGCAGAAGCCGGCTGGGTGCCCGAAAGGATATTGCCGGTGGCCGCCGTGCGCGGCGAGTTGCCCCCGCTGCCGGAGCGTTTGCAGCAGCACGATAGCCGCAACAATCGACTCCTGTTCGATGCAGCCCTGCAAATCGAAGACGACATCCATCAGGCTATCGAACGGTATGGCAACGCGCGCATCGGCATCGTACTGGGTACCAGCACCTCGGGCATCGACGAAGCCAGCCGCGACGTTGCCAGCTACTTGCGCGATCAGCGCTTCCCGGCGCACTACGACTACCACCAGCAGGAACTGGGCGCACCGGCCAGCTTCCTGGCCGACTGGCTCCAGTTGAGCGGCCCGGCATACGTGATTTCCACAGCCTGCACCTCCAGTGCAAAGGCGTTGATGAGCGCCCGACGCCTGCTTGACCTGGACATCTGCGACGCCGTGCTGTGCGGGGGCGTCGATACCTTGTGCCAACTCACCCTCAACGGCTTCTCGGCCCTTGAAGCCATCAGCAGCCAGCGTTGCAACCCGTTTTCGCGCAACCGCGACGGCATCAACATCGGCGAAGCCGCCGCGCTGTTCCTGATGAGCAGGGAGCCCAGCGCAATTGCCCTGCTCGGTGCTGGCGCCAGTAGCGACGCCCACCATATCTCCGCCCCCGACCCCAGCGGCCAAGGTGCCCTGCAGGCTATGAAAAAAGCCTTGGCACAGGCCAAAGTGGCACCCGAGCAAATCGATTACCTGAACCTGCACGGTACCGCCACCGAGCATAACGATGCGATGGAAAGCCTGGCGGTGCATACACTGTTCCCCCACGGCCTGGCCTGTTCCTCGACCAAACCCATGAGCGGCCATACCCTTGGCGCTGCCGGCGCACTGGAAGCAGCGTTCTGTTGGTTGACCCTGTCAGCGGAAAATCCAGGCCACCTGTTGCCGCCCCACGTCTGGGATGGCCAGCCCGACAGCGCATTGCCGCAATTGCAGTGGGTACAAACCGGCGACTGTCTGCCGACACAAGGCGCGCGGTACCTGATGAGCAATTCCTTTGCCTTTGGCGGCAACAATGTCTGCCTGATCGTCGGAGACGCGCCATGAGCACCTGGCCTTTGGCTGAACTCATTCCCCATGCCGGCGACATGATCCTGATCGATCGTGTGGAAACGTTCGATGAGGAGCAGATTGTCACCTCCCTGGCAGTACGACCTGGTGGATTGTTCAACCGCACCGATGGCAGTATGCCAGCCTGGGTAGGCGTAGAGCTGATGGCCCAGAGCGTCGCGGCATTCGCCGGGTGTCGGGCGCGGTTGCGGGGCGAGCCCGTGGCCCTGGGTTTTTTGCTTGGCACGCGCAAATTCGAGTGCAATGTGGAACACTTCCCGGTTGGCGCTCACCTCTGGATTCAAGCGAAACGCTCGCTGGAGGATGAAAACGGCATGGGTATCTTTGAATGCCACCTGACCGGGCCGGGCATTCATGCCCAGGCACGCTTGAATGTGTACAGCCCGCCGCAGGCCGCCCGTTACCTGAGCGAAGATGATCCACAGGAGTCCCCCCATGACTGACACCATTCTGGTCACCGGTTCGAGCCGAGGCATCGGCCGTGCTATCGCCTTGCGCCTGGCCAGGGCCGGATTCGACCTGGTACTGCATTGCCGCAGCGGCCGCGCCGAAGCAGAGGCCGTCTGCCGCGAAGTGCAGGCATTGGGCAGGCAGGCGCGCGTGCTGCAATTCGATGTCGCCGACCGCAGCGCCTGTGCGGCGATTCTGGACGACGATGTCCAGGCCCACGGCGCCTACTACGGCGTGGTCTGCAATGCCGGCCTGACCCGTGATGGCGCCTTCCCGGCTTTGAGCGAAGAGGATTGGGACCTGGTGATGCGCACCAACCTGGATGGTTTCTACAATGTCCTGCACCCGTTGATCATGCCGATGATTCGTCGCCGCGCGGCCGGGCGCATCGTTTGCATTACTTCGGTTTCCGGGATGATCGGCAATCGCGGCCAGGTCAATTACAGCGCCTCCAAGGCCGGGGTGATCGGGGCCGCCAAGGCCTTGGCGATCGAGTTGGGCAAGCGCAAGATAACCGTTAACTGCGTGGCCCCGGGCCTGATCGACACGGCCATGCTCGATGAACACGTACCGGTCGAAGAGCTGCTGAAGATGATCCCGGCGCAGCGCCTGGGTACGGCCGAGGAGGTCGCCGGTGCAGTGAACTTCCTGATGTCGGCTGAAGCTTCGTATATCACTCGCCAGGTGTTGGCAGTCAACGGAGGCCTGTGTTGATGAAACGCGTCGTCGTCACCGGCATGGCCGGCATTACCGCCCTGGGCCATGACTGGGACACCATTGCCAGCCAGTTCGGCGCTGGCCGCAGCGGCATTCGCCGCATGGACGAATGGGATCGGTTCCTTGAGCTGAACACCCGCCTGGCCGGCCCTATTGATGACTTCAAGGTGCCATCACACTGGACCCGCAAGCAATTGCGCAGCATGGGCCGGGTTTCGCGCCTGGCGGTGGCCGCCTCGGAAATCGCCCTGCGCGATGCCGGGCTGCTGGACGATCCGTCGATTCGCGATGGGCGCATGGGGGTGGCCTGCGGTTCATCGACCGGCAGCACCGACGAACTCAAGACCTTCGGCAACATGCTGACCAACTCGATCGCCGAGGGCCTCAACGCCAACACGTACGTACGGATGATGCCGCACACCACGGCGGCCAACATCAGTATCTTCTTTGGCCTGACCGGGCGCCTGATTCCCACCTCCAGCGCTTGTACCAGTGGTAGCCAAGGCATCGGCTACGCCTATGAGGCCATCAAGTTCGGCCGCCTGCCCTTGATGCTCGCCGGTGGCGCCGAAGAGCTCTGCCCCACCGAAGCCATGGTCTTCGATGCGTTGTACGCCACCAGCCTGAAAAACGACGCACCACACAGCAGCCCACGGCCCTACGACCTTGACCGCGATGGCCTGGTGATCGGCGAAGGCAGCGGTATGCTGGTGCTCGAAGAATTGGAGCATGCCCTGGCCCGTGGTGCGCACATTTACGCCGAAGTGGTCGGCTTCGGCAGCAATGCCGATGGCCAGCACATTACCCGGCCAGAGCAGGTGACCATGCGCCGCGCCATGGAGCTGGCGCTGGAAGACGCAGCGCTGCCACCGGAGGCGATCGGCTACGTGAATGGCCATGGCACCGCAACCGAGCAGGGCGATATTGCCGAAACCCAGGCCACCAGCAGCCTGTTCGGGCCACGCATGCCAATCAGTTCGCAGAAGAGCTTCCTGGGCCATACCCTCGGTGCCTGCGGGGCATTGGAATCCTGGTTCAGCATCGAAATGATGAACAGCGATCGCTATGCCCACACCCTCAACCTCGACCATATCGACCCGCGCTGTGGCGAGCTGGACTACCTGTGTGGCGAATTCCGGCAGATGCAGCACCAGTACGTGATGAACAACAACTTTGCCTTTGGTGGGGTGAATACTTCGCTGATTTTCCGCCGCTGGCCGTAAGTTCGCACTCTTCGTCAGCCGAGTGAAGGGGTTCGCCATAGGGAAAGCAGAGCAAGGAAACTCGGAACCGTCCCACAGCCATAGATTCAAGTTCCCGGTAGGGTTTATGCCACCTCAGCTGCATGTGGCTGACTCTGTTAATGCGGGAGCAAAAAATGAATTCAAAGGCTGTGATCGTTTTTAGTGGTGGACAAGACTCAACTACCTGTTTGGTCCATGCTCTAAGCATTTATGATGAAGTCCACTGCATTACGTTTGACTACGGTCAGCGCCATCGCGCGGAAATTGAAGTGGCACTACAGCTTTCACAAGAGCTGGGTGTGACGGCGCATAAAGTATTGGACGCGTCGTTACTCAATGAGCTGGCCATCAGCAGTTTGACCCGTGACAACATTCCAGTTCCAAGTGCAAGCAGTTGCGCTCAAGGCGTGCCAAACACATTCGTGCCTGGCAGGAATATTCTGTTTTTAACCTTGGCTTCTATTTATGCATATCAAGTACAAGCTAAAACGCTGATCACAGGTGTTTGTGAAACGGACTTCTCTGGCTACCCTGATTGCCGAGATAATTTTGTCAAAGCGCTGAACAATGCCATCGAGTTGGGAATGGACTATACGGTACACATTGAAACGCCGCTCATGTGGCTGAACAAAGCGGAAACCTGGGCGCTGGCTGAATACCACAACAAGCTAGACCTGATTCGCAACCGCACATTGACTTGTTACAACGGAATACTAGGCAGCGGGTGTGCCGACTGTGATGCCTGTACCCTTCGTGCAAAAGGATTGAACGATTTCCTTAAAAGCAAGGTAGCGATCATGAACACCCTAAAAAACAAAATGAGCCTGGCATAAGACATTCCATTAAAAGTACAAGGGACAGCATCGCAACGAGCTGTCCCCACTGATCATATAGCTTGCACCCCAACTATATATCGCTTAAACAAAGCCCTCGCGCCATAAGCAGGCAACACATTAAATAACGCAAAGCACATTTTTATGGCTATTTGAAGATAAACCATATTAAGAATATCACCACTTTGCACAACCCCATAAAAAGCAATGAAGCAAAAAAGAAAACTATCAACCACTACCGCAAAACACGTACTAAAAAACACTCGCAAGAATAGAAACCTGGAGCTCGTGAGCTCTTTAATCTTACACAACAAATACGAATTAACATATTCCGAAAAGAGAAACGAAACAGAAGATGCTACCAATACAGACGAGACATGACCAACAACGTCACTATAGGCTCCGTCAAGCTTCCAATCGGGCAAGCCCGGAAGATAGTTTGTAGTACTCAACAAAACAATGATGAGAGCATTGCTTGCAAAAGCAAACATTATTGCCTTCCTTGCCAGTCTAAGGCCATACGACTCATTCAACAAATCAACTATCAAAAAGGTCAATGGATACAAAAAAACTCCCGGAGTAACAATAATATCAAATCGCTCCCAGTACACAAGTTTTGTCGCCGCTATATTTGTAAAAATGTACAAAGCAAACAGCAGCATGTTCAGAACCACGTAGGTCATCCAAGAGCGCTCATGACGATCATTTATTTCGTAAGTGGTTACTGCAACCCCGCCCGAGTAATACTTCCTGTATATCTCCTTGACTTCCACCTTGCTCAAGTCATCTATTATTTCACTGCTCAATAACTGACTTAGTTTTATCTTGACTATCTTCCCTGTGGAGATAACCATGATTACAGCCGTGTTTTTTTTATTTTCAAAACCCAACAGCTTGTACTTGCCGCCACCAGCCCCATCATCAATAGCCATTAAATCGCTCCTCTATCACATCTCCGATCACACAAACCACATCAGAATCAATACAAGCCCCATTAACGATAGATAGTTTCTTTGACACCCTATCAAACACTAACTTTTCCACACTACTACTCGACAGCCCCTTCTTCACTATCAGCAAGTCCCCTGATTCATTCATCTCATCAATTTCATTCTCCAAAAGCACACCTATTAAATTACAAGCTGTGCCAAAGTAATACGTCAGAGGATGCGTTACCACCAGCTCACCAATCCTTTTATCCAGACTTTGCATCAAAAAACTTTCTTTGATGATGGGAACAGCAGCCGGATTCATATTACCACGCAAGGAAATACTGCTCTCTATCACTTCCCTCTCTTCAAAATCAACGGTTTCTATTTCTTTATACGACACACCAAAAAAATCAGATATCTTGCGGATAGTGGACTGTTGTACATTGACGACCCTTCCGTCCAGAATGTTATAGATAGTCGTTCTGGTCAAACCAATCGAACTGCACAACGATAGCTGCGTCTCTCCACGACTTCTGATCAAGTACTTAATGTTATTTTTTAACTTCTCGGCTTTTTCTTTCTTATACATTTACTATTTACTCATCGCCACAACGAATCGCACATCCTGGCTGAACGACTACGACAGCGCCTGATGTGAGATCAGCATCCTACACACCTAACCGGCATGCAAAAAGCAGTTTTGGCAACACGCCGAGCAACTGCCAAATAATTTCTCACCACACACTCTCATCCTTCAGATGTCTCATACCGACATTGAAGAACGCTCTTACAGAAACAATCAAACAATGATGACTTCAGCTGCAACGCAACTTTGACAGACAACAAATTCATTGCTTCGAAAGCCCACTCAGAATCAATGACACAGGAATCATTTAATTACACAGAAGTTCATTTACTTGATTAAAAATACTGAATTTTCTGGTAATAAATCTACTGCCTGCCAACTCAGATTTAGCCTCCAACACATTTTGTGTTGACCGCATGGGCCTGGCACTTTCTTAAACCCGACAAAGAGTTCCATCATGAAAGAGATCTCGCCAAATCCCCCGGAATCACCTGAAGGCTGCGCCCGACAGCAATCACTGAATGGCCGCATTCCTCTACCGAATGGAGGCCCTGCCATGGATCGGTACATGCCTATCACCGGCATCGACTGCACCACCGCATCATTGCTGATCGACACCGAAGCACCGCTGGACGTGTTGCACGAAAACGCGGCTTACCGCATCCGCACCGCGACCCAGCTGCTTGAGAATTTCGCATCGAACGAGGGCGTTTACAGTGAACTGGCGCGGGTGCTGGTGACTTCGTTGCGCGACGGCTGCGATTTGATGGATGTCGTTGGGCGACGATTGCAGGCACAGGTTTCGGCCTAGAAGATGGTATCGGGCGCAAGCCGGTGAGGGGTGCGGCACTGTTCTGCGCCGCGTTCAGCACAGTGACGAGCGCCTTGATGCCGTCCTGGGAAAGCGTGCTGTTCCGGCACCACGCGGGCTGGAACGGCGTCGGCCTGTTCATTGGTACTTTACTGGCCATCGCCCTGCTGGTGGCGCTGCGCTTGAGCAAGCTGCCAGCGCTGCCAGGCAACGCGAAGCCCTGAACTGCTCCTGACTCAGTTGAGTACTTCTACGAAATCGACATCGACTTCCCGCTCCATCAAGCCGCGGTCCACCTCACCACTGAGCTTGACCCGGGTTTTTTCGTTGATGGCGACCGCTGGCCAGTCTTCATCGTCGATTTCCACGTTGATGGTACCGGTGTCATCACGAAACGCATACTTCTCGCCTTTGAGTCGTTGCACGATATGCCCTTGCAAGACCACCGGTGTGTCATCGGCAGCCTTGTGGGCTGCCGCAACGTTTTCTACGGTCGCCGCGCCTGGGCCAACGTAGCCGTTTGCAAAGGCGACGGTGCTGAACAGGGGGGCAAGCAGCAGGACCAGATAAGGGCGTTTCATCATTGACCATCCGTTGTTGATTTCGATGAAGACCACTCTAAACCCGGCAACTGAATCCAAGCTTAACGCCCCACCCTTCACTCCTGCTGCGCTTGCAGCGTCATATGCGCCTGCATCGACGCCTCGACCATCTGCAAGCTCAAAGAAGCAAAGCGGCCGCCAAGCACCTCAACCTGATGCAGCCACAGCAGCACGGCTTCTGGCTGCCCTTGTACACTGAGGTTGAGCTGTTCCTGCCTGAGATCGAGACCCTGCAATTGCAAGCCCGCAACCTTGGCGCTGGCGCTGAGCCCGGCTGGCGTAATGGCCTGTCCGCCCTCTTGCGTCCGGCTCGTACCTGCCATTGCCTGCATAACGTCCCGGGCCAGCGCTTGTTCGCGCACATAGCGCTGTTCGGCCAACAGCAGCCGCTCCCTGGCGGGTTGCCAGGCCGCAAGCCAGAGTGCCAACGCCACCAGGATAAACAGCGACACCAGCACGGGCCATCGTTGCCAGCGCCGCGCAAGCGCGGTAAACCGTGAGCTCATCAGGATCGCCCCCACGACAAACTGGCATGCACGCCCGCTTCGGTTTTACTGGCGCTCCCCACGTTCAAGTCGGGAACCCGCTGGCGTAACCGTTCAAGATCAGCGAAGTCCTGGGCAATGATTTCCATCAGCCAACCTTGGCCTGCATCCATTTGAACCCGGCCGATACGAATGTTGCCGGACTCGACCACCTTTTCACTGATATCGGCCAATTGCTGCATGTGGGGCTTTTGCACCGAACGCTGCTGACGCTGGCGAGCCTGGAACTGCGCGGCCAAGTCGACAATGCGGGTTTGATCCGGATACAGCTGCTGGAATCGTTGCACGCTTTGCTCATGCAACTGTGCCGAGCGGCTTCGCAAATGTTCGCCACGCAGGTGGTCGAAAGCGCAGCTCAAAAGCCCGATCGCCATCAGGCTCAGCAACAGCCCTGGCCAGGGTAGCGTTGGTCGGCGTCGACGGAATGCTCCCTGGCGCAAATCGATTGCGGTCCTACGGCCCTCGACCAACAGGCCATGGGCACTGGCAATCGCTGAAACCTGCCCCAAGCAATCAGGCGCACCCGCCTGCGCCCACCAAGGCATCACTGGCAGGCTCGGCGCCAGCGTTTGCGCATCGGCCGGGCTCAGCGCCATGCGCCCGTCCAGGCCACCGCCGAGCAACCATCGGTTGCCGAACCACAATGCACAGGGTTGCATGCAGGGCAGCAGGTCCGCATCTGCGTACACCGCAGAAGGTTCGATACCCAATCCTTGCAGTAACGCCAACACCGTCTGCAACCGTTCTCGATCAATGCTCAAGCCCGGATAACAGTGATCGCTGCGCACGGCACCGAAGGCCAGGTGCAAGGACTCGAGCGCTTCGCCCAGCTGTTCCTCGACCGCGTAGGCCAGCGCCTGTACACCAGGGTGGCGCCGTCCCGGCATAGGCCCGGCGAGACACCACCCCAGCAGCTCCATCGGCAGTATCAGCACCACCTGCATGCCGGGCAGTTGCGCCGCCGCATCGGCCAGGTTGGCCTGCGCGACCTCGGCCTGCCCGGCTTGCCAACACCAGGTGGGCCAGTGAACACCGGCATCAGCCAGGCCTTCTGGTAACAGGTACAACCATCGTTCACTCATCCAAAGCATTCTCGCC
>CAYVPI010000070.1:0-25084 GCA_964453495.1 uncultured Pseudomonas sp. | reverse complement strand
GCCAATGAAATGCTATGTCGCAGCTTATTGTTTTTGTCGAACATAGAGACCTCCTTATTGAGTTTCGGAGCAACATTGCCGAGCGATTCGACTAGCCCCAACGCATCACAGCCAACAGCCACACCAGGGACAACGCGAACGCTACCCAGATGCTCCAGTCGGTGACGCCGATTACCAGCAAATGCAGGTAGGCGCTGCCGAGAAGACCGATAAACAGCCGATCGCCACGGGTGGTGGCAATCGGCAAAAAACCACGCCGAAGAATGCTCGGCGAACGCAATTCCCAGGTCGTCATGCCGACCAGGATCAAGGCTATGACACAGAAAAACGTTGCCGTCGGGACGGTCCAGCTCATCCATTCCATCATCAGTTCCTCATACCCGGCCCAGGGCAAAGCCCTTGGCCACATGGTTGCGAACAAACCAGATCACCAGCATGCCCGGCAGGATAGTCAGCACCCCTGCCGCCGCGAGTACGCCCCAGTCGATGCCGGAGGCCGACACGGTGCGGGTCATGACGGCCGCGATGGGCTTGGCATTGACCGAGGTCAGGGTGCGTGCAAGCAGCAATTCGACCCACGAGAACATGAAGCAGAAGAACGCCGTAACGCCGATGCCGGACCTGATCAGCGGCACAAAGATACGGATGAAAAACTTGGGAAAACTGTAACCATCGATGTACGCGGTTTCGTCGATCTCCTTGGGCACACCGGACATGAAGCCTTCAAGGATCCACACTGCCAGCGGCACGTTGAACAGACAGTGGGCCAGGGCTACGGCGATATGGGTATCGAACAGGCCGATCGACGAATACAGCTGGAAAAACGGCAGCAGGAAAACCGCAGGCGGCGACATGCGATTGGTCAGCAACCAGAAAAACAGGTGCTTGTCGCCCAGAAACCGGTAGCGGGAAAACGCGTAGGCCGCAGGCAAAGCCACGCTCAACGAAATCACCGTGTTGAGGCTGACGTAGTACAAGGAATTGATGTAGCCGGTATACCAGCTCGGGTCGGTGAATATTACCCGGTAGTTGTCCAGGGTGAAGTCCTGCGGCCAGAGGGTCAGACCACCGAGAATTTCATTGTTACTCTTGAACGACATGTTCAACAGCCAATAGATCGGCACCAGCAAAAACAGCACATAAAGCAGCAGTGGCAGCGTTTTTCGCAGGCTCATGGTAGCTCCCTAATCCTTGTCGGCATGGGTCATGGCGGTATAGAACAGCCAGGACACCAGGAGAATGATCAGGAAATACACCAGCGAAAATGCCGCAGCCGGGCCCAGGTCGAATTGCCCAACCGCCATCTTGGTCAGGGTCTGGCTGAGGAAGGTGGTAGCGTTGCCCGGCCCGCCACCGGTGAGCACGAAGGGTTCGGTGTAGATCATGAAGCTGTCCATGAAGCGCAGCATGACCGCGATCAACAGCACATTTTTCATCTTCGGCAGCTGGATATGCCGGAACACTGCCCAGGCCGAAGCACGGTCGATGCGCGCGGCCTGGTAGTACACATCGGGAATGGCCCGCAGCCCCGAGTAACACAACAAGGCCACGAGTGAAGTCCAGTGCCAGACATCCATGACCAGCACCGTGATCCAGGCATCCACAGTGTTGGTCGCATAGTTGTAGCTGACGCCCAGCCAACTCAAGGTAGCCCCCAGCAAGCCGATGTCGGCACGCCCGAAGATCTGCCAGATAGTGCCGACCACATTCCACGGAATCAGCAAAGGGATGGCCAGCACGATCAGGCACAGGGACGACCAGCGCCCCTTGGCCGGCATGGTCAAGGCGATGGCGATACCCAAGGGAATTTCAATCAGCAGCACGCAGCCCGAATAGATGAACTGTCGCAGCAGCGAGTCGTGCAGGCTGGGGTCCTGGAGTACTTGACGGTACCAATCGGCGCCGACGAAATAGCGGCTGGACTGGTCGAAGATGTCCTGCACCGAGTAGTTGACCACGGTCATCATCGGGATCACCGCACTGAACGCCACCAGCAGAAACACCGGCAGGACCAGCCACCAGGCCTTGTTGTTCTGCACCTTGTTCATGGCTGCACCTCCAGAAGGTAATCGTCCGCATAGACCATCAACCACTGCGCCGGGAAGCTGATCCAGGCCGTGCCCTCCGGTACCGGTTTGTCTTCGGCCAGACGCACTTTCAACGGCGCGCCGTCGAGGTTCAGGGTCATGATCTTGTAGGTGCCGAGGTCTTCGACGTGTACGACTTGTGCCTGCATCGCGTCATCGAACGGCTCGTCCCACACGTGCACGAACTCCGGACGGATGCCGACCTTCAGGGTTTTCCACTCGGACTCGGCGATGCGTTTCTGTTGAGCCTCGGAAAGCGGCAGATGAGTCGAGGCGAACCCGACGCCACCCGGTTGCGGCTGCACCTCGATCAGGTTCATCCCCGGACTGCCGATGAAATAGCCGACAAAGGTGTGGCTCGGCCGCTCGAACAATTCCCGTGGCGTGCCGAACTGGACGATCTGGCCGCCGTACATCACCGCAATCTTGTCGGCGAAGGTCGAGGCTTCCAGTTGATCGTGGGTGACGTAGACCATGGTGATGTTGAACTGCTCGTGAATCTGCTTGAGCTTGCGCCGCAGCTTCCACTTCAGGTGCGGGTCGATCACGGTCAACGGCTCATCGAACAGGATCGCCGAGACATCATCGCGCACCAAGCCGCGCCCCATTGAGACTTTCTGTTTTTCGTCGGCACTCAAGTTGCGCGCTTTCTTGTACAGCAACCCCGTGAGCTCAAGGACTTCCGCAATTTCCTTGACCTTGCATTGCACCTGCACCTCACCCAAACCCTGGTTACGCAAGGGAAACGCCAGGTTATCGAATACGCTCATGGTGTCGTAGACCACCGGGAACTGAAAAACCTGGGCAATGTTGCGTTGCTCCGGAGGCAGGTGGTTGACCTCCCGGCCATCGAACAACACCTGGCCCCGGGAGGGGTTGAGCAGGCCGGAAATGATGTTGAGCAAGGTCGATTTGCCGCACCCCGACGGCCCGAGCAAGGCATAGGCGCCGCCCTGGTGCCAGATGTGGTTCATCTCGCGTATGGCGTAGTCCTCGTCCGCGGCCGGTTGCTTGAGGTAGCTGTGGGCCAGGTTTTGCAGATGGATTTCGGCCATCAGGCGACCCTCGCCGCACGCACGCCCGGCGCCTGGAGCAGACGACCGCCGGGCTCGAACACAAACAGTTTGTGGGTGGGGATATACACCCGGATCGGCGCATCCACAGGGTATTCGTGTACGCCGGGCAAATGCAGGATCAAGGGAAAATGCTCGTTGCGCACATGCAGGAAAGTTTCCGAGCCACTGATTTCTGCCAGTTCCACGGTGACCGCCAGCTCCAGGTCATCGTCGTTGGAGGGCACCAGGCTGATATGGCTGGGGCGCACTCCGAAGCGGTACTCGCCATCGCCAATGGAACGCAAATCGAGGTTCAAGGCGAAATGAATGACGCCTGCGAAGCTCACCTCGTTGCCCGCGATACGGCCCGGCATCAGATTGATCGGCGGCTCGGAGAACAACTCGGCGGCCAATATGTTGCGTGGCTGGTGGTAGACCTGCGCGGTATTGCCGCTCTGGATGACCCTTGCGTGGTGGAGGATGGTGGTGGTGCCACCCAAGGCGAGGGCCTCGTTGGGTTCGGTGGTGGCATACACGGCGATGGTGTGGCGGGTGGCAAAGAGTTCGCGCATTTCCTGACGCAACTCTTCCCGCAGCTTGTAGTCAAGGTTGACCAGTGGCTCGTCGAACAGGATCAGCTCGGCATCCTTGACCAACGCCCGGGCCATGGCGGTGCGCTGCTGCTGCCCACCGGACAATTCAAGCGGGTAGCGTTGCAAGTAGCGCTCGATGCGCAACATCTGCGCGGTATCGATAACCTTGCGGTGAATTTCGTCGTTGGCCACCCCGGCCTGACGCAGGGGCGAGGCGATGTTTTCGAATACGCTCAAATTCGGGTAGTTGATGAACTGCTGATACACCATCGAAACATTGCGCTGGCGCACCGGGCGCCGGGTGACATCCACGCCATTCATGAGCACCCTGCCGCTGTCCGGGTGGTCGAGGCCGGCCATCAGGCGCATGAGGCTGGTCTTGCCGGCCAGGGTACGACCAAGCAAAACGTTGAACGACCCCGGCTCGAAACTCAGGCAGGCATCGTCGATGCAAACCTGCTTATCGACCGTGCGACAGACATGCTCCAGCGTCAGCGACATGGGCCTGGCCTGCTTTTGAAGGGTGGGCTATCAGGCATTTACCTGACTACCATCCTATCCACAGCCATATCCATGCCAGCTGTATCGCGCAAGCGCCAAGTCGTTGTCACTCAAAGGCTTTAGCTGTGTTGACCGGCGCCTGCCATTTGGACACTGAACACAAATGAACAACGGGTGCTGAACACTGAACATTGACAATGAACAATCCTGACCGACACTGGATGAACACCTGCGCCCTCGCCAAGGTCGCACGCCGATAACAACAATGCTTCATGCAGGGGCACGTCCATGTCCGGCACCCCGCTTACTCATGCCGCCCTGGTCCAGGCTTCCTGGGCACGCTGCCATGCCTATGGCCTGACTCATCAGTCACTGCCGAATTTTGGCGACCCCTCGACCGAGCAAACAAGGCAATGGCTCGACAAACAGCAAGGGTTGCTGAAAGTCACGCATCAGGAGGTTCTGCCTTACTACGAAAACATCCTCGGCAACTCCAATTGCCTGATCCTTCTGGCTGATGCCCAGGCCCGACTGCTCACTTCCTGGGGCACCCAACGTTTCGTCGACCCCAAGGTTGGCATGGGCTTTCGCCCCGGCGCCAACTGGCAAGAACGGCATGCGGGCACCAATGCCATCGGCACCGCCCTGGCCTGCGAGCAAGCGGTACACATCGAGCACGATGAACATTTTCTCAAGGCCAACCGCTTCATGGCCGGCTCCGCAGCACCTATCTTCGATGCCCAGCGGCAGATCGTGGCGGTGCTCGATGTTTCCAGCGACAGCTACCTGCCCCCCTCGCACACGCTTGGCATGGTGCGAATGATGAGCCAGGCCGTGGAAAACCGCCTGATACTGGCCCAATACGGGCGCCACCACTTCCAGCTGACCTTCAATACCGGCCTGAGCAATCTCGACAGCCAATGGGCCGGTCTGCTGATGTTCGACGAGCAGGGCCAGGTGCTCGCAGCCAACCGACGCGCCGATAGCCTGCTGGGGCGAAACCCTGTGCATGACCATTTGGAAAACCTGTTCAAGACCTCGTTGGCCAGCGTGCTAGCACAACCCGAAGCCGGTCCATTTGCCTTGTTGGCGTGCGGCCGCAACCATTTCCAGTGTCTGCTCAAGCGCCCCCTTCGACCAAGCCCTGCGAGCCTTCCACCCTACCAGGCTAGTGCCCCCCATGCAGGCGATGAACGCATTGAGAAAGCACTGCTTCAGGGGCTGCGTGGCCTTGAGAAAAACATTCCTCTGCTGGTGCGCGGTGAAACCGGGGTCGGCAAGGAGATCTTCGTCAAGGCTTTGCACCACACCGGCAGCCGCGCCAACCGCCCATTAATCGCGGTCAATTGTGCGGCGATCCCAGCCGAGCTGGTGGAGTCGGAGTTGTTTGGTTATGAAAAAGGCGCTTTCACCGGCGCCCATCAAAAGGGCAACCCGGGGCTTATCCGCAAGGCCAACCACGGCATCCTGTTCCTCGACGAAATCGGCGACATGCCCTTGCCGACCCAGGCCCGTCTGTTGCGCCTGCTACAGGAGCGCAGCATCCAACCCTTGGGCAGTGGCGAGCCGATTTCGATCGACATCCGCATCATCTCGGCCACCAACCATGACCTGCGTGAGCAAGTGCGCACCCGGCAGTTTCGCGAAGACCTCTACTACCGCATCAGCGGCCTGACCCTGGAGTTGCCACCCCTGCGCGAGCGCAGTGACCGTCGCGCACTGATCGAGCAGATCTGGAACCTGCACCGCGATCCGGAACAAACCGGTGGTTTTACCGACAAGGTGCTGGAGCTGTTCATGCGTCATCCCTGGCCTGGCAATCTGCGCGAACTGGACAATGTTATCCAGGTTGCCCTGATCATGGCCCAGGACCAGCCGATTGGTGTGGAGCACCTGCCTGAAGTGTTCTTCAGTGATTTGCAGGGCGAACCTGGATTGACGTCCAGTGACAGCTTCGATGCGCCGGAACCGATCAGCGAAAGTACGGACCTGATCCAACTGTTGCGCGAAGCCGATGGCAATATTTCGCAGCTGGCGCGGCGGTTGGGGGTTAGTCGCAATACACTGTACAAGCGGTTGCGGGCGCTTGGGTTGTAGGTGGTCTTTGATGGCCTCATCGCGGGCAAGCCCGCTCCTACAAAAGTGCGCGTACCCTGTAGGAGCGGGCTTGCCCGCGATTAGGCCCTAAAGCCCACCACAAAACCAATCAGTCGGCCAAACGCCAGGTCGTACCACCCTTGCCGTCTTCCAGCACCACGCCCATCGCCGTCAGCTGGTCGCGAATGCGGTCGGATTCAGCCCAGTCCTTGCCGGCACGCGCCGCCAGGCGGGCCTGGATCAACGCTTCGACTTCTGCTGCATCGACCCGCCCTTCAGCACCGGCACGCAGGAAGTCGTCGGCTTCAAGCTGCAGTACACCCAGCAGGCCACCCAGCTCGCGCAAGCGAGCTGCCAGGCCGGCAGCGGCGTCCAGGTCGGTATCGCGCAGGCGATTGATTTCGCGTACCAGGTCGAACAGCACAGCACAGGCTTCGGGGGTGCCGAAGTCATCGTTCATCGCCAGGGTGAAACGCTCGACGTACTCTTCGCCACCCTTGGCCTCGACGCGTGGCACGCCGCGCAGGGCGTGGTAGAAACGCTCCAGGGCACCCTTGGACTCGCGCAGGCTGTCTTCGGAATAGTTGATCGAGCTGCGGTAGTGGCTGGATACCAGCAAGTAGCGCACGACTTCCGGGTGGTACTTGTCCAGCACATCGCGGATGGTGAAGAAGTTGTTCAAGGACTTGGACATCTTCTCGCCATTGATGCGGATCATGCCGCAGTGCATCCAGGCATTGGCGTAGGGCTTGCCGGTGGCCGCCTCGCTCTGGGCGATCTCGTTCTCGTGGTGCGGGAATTCCAGGTCGTTGCCACCACCGTGGATGTCGAAGGTGTCGCCCAGGCAGCAGGTCGACATCACCGAGCATTCAATGTGCCAGCCCGGACGCCCAGGCCCCCATGGCGACTCCCAGCTCGGCTCGCCTGGCTTGACGCCCTTCCACAGGACAAAATCGAGCGGATCCTGCTTGGCTTCGTCGACTTCGATGCGGGCACCGATGCGCAGGTCTTCGATTTTCTTGCGCGACAGCTTGCCGTAGCCGACGAACTTGCCGACGCGGTAGTAGACGTCGCCATTGCCCGGCGCGTAGGCATAGCCCTTGTCAATCAGGGCCTGGATCATCGCGTGCATGCCCGGGATATGGTCGGTGGCACGCGGTTCCATGTCCGGCTTGAGGATGTTCAGCCGCGCTTCGTCTTCGTGCATCGCCGCAATCATGCGCTCGGTCAGGGCGTCGAACGGCTCGCCGTTGTCCCGCGCTCGGTTGATGATCTTGTCGTCGATGTCGGTGATGTTGCGCACGTAGGTCAGGTCGTAGCCGCTGTAACGCAGCCAGCGCGTGACCAGGTCAAACGCGACCATGCTGCGGCCGTGGCCCAGGTGGCAGTAGTCGTACACGGTCATGCCGCACACGTACATGCGCACCTTGTTGCCATCGAGCGGCTTGAAGACTTCTTTGCTCTTGGTGAGCGTGTTGTAGATCGTAAGCACGTTTATTCCTTGACGCTAAATCACTGGCCCCACGAATCACGCAGGGTCACGGTACGGTTGAATACCGGCTGACCTGGTTTCGAGTCCTTCAAATCGGCAACGAAGTAACCTTCGCGCTCGAACTGGAAACGGTCTTCCGGCTGTGCATTGCCCAGCGAGGGTTCAGCACGACAACCGGTGAGGACTTGCAGCGAGTCAGGGTTGATGTTGTCCAGGAAACTGGCGCTGTCTTCGGCCTTCTCAGGGTTCGCAGAGCGGAACAGGCGATCGTACAGACGCACTTCGCACTCGACGCTGGCCGCGGCCGGCACCCAGTGGATCACGCCTTTGACCTTGCGGCCTTCAGGGTTCTTGCCGAGGGTTTCCGGATCGTACGAGCAACGCAGTTCGACGATGTTGCCATCGGCGTCCTTGATCGCTTCGTCGGCGCGGATCACGTAGCTGCCGCGCAGACGCACTTCACCGGCCGGCTCCAGGCGCTTGTAGCCCTTCGGCGGCTCTTCCATGAAGTCGTCACGGTCGATGTACAGCTCGCGTTCGAACGGCAACACGCGCACGCCCATGTCTTCCTTGGGGTGGCAGGCCAGCTCGAGGTTCTCGACCTTGTCTTGCGGGTAGTTGGTGATCACGACTTTCAGCGGGCGCAGCACGCACATCGCGCGTGGAGCGTTGCGGTCCAGGTCGTCACGGATGCTGAACTCGAGCATGGCCACGTCAACCAGACCATCAGAGCGGTTGGTGCCGATCATTTCGCAGAAGTTGCGGATCGAAGCCGGGGTGTAGCCACGGCGACGGTAGCCGGACAGGGTCGACATGCGCGGGTCGTCCCAACCTTCGACGTGCTTCTCGTCGACCAGTTGCTTGAGTTTGCGCTTGCTGGTCACGGTGTAGCTCAGGTTCAGGCGGCTGAACTCGTACTGGCGCGGCTTGGCCGGCACCGACAGGTTGTCCAGGAACCACTCGTAGAGCGGGCGATGGCCTTCGAATTCCAGGGTGCAGATCGAGTGGGTGATGCCTTCGATGGCATCGGACTGACCGTGGGTGAAGTCGTAGTTGGGGTAGATGCACCAGGTGTCGCCGGTCTGGTGGTGATGAGCATGGCGAATGCGGTACAGGATAGGATCGCGCATGTTCATGTTCGGCGAGGCCATGTCGATCTTGGCCCGCAGCACGCGCTCGCCGTCCTTGAACTCGCCGGCTTTCATGCGGGCGAACAGGTCCAGGTTTTCTTCGACCGAACGGTCACGGAACGGGCTGTTCTTGCCCGGTTCGGTCAGGTTGCCGCGATATTCGCGCGCCTGCTCGGGGGTCAGGTCGCAGACGTAGGCCAGGCCTTTGTTGATCAGCTCGACAGCCCACTCATGCAACTGGTCGAAATACTGCGAGGCGTAGCGCACGTCGCCCGCCCAGTCGAAACCCAGCCACTTGACATCGCTCTGGATGGCGTCGATGTATTCCTGGTCTTCCTTGGCCGGGTTGGTGTCATCGAAACGCAGATGACAGACACCGCCGAATTCCTGGGCCAGGCCGAAGTTCACGCAGATCGACTTGGCGTGACCGATGTGCAGGTAGCCGTTGGGCTCAGGCGGAAAACGGGTGACAATGCTGCTGTGCTTGCCCGAATCCAGGTCAGCCTGCACGATCGGGCGCAGGAAGTTGGTGGGTACGACGGGGGCAGCTTTGGCATTGGCGGCGGCGGTGTCGGCGGTGGGCTTGCTCATAGGATCCTTGGATTCTGGTACACGGCCCGGGCAGGCCGACTCAATCAAAGCGCCTATCATAGCCCAAGCGGGTGGGCGTTGGCTTGCTCCCTTGATCGCAAGTTCTCATGCAAAAAGCCCATCAACAGCCCGGCTGCCGGCGACAGACTGCGACCCTTGCGGCAGAGAATGCCGATCTGGCGCTCGACCTTGGGCTGCGACAGCGGCAAGAACACCAATTGCTCATTGCCGGCTGGAAACGCCAGATAAGGCAGCGTGGTGATGCCGATGCCCTCTTCAAGCATGGCAATCAGCGAAATCATGTTGGACACGAACAGCAGGCTGCTATCGAGCAAGCCTGCCGCCTCCGTGCCTTCGAGCAGGCGCGAAGTGCCATTGCGCACCAATGCATAGTCTTGCAGGCTCGACCAGTGCAGGGCGCCAGTACTCGCCGCCAGCGGGTGATCGCGACGGCACACCACGCCGACCTGGTCGCTGAGCACGGGCCGGAAATCAATGTTCTCGTCGGGTATCCACAGGCTGCTGATGGCGAAGTCGACCTGGCCCTGGGCCAGCAACTGCTGCACGCTATCGGCATTGCCGTCCTGGATGCTGATCTGCACCTTCGGGTGTTGCGCAACAAAGCGCGCCAACAGATGCGGCAATAAACGGCTGGCCACCGAAGGTACGGTAGCAATACTGACCTGGCCGATTTCATGCCGGGCCATCTGGCTGACTTCATGGGCGATGCGGTCATGGTGCGCGAGCAGGTCCTGGAACAATGGCAGGCAGTGTTCGCCGAACGGCGTCAGTTCCACCCGCCCATCTTTTTCCAACAAGGCCTGGCCCAGCTTCTGCTCCAGTTCGCGTACGGCCAGTGAGAGTGCCGGCTGGGTGCGGCAAGCCTGGCGGGCGGCCGCATGAAAGCTCTTGAGTGTGGCCACCAACACGAAGTAGCGCAGCTGGGTAATTTTCAGCTCAGGCAACATGGTAAGTTTTCCTTATCATTTCATTTTTATTATTAATTTTTATTTATGCAGTAATACTCCCAAGATGAGAACCACGCAATCGGAGGTTCTCATGACACAGCAACCCTACAAAAACTACATTGCCGGCAGCTGGTGCGAAGGCCAAGGCGTGATCGCCAACCACAGCCCTTCAGACATCAACGACCTGATCGGCCATTACTGCCAGGCCAGCGCCGAACAGACCAGCGACGCCATCGCCGCCGCCCGCGAGGCGCAAGTTAAGTGGGCCACCAGCGGCCTGGAGCAGCGCCAACAGGTGCTGATGGCCATTGGCGACGAATTGATTGCACGCAAGGAAGAGCTGGGCCGCCTGCTCTCCCGCGAAGAAGGCAAGCCGCTGAACGAAGGGATTGGCGAAGTCTACCGCTCCGGCCAGTTCTTCCACTACTACGCCGCCGAAGTTCTGCGCCAAATGGGCGAGACCGCAGCCTCCGTACGCCCCGGCATCGACATCGAAGTGGTGCGCGAGCCAGTCGGCGTGGTCGGCATCATCACGCCGTGGAACTTCCCCATGGCCACCGCCGCCTGGAAAATCGCCCCGGCCCTGGCCTTCGGCAACGCCGTGGTGTTCAAGCCCGCCAACCTGGTTCCGGCCAGCGCCTGGGCCCTCACCGAAATCATCAGCCGCCAGGCCCTGCCCGCCGGCACCTTCAACCTGGTCATGGGCACTGGCGCCAGTGTCGGCGAGAGCCTGATTCATTCACCCGACATCGACGCCCTGACCTTCACCGGCTCCCTGCAGACCGGCCGCCGCGTCGCCGTGGCCACCGCCGCCAACCTGGTGCGTTGCCAACTGGAAATGGGCAGCAAGAACGCCCTGGTGGTGCTCGACGATGCCGACCTCGACATCGCCGTGGAATGCGCGCTCAACGGTGCCTTCTTCGGCACCGGGCAAAAATGCACGGCCTCCTCGCGCCTGATCGTACAGGACGGTATCCACGACCGCTTTGTCGCCGCCCTCACCGCCCGCATGCGCCAGCTCAAGGTCGGCCATGCCCTGGAAGCCGGCGTGCAGATCGGCCCGGTGGCCCAAGCGCGGCAACTGGAGCAGAACCTGCACTACCTGCAGCTGGCTCAGCAGGACGGCGCGACCCTGGTCGAAGGCGGCGAGCGCCTGGCGCTGCAGCCTGAAGGTTTCTATATGCGCCCGGCCCTGTTCGCAGGCAGCCACAACCAGATGCGCATCAACCGTGAGGAAGTGTTCGGGCCAATCGCCTGTGTAATTCGCGTCGAGAATTTCGAGCAGGCAGTGACTGTGCTCAATGACACCGAATACGGCCTGACCGCCGGCATCATCACCCAATCACTGCGCCACGCCAGCGAATTCAAGCGCCGGGCGCGCACCGGCTGCGTCATGGTCAACCTGCCCACTGCCGGCACCGACTACCACGTGCCATTTGGCGGGCGCAAAGCTTCCAGCTTCGGCCCGCGCGAACAGGGGCAGTACGCCCGCGATTTCTACACGGTGGTCAAGACCACCTACGTGCGTCCTTGAAGCGGAGAACGCCATGCACGACTTATTGATGATCGATGGCCTGCAATACTCCAACTGGAGCCCGGAGATTTTCCGCCAGATGCAGGCCGGCGGCCTCAGCGCGGTGCACGCCACCATCGCCTACCACGAGAATGCCCGGGAAACCCTGTCGCGGATCGGCGAGTGGAATCGGCGCTTCGAGGCTTATCCCGAGTTGATCCGCCCGGTACGCGACGCCGCCGACATCCGCCGCGCACAGCAGGAGGGCCGGGTCGGGATTTTCTTCGGCTTCCAGAATTGCTCGCCGATCGAAGACGACATCAGCCTGGTGGAAGTCTTCCGCCAGCTCGGGGTCTTCATCATGCAGCTGACCTACAACAACCAGAGCCTGCTGGCCAGCGGCTGCTACGAAAGCGAAGACAACGGCATCAGCCGCTTCGGCCGCCAGGTAATCCGCGAAATGAATCGCGTCGGCATGCTGATCGACATGTCCCACAGCGCCGAACGCAGCACCCTGGAAGCCATCGAACTGTCGAGCCGACCGGTGATCGTGTCCCACGCCAACCCCTCGAGCTTCCATGCGGCCAGGCGCAACAAGTCCGATGCGGTACTGCGTGGCATCGCCGAATCCGGCGGCCTGCTGGGCTTCAGCACCTACCCCTTCCACCTCAAGGGCGCCTCCCAGTGCTCGCTCGAAGATTTCTGCGACATGGTCGCCGCCACGGCCGAGCTGATGGGCGTCGAACATATCGGCATCGGCACCGACCTGTGCCAGCAGCAACCGCTGCAGGTGCTGGAGTGGATGCGCAACGGCCGCTGGAGCAAGGACAAGGACTACGGCGAAGGCTCGGCCGACAACGCCAACTGGCCTGCACCGTTGCAATGGTTTAGCGACAGCCGCGACTTCCCGGTCATCGCCCAGGGCCTGCACGCCCGTGGCTTCGCCGAGCAGGAAATCCGCAACATCATGGGCCTGAACTGGCTGCGCCTGCTGGAGAACGCCACCACCGCGCAAGCCTGAACATCACTGTGAGGACAGCATGAAAAACAACAACAATCGCCCCTCGTCCGTCTCCCAGGAGGCACAATGAAAACGTCCAGCACCCTGCAAGTCGAGAGCAAGCCAATGAGCCTTGCAGCCAAACAGGAAATCGACTGGCCGCTGTTCCTGATCAGCGGTGGCTTCCTCGGCGCCTTCCTGATCGCGGCCCTGGTCGACATCACCGGTGTCTCCAACCTGGTCAACACCCTGTTTGCCTGGTCGACCAGGTTCTTTGGCCTGTATTGGCAAGTATTGATGCTGCTGACTTTCCTGGTCAGCCTGGGCATCTGCTTTTCCAAATGCGGCCGGGTGCGCCTGGGTGGCGTAAACCAGCGCCCCGACAGTAGCACCTTCAACTGGATCGCCGTGATCATGTGCGCCCTGCTCGCCGGTGGTGGCGCCTTCTGGGCCGCGGCCGAGCCCCTGATGCATTTCGCCAGCCCGCCGCCGCTGTTCGCTGGCATGCAGCCTAATACCGAAGCTGCCGGCTATGCCGCACTGGCGCAGTCGTACATCCACTGGGGCTTTCTCGCCTGGGCAGTACTCGGCAGCCTGCTGGCGATCGTATTGATGCACCTGCATTACGACAAAGGCTTGCCCCTGGCCCCGCGCACACTGCTCTACCCGCTGTTCGGCCAACGCGCCATCGATGGGCCAATCGGCACCCTGGCCGATGCCACTTCGATCATCGCCGTGGTCGCCGGCACCATTGGCCCGATCGGTTTCCTCGGTCTGCAGATCAGCAACGCCATGCACGCGGTATGGGGCTTGCCCAATGACATCACCACCCAGGCCATCACCATCATCCTGGTCACGGTGCTGTACACCACCTCGTGTCTGGTCGGGCTCAAGGGCATCCGCTTCGTCAGTGAGATCAATGTGTGGCTGATGATCGGCCTGGCAGTGTTCATGGTCGCGTTCGGCCCCACGATGTTCATCCTCGGCGGTTTCCCCAACGCCTTCGCCCTGCACCTGCAGGAATTCATACCGATGACCATGTTCCGCGCCGACAGCAAGTGGCTGGACTGGTGGACGGTGTTCTACTGGGGCTGGTTCATTGGCTATGCGCCGATGGTCGCCCTGTACGTGGCCAAGATCTCCCGTGGGCGCACCATCCGTGAAGTGATCATGACCCTGTCGATCATCGCCCCGATCGTGACCATGTTCTGGTTCACCGTGGTCGGGGGTACCGGTATCGGCCTGGAACTGCAAACCCCGGGCAGCGTCACCGCCCATGGCACCCAACCCGAAGCGCTGTTGCTGGGCGTTACCCAGAACCTTCCCGTGGGCGGCCTGATCTCGGCGTTGTTCCTGTTCCTGAGCTTCATTTCAGTGGCCACCAACGGTGACGCCATGGCCTTCACCGTGGCCATGGCCATGTCGCGCAACGACAAGCCCAAGGGCTGGCTGCGCGCCTTCTGGTGCATCGGCATGGGCCTGGCCGCCGTGGTGTTGATCACCATTGGTTCGGGCGGCGTGACCGCGCTGCAATCCTTTATCGTCATCACCGCCGTACCGGTGTCGCTGTTGATCCTGCCATCGCTCTGGGATGCGGTTCGGATCGCCCGGCACATGGCTCGCGAACAGGCAGTCTGATCATGAAATCTTCAGAAATCGCAACCTCGTCAGCCACCCCTGGCGGCCTGCGGCCTGCAGCCCAGGTCATGGACCTGGAACGCCTGGGCAGCCACTTCCAGAGCCGCCTCAGTTTTGTGCGCAGTAGCATGCGGCGGATGATGGGCGAGCAATGGCGGATCGAGCGCAGCCGTTTCGACCTGGATGCCGAAGGCTATGGCACCGCCATCTACCGCATCGAGACCGCGACCCAGTGCTACCACTGCGTGATCTTCTCAATGTACCTGCCACCGGAAAAGCGCAGCGACCGGGTCATTGCCGACCAATGGGATGTCACCTTCGCCTTGCTCGCCGGCGACGTCGACGACGAGCAATTGGCTGACCTGCGGCGCAACGTGCCGCTGCAGGAAGCCGGCCGTTTCGACGCCCGGGTGCTGGTGCTTTCACGCGCCAACCGCAGCCTGCGCAATTTCGAGCGCTTCGTCACAGCCCTGGCCGAAGGCCGTCAGCCAGAGCCCGAACAACTGGCCGAAGTGGGCTACTTGTATCGCACCACGGCTGTGTACGGTAACGGCAAGTTCGGCATCGCCGACTTCAGTTGCCTGCAAGGCAATGCCGACTTCAAGCAGCCATTCAGCGCACAAATGTTCACCGTGTATTTACTGCGCCATTTCAGCATCGAGCAGATCGAGCACATGGCTCGTGCCCGCAACAGCCACGCTGCCGTAGGGCTAAATGTTGCCCTGCAACGTTACCTGGGTGTCGGCAATTCCACCGGGCTGGGCATGGCGCCCTTTTTGATCAACCACCCGCAGCTGGTCGACCGCTGGGTTTCGACCCGCGAGACTGCCCTGGCCCTGGTATTGGCGCAGCCGGCCGACCTGCCTCGGCGCCAGCGTTTGTACACATTACTGGAACGGGCACAGCGCCATCTGCAGCAAACCACCACCGTGGATCAACGGCAGAGCACTGCTGACCAGTGCACCCTGACAGACCTCGCGCAACTGGGCCAATGGCTTGACCGCCAGCCCCTGAGTGCCGACCTCTGGCCGCGCCTGCGCCACTGGAGCGAAGAACACGCAGGCCTGGGCTGCCAGGAATTGCTGGTCAGCCTGCTGCTGGAGTTGTACCCCAAACTGGTCGACCCGCTCGCCGAGCGCATGGAAGTCACAGAAGGCTTTCGCCTAGACGCACAGATGCCGTTGCAAGCCCTGCGCACCATGATCGAGGAGCAATACCGCTGGGCCTTGCACTTCGACCTGAGCAGCGCCGAGGCCAACCACTTCTTCTGGTATCGCTCGGCCGAAAAAGAGGAGCCACGCTTGGGTGAACGGGCACTGGAACCCGGCGCCGAGAAAGAAATGCAACTGGGCATCGCGCGCAATATTCAGCGCTGCTACCAGGCCCTGTTGCACCACATTGAGCAACACCCCCAACAACTGACCGCGCACTTTTTGATCGCCGAGCCGCGCTTCAAGGGTACGGTCTGCCGCCTGCAAGGCATGGCTCGCTGCATGTATGGAGAAATCCGCGCCAACCTGCTGGACCGCACCTTGCTGCCGATCCATTTGCTGCGCTGCAAGCTGGCGTTTTTCGGTGCCGGCAAGTTTGACCCCAAATCCAGCCGCTGGGTGCGCATCACCCTGTTCCAGGGGGCACCACTGGTCAGTGAGATTGGTCAAACCTTCGATGACGACTGGAATTTCGCCGTCATGCCACAACTGACCGCACCTGCCGGAGAACACTGAAATGCGTGTATCGCTCAATGAAATCCAGGTCATCTGCCGCAAGGCATTCGAAGGCATCGGCTTTGCCCCGGGCGACTGCGACGACGCCGCCGACATGATCGCCTGGCTGCAACTGCAGGGCCTGGACGGTATCGGCACCCTGGAAAAAGCCCTGGCCTTCCTTGAAGCCGAAACCGACCGACCGATCAGTACCTGCTACGAAGATTCAGCGCAGTTGACCCTCGATGCTCACGGCCAGAGCGTCCTGCGCTGCGCCGCCCAGGCGGTCGAGCTGGGTATCGGCAAGGCGTTGGCCACAGGCTCGGCCTCGGTGCGCATTCGCCATTGCCATAACCGCCTGCTGTTGCTGGGTTATCTGGGCCGCTGTAACGAGCAAGGCTTGAATTTTTGCGTGCATTGGCGCGATGCCCGACAGCAATGGCTGGCCACCTTCGGAGCCGGGCAGAGCAGCCCCAGCTTGCAAGTGCATGACCTGGAGCAGCCGGCTCAGGCCGACGAGCAAAGTGTCAACGTGCTGATGTCCCGGCACTTCAACTTATTGCCGGCGGCCAACGGCCCCGACGCCAAACCCCAGGTGAACCTGGGCTGGCAGGACCTCGCGGGCACCGCCGAGCACCAGCGCAGAACCGGCCTTGCCGTCGAAGATGCGGTTTGGGCAACCCTCAAAAAGCTGGGCGAGCGGGTGCTGGTGGAAAGCACCGAAGAGTCACGGCGACGCGGTGCCGGTGAAGGCAGCGACGCCACCTGAGCACACCGCTGCGTTGATTTCCCACTTACCGAAACAGGAAAAGCCATACCATGAAATATGCCATCAAGACCGACCTCTTCGCCTCGCGCGCGCCCCTGGAGTGGGCTGTGGTCGGCAACGGCACGCTGTACACCGCACAAATCCCCATCGACTCGCTCGGCCAGGTGGTGGAAGGCGGCATCGAAGCCCAGGCCCGCCAGACCCTGAACAACCTGCGCCACACCCTGGAAGCGGCGGGTACCACCCTGGACGCCGTTACCCAAGTGCTGATCTACGTCACCGACCGCAGCTACCTGGCCACGGTCAATGCCGTGTATGCCGAGTACTTCCAGGCCCCCTACCCCAATCGGGCAGCCATCGTCGTCGCGGGCCTGGCCCGGGAAGAAATGCTGGTCGAATTGGTGGTGTATGCCTGCATGGAACAAGCCGTGGCTTGAGCCGGCATGACGCCTGGAGAAAAGCGGTTATTATTGCTGCCGCTGTTTATACAAAAAATCAGCCACGCATTGTGTATCGCCACCTGTAAACTGAGCGTCAAGGTGTTCATACACACTTGCCCCTCCCGCTGAATTCTCCAGAAGAGTGAAATTCATAATGTCCAAAGTAAAATTGACCACCAACTTCGGCGATATCGTCCTGGAACTGAACGCTGAAAAGGCCCCGAAAACCGTGGCCAACTTCGAGGAATACGTTAAGGCCGGCCACTACGAAAACACCGTTTTCCACCGCGTGATCAGCAACTTCATGATCCAGGGCGGCGGTTTCGAGCCTGGCATGAAAGAGAAGAAAGACAAGCGCCCGAGCATCCAGAACGAAGCCGACAACGGCCTGTCCAACGACAAGTACACCGTTGCCATGGCCCGCACCATGGAGCCGCATTCGGCGTCCGCGCAGTTCTTCATCAACGTGGCCGACAACAGCTTCCTCAACCACAGCGCCAAGACCGTTCAAGGCTGGGGCTATGCCGTGTTCGGTAAAGTTGTCGAAGGCACCGACGTGGTCGACAAGATCAAGGGCGTTGCCACCACCATGAAGGCTGGCCACCAGGACGTACCTGCAGACGACGTGATCATCGAGAAAGCCGAGATCGTTGAGTGATACTGCTGATCTCTGATCTTCACCTGCAAGAAGAACGCCCGGACATTACCCGGGCGTTTCTTGATCTACTCGCCGGGCGCGCGCGCTCGGCCGAGTCGTTGTACATCCTGGGCGATTTTTTCGAAGCCTGGATCGGCGACGACGCCATGACGCCCTACCAGGCGTCAATCTGCAAGGCGCTGCGCGAACTCAGTGACAGCGGCACACACATTTTCCTGATGCACGGCAACCGCGATTTTCTGCTGGGCAAGGCGTTCTGCAAGGCAGCCGGTTGCACGCTGCTGCCCGACCCTTGCCTGGTGAATTTCAATGATGAGCCGGTGCTATTGATGCACGGCGACAGCCTGTGCACTCGCGACGAAGCCTACATGCGCTTGCGCCGCTACTTGCGTAACCCCATCACCCTGTGGATTTTGCGGCACCTGCCACTGGCCACGCGCCAGCGCCTGGCGCGCAAGCTGCGCAGTGAAAGCCGTGCGCAAACCCGTATGAAAGCCAACGACATCGTCGACGTGACCCCGGAAGAAATCCCGCGGATCATGCAGCAATATGGCGTGCGCACTCTGGTACACGGGCATACCCATCGCCCGGCGATTCACAAGTTGCAGGTCGGCAATGAGCCGGCTCGGCGCATTGTGCTGGGGGATTGGGATCGTCAGGGGTGGGCGTTGCAGGTCGATGAGCAGGGGTTTGCGTTGGGGGCGTTTGATTTTGTGGGGGAAGCTGGTGATCTCTGCCGCCTGCCTCCCCCTCACCCTAACCCTCTCCCCTGAGGGGAGAGGGGACTGACCGTATCAGGGCCAACTTCCACGCCCTCCCAAACACCGCAATTTTGCTCCCTCTCCCCTTGGGGAGAGGGCTGGGGTGAGGGGTGTTTTGTCTTCAATGCCCCGAAGCCTCCGGCCCCGCCTTTGCCGCAAACGGCGGCTTGGCCAACCACACCAGCAAAATCAACCCGGCAAAGATCCAGCACAGCAGGGTGAAGTAATCCACCGTCGACATCATGTAGGCCTGGCTGGTCAACGTATGCTCGAGTTGGGCATAGGACTGCGGATTTGCCCCCCCCAACTGGTTCAAGGCCTCACGTGTCGCTGGCTCGTACGTGCTGATGCTCTCGCTGAGGTAGGCATGGTGCTGGTCCGCACGGCGGATCCAGATCCAGGTGGTCAGGGACGCTGCGAAACTGGCGCCCAGGGTCCGCAGGAATGTCGCCAGCCCCGAGCCATCGGCGATCTGCTGGGGCGGCAAGTCCGAGAGCAGAATGCTCAGGGTCGGCATGAAAAACAATGCCACGCCGATACCCATGAACAATTGCACCAGGGCAATGTGCTGGTAATCCACCTCGTTGGTGAAACCGGCGCGCATGAAGCAGCTCAAGCCCATCGCCAGGAATGACAGCCCAGTCAGCAGGCGCAGGTCAAACCGGTGTGCGTACTTGCCCACGAACGGCGACAGCAACACGGGCAGAATACCAATCGGCGCCACAGCCAGGCCTGCCCAGGTGGCGGTGTAGCCCATCTGGGTCTGCAACCATTGCGGCAGGATCAGGTTGATACCGAAAAAACTCGCATAGCCACCCACCAGCACGATGGTGCCGATACGAAAGTTGCGGTGCTTGAACAGGCGCAAATTGACCACCGGGTGCTTGTCGGTCAGCTCCCAGATGATGAAGATCGCCAGGAAAATCAGTGAAATCACCGACCCCATGACAATAAAGCTGGACTCGAACCAGTCCAGGTCGTTGCCCTTGTCGAGCACGATCTGCAGCGCACCGACGCCGATGATCAAGGTCAGCAGGCCGATGTAATCCATTGGCTGGCGACTGGTCGTCACCGGCCGGCTGCGCATCTGCTGGCGGACAACCACTGCGGCGAAGATGCCGATGGGCACGTTGATGAAGAAGATCCAGGGCCAGCTGTAACTATCGGTTATCCAACCACCGAGAATCGGCCCGGCAATCGGCGCCACTACCGTCACCATGGCCAGCAACGCCAGGGCCATGCCCCGCTTGGCCGGTGGATAGACGGCGATCAGCAAGGTCTGGGTCATGGGGTACAGCGGCCCCGCCACCACGCCCTGCAACACCCGAAAGCCCACCAATTCGGGCATCGAAGTAGAGATTCCGCACAGGAAAGAGGCCAGCACAAACAATAGCGTGGCCCAGATGAACAGCTTCACCTCTCCGAAGCGCCGGCTCAACCAGCCGGTCAACGGCAAGGCAATCGCATTGCTCACGGCAAACGAGGTGATGACCCAGGTGCCTTGCTCGGCACTCACCCCCAGGTTGCCGGAAATCGTCGGCAGGGCAACGTTGGCAATGGTGGTGTCGAGCACCTGCATAAAGGTCGCCAGCGACAGGCCGATAGTGGTCAGCACCAGGCTGGGCGGCGTGAATGACGCATGGGTGCTCATGGTGAATCCTTTGCAAATCCTGGCCCCGCAAGCTTTGGGGCGGGCGAATCAGCGCTGGGCAGTCTTGCCTGCGCCTACGCTGTTGTCGTGGATCAAGCGGGCAATCATCTCGTCGGCCTCATGCAATTGCCGGTCATACACGCCGGTCTGGAACGAGGCCTTCTGTGGCGGCTGTTGCGCCAGCACTGGCCCGCTCTGGTCGTGCAGGTCGACATCGACCTGGGTCGACAACCCGACGCGCAAGGGGTGCTCGGCCAATTGCTGGGCGTTGATATGGATGCGTACCGGCACCCGCTGGACGATCTTGATCCAGTTGCCGGTGGCGTTCTGCGCCGGCAACAGGGCAAAGGCGCTGCCGGTACCGGCGCCGAGGCTGTCGATGGTGCCGCTGTACTTGACGTCGCTGCCGTACAGGTCGGCCACGATTTCTACCGGCTGGCCGATGCGCATGTGGCGCAGCTGGGTTTCCTTGAAATTGGCATCGATCCACAGCTGGTCCAGGGGGATCACGGCCATGGTCGCGGTGCCCGGCTCCAGGCGCTGGCCCAGTTGCACGGTGCGCTTGGCCACGTAGCCGGTGACCGGAGCGACCAGAGTAGTGCGGGCATTGGCCAGGTAGGCCTGGCGCAGCTGCGCGGCGGCAGCCCGCACTTCAGGATGGGACGAGACCACGGTATCGTCGATCAGCGCGGTTGCGGTGTTGAGCTGTTGCTGCGCGTTATTCAAGGCGCTCTGGGCGCTGGCCAGGCTATCGCGCGAATGGGACATCTCCTCCTGGGAGATGGCCCCGGCGGCGGCCAGTTTCTGCCGACGGTTGAAGTTGTCCTGGGCCGTCTGCAGTTCGGCCTTGCGCACCTGCACCTGGGCTTTCATGCCATCGACATTGCTGTACAAGCCGCGAACTTGACGCACCGCGCGGGCCAGATTGGCCTGGGCGCTTTGCAAGCCGACCTGGGCATCGCTGGGGTCGAACGCGAGCAACACCTGGCCTTCGTGCACCAGGTCGCCATCATCGGCACCGATACTGACCACGGTACCGCTGGTCAGCGGCGTGATCTCCACGACGTTGCCGTTCACATAGGCATCATCGGTGCTCTCGTTCCAACGCCCGTACAGCTCATGCCAGGCCCAGACACCGGCACCCAGCACAACCACCAGCACCAATAAGGCCAGCAGCCAAGCTTTGCGCTTGCGCTGGTTGCTGGCGTCCTCGCTCGAGTCGTTACTTGGGTTGGAAGTGGCAGTGTTCATGACGGGTACCTTGGGTTGAATTCAGTCTGCTGAAGAGGTCTTTTCACGTACCCGCAACGCGGTCAGTGCATCACCGGCGTTCAGCAATACTTTGGTGAGCATGTGTTCCAGGCTGGCCAACTCGCCAGCACTGAGCACCCCCAGCAACTCGTTCATGGCGTTGGCGCCGACATCCGGCAGCTGGTCGGCCACCCCTTGCCCTTGCTCGGTCAGGCCCAGACGAACCTGGCGGCGATCATCCGGGCAGCGGCGCCTGGCTATCAGGCCCTTCAGCTCCAGACGGTCGAGCATGCGTGTCATCGAGCCACTGTCCAGCGACAGGTGGCGGCACAATTCGGCCGGGGTGTCGATGGCGTACTGGGCCATGATGATCAACACCTTGAACTGCGCCGACGTCATGCCCAACGCCGCCAGGTGGTCATCGAGGATGCGGTCCTTGACCATCGCAGCGCGCCCGAGCAACAGGCCGATCGTGCAGTTCTGGAAGTTTTCCGGTGTGAAATGTTTCATCGCGGGACTAAAGCCTGCTTAGGCAATGATTTTACAAAATGTTACTGCTTAGGCAGCGAATGTCAAGGCATTAAGTAGCACGCTAACTATTTCCCACAAAAAAGCCCCGCCACCTGTCCTCCAGGTGGCGGGGCTTTTGCGTGACGAAAAAGAATCAGTGCGTGACCGGCACACCGCTGTGGAAGCGGAAATCCTGGTCAGGGCTTTCGATCAGTTCGCGCTCGACTTCCCGAACTTCTTCGACCTTGGCGTCGATATCGGCCCGATCACCATATAAGTACGCCAGTTTCAGGTAGTCCTGGAAGTGCCGGGCCTCGGACTTGAGCAGACTGGCGTAAAACTTGGCCAAATCTTCGTCCAGGTGCGGCACCAGGGCGGCGAAACGCTCGCACGAGCGCGCTTCGACAAAGGCACCCACCACCAGGGCATCGGTCAATCGGTAGGGGTTGTGGTTACGCACACATTTACGCAATGCCCCGGCATAGCGCGCCGAACTGACGTTGGCCATGGGGATGCCGCGCTTCTTGATGATGCCCAGCACCTGCTCGAAATGGCGCAGTTCTTCCCGGGCCAGGCGCGACATCTTGTTCAAAAGGTCCGGCTTGTCGTTGTACTGGAACATGAACTGAAACGCCGCCCCCGCCGCCTTCTTCTCGTTGTTGGCATGGTCGATCAGAAGAATGTCAAGGTTGCCCAGGGCCGCCTGCACCCAGGCATCGGGTGTGCGGCAGAGCAGGAAGGATTCGATTTCAGGGATCAGTTGCATAGGCTCACAAGCATGGCTACAGCACCGGACGGCGCGACAAGGCGGCCGATTATACCGAGCGCGGTCTCCACTGCCAGCCGCTATGCTTGATATAGGTCAAGAGGGCGTTTATTGGGGGTCGACTATAGTTGTGCATTCGCTGTCACATTCCAGGGAGATCACGATCATGCAAGCCGTCCGCAGCATTCTGGTGATACTCGACCCCGAGCACACCCATGGCCTGGCATTGAACCGGGCGAAACTGATCGCCAAGGCGACCCAGGCGCGCCTGCACCTGCTGATGTGCGACAAAAGGCAGGAGCACCACGCGGCCCAACTGGCGTTCCTCAAGAACGAAATGCTCGATGATGGCTTTGATGCCACCACTGAACAAGCGTGGCATGGCTCGGTTCATGACACGATCGTCGCAGTGCAGCAGGCCGAAGGCTGTGATTTGGTGATCAAGCAGCATCGAGCCGACAGCGCGCTGAAAAAGGCACTGCTTACGCCGGACGACTGGAAGCTGCTGCGCTACTGCCCTTGCGCAGTGCTGATGGTCAAGACCGACAAACCCTGGGCCCAAGGGATCATCCTTGCCGCCGTAGACGTGGGCAATGCCGATGGCGAGCACCGCCACTTGCACGCGAATATCATTGAACACGGATATCGAATTGCCAGCATGGCCAAAGCCGAACTGCACGTTATCTCGGCCCACCCCTCCCCCATGCTCTCAGCGGCAGACCCGGTCTACCAGCTCAAGGAAACCATCGAGGCCAAGTACCGCGAGCAATGCCTGGCGTTCCAGGCCGAATTCGATGTGGATGACGCCCACCTGCACATTGCCGAGGGGCCGGCCGATGTATTGATTCCCTTTACCGCGCACAAGCTGGGTGCCGCCGTGACGGTGATCGGCACCGTGGCGCGCAGCGGGATTTCTGGCGCGCTGATCGGCAACACCGCGGAAGTGGTGTTGGACACGCTGGAAAGCGACGTGCTGGTGCTTAAAACCCAGGAAGGGATTGATCATCTGACCGAACAGGCCAGGGGCTGAAGGACCAAGGCCTTCACTGACGCTTCAAGGCTCGACGCAGCGCCTTGAAGCGCCGGTGCATCAGGTCATTCTGGGCTCGCGACCGCCATCTTGATGACGTTCAGCGCCAACCGCCCGGGCTCGCCCTGTTGCTCGTTGAGATAGGGGTAGCCCTCTTCATACAAGCGCCTGAGCGCCGGTTTACGCAAACCGCCGCATTCGATATTGGTATAAACCCCACCCTCGGTCAGGGTTTGCGCTTGCAGCTCGCGAAGCTGCCACAGCCTGATGGAAGCCGCTTGTGGGGACGCGCCCACCGGCGTCGACGTCGAATACAAGCCAAGGTAGCCATTGCGACTGGCGTCCAGGCGCCGATTGAAGTATCCCCACCCCCGCCCCCAGCGCTCATCACTGGCCGCTCGGATCTCATACTGATACTCGCCCGCCGTCTCGTAGCAACCGAACCAGAACCGATTCTTGTAGACGCGCTTGAGATAGGCGGGAACATTCGGGTTGCCGGTGGAGTAGTTGTCCGGCCCTGCGAACAACCAGCCTTCGTTGCCCCAAGGTGCGTTGCCATCGACGCCGACACCAATGCGATGCACTCGGTGTTGCGAGGCCTGCCACTCACTCGCATCGATCGATCCACCCTCCTGCCAGTAGAGGTTGGCGATAAAGCTTTTATCAGGTTTGAATACGTGACTCATAAGGTTCTCCAGTGTGTTTGAACGCTGGCAGAATCCTAGGGCCCTGACCCATGAGGGCAGCAGATGGAAATCATCCGCTCAACCCAAGGCTTCCTTGAGAAAGCCGGGGGCGATGTAGCGCTGGTAATGCGCCTCGGACAGCAGGAAAAATTCCCGATCAATGGCATCGCGCAATTCCGGCAGGTTCCAGT
>CAYVPI010000069.1:0-26360 GCA_964453495.1 uncultured Pseudomonas sp. | reverse complement strand
CTCGTCTCCAAGCCGATTGTGGGTGTGGATGTCGCCAAGGACGAACTGGTGATCTCCCACAGTGTTGTGTCGAACCCAATATTTATAGGCTGCAATGGTTTTTGTGGGAGCTGAGGTGCGGCGATCCGACTTGCCAGCGATGAGGCCCGATTATCTACCGTGGAAGACCGGGTTTTTGTCCACTGATCCCAAATGGCCCAGTTGTTCAATTCCTTGATTCTTCCGTCGATCAATGCAGCTGCGGCGCCCTCTCCCACTGCTTTCTTGATCTTGGCGTTGGCATCCTCGTTTGGTCTCGTGGGAGCGGGCTGGGGGTTGTTACTTCGGTTGCGCTACGGTGCGCAAATAGGGCTTCAACGTCTTGAAGCCATCCGGGTATTTCTTTTTGGCGTCTTCGTCGGAAACCGACGTAGGAATAATCACGTCCTCACCCGGGCGCCAGTTCACTGGAGTGGCCACCGTGTGCTTGGCGTTCAATTGCAATGAGTCGAGCAGGCGCACCACCTCATCGAAATTGCGCCCTGCGCTCATGGGGTAGATCAGCATCGCCTTGACCTTCTTGTCCGGGCCGACGATGAACACCGAACGCACCGTGGCATTGTCCACGGCCGTGCGCGTGCCGCCACTGGCATTGGGGTGGATCATGTCATAGAGCTTGGCCACCACCAGGTTCTCGTCGCCGATCACCGGGTAGTTGACGGCATGGCCCTGGGTTTCTGCGATATCACCCAGCCAGGCATGGTGGTCGGTAACCGGGTCGATACTGAGCCCGACCACTTTGGTGTTGCGCTTGTCGAATTCCGGCTTGAGCTTGGCCAGGTAGCCCAATTCAGTGGTGCAGACCGGGGTGAAATCCTTCGGGTGCGAAAACAGGATGGCCCAGTTGTCGCCAATCCATTCGTGGAAATTCAGCGTGCCCTCGGTGCTTTCGGCAGTGAAATCCGGTGCTTCGTCGCCAATGCGGATTGCCATGTTAGATCTCCTTTCAATGATGGGCAGGATGGTTCGTGAGCGCGAGTCAGTATAGAAGACGTGAGAAAGCACGCCGCAAAAGAGTCGAGACTGCGGCCACGAACCATTCGTCGAGAGGCGTAATACCTCATTGACGGTGAAAGGATTAGTAGATAACTTAATTACATCGGATGCGATTTATTCGTACACGATTACAAATACACATCACACATTTTTGAGGTTCCACCCCATGAGCAAGATCGAAAAAGTCCTGGCCACCGGCAAGACCCACACCACCGTCAGCAGCAAGGGCACCACCGCGCGCGGCCATGATGGCAGCCTCGACATCCAACTGTCGTCGCCCGGCAGCAGCGCGCCTGCACACGTGTTCTCGGCCATCCAGCCGCACCCGACCGCCGAACAACTGTTCGCCGGCGCATGGTCGGCCTGCTTCACCGCTGCCCTGGGCCTTGCCGCCAAGGGGTTGAACGTCACCCTGCCGGCCGATGCATCCGTCGACATCGAAGTTGACCTGGGCCTGACCGGCCAAGCCTACTTCCTCCAGGCCCGGATTTTCACCCGCCTGCCGGGTATTGCCCATGAGGTTGCGACCGCAATCGTCCATGCCGCCGATCAAATGTGTCCCTACTCGAAGGCCACACGCGGCAACATCGATGTGGCGCTGAATGTCCTTTCGTGAACCTGCTCTCATTGCCATATACATCGTATGCGATAAAAGCTCTCTCGATAGATAATACACCCAGTCTGTAACGACAACGCGGCCGGTTCGCCTCCCCTATGGGCGGTGAACCGGCCGCCGGCTTTTATGCACTTCCGACTCAATCGCGTACGACGTACAATCCCAGGCTCGCGACGCAGTCCGGCCAATGAGGATGCCCATGAAAACCACCGACAAAACGGCCAGTTCCCCCCCGAAACTCTCCGATTTCCTGTGTTTTGCGGTCTACTCGGCAAACCTGGCCTTCGGCAAGGCCTACAAGCCGATCCTTGAGCGGCTTGGGCTGACCTATACGCAGTACATCACCATCGTCGCGCTCTGGGAGCAGGACGACGTCACGGTCGGCAGCCTGGGCGAACGGCTGTTTCTCGAATCCAACACACTCACGCCGATCCTGAAGAAGCTCGAAGTCATGGGTTTTGTGCAACGCCAGCGCGACCCCGAGGATGAACGCCAGGTACGGATCAAACTGAGCGAAAGAGGCAGGCAACTGCGTGAAAATCGCCCGGAATTGGGCCTGGAAGGCGCCACCGGTCTGGATGCAGATGAGTTTGCACAGGTTCAGCAGGCGGTCGTGCAGTTGCGTAACAACCTTGTAAGGGCGGTCAAAGACCGGGAATGATATGAGCGGTACACTCCAATTTCTGTTTCCTGCTTAACGGTAGCGCCGATGACATCAATGCCTGGTTTTGTCAGTACTCAAACCCATTGGATAGATACACCTGATGGGCGGCTTTTTGCTCGTCGTTGGACGCCCGCGGTGCGTGCGCATACGCCTGTGAAACCGCCGATCATTCTCTTCCACGACTCCCTTGGCTGCGTCGAGTTGTGGCGCGACTTCCCGCAGCAACTCTGCCAGGCCACGGGGCATGAAGTGATCGCCTATGACCGCCTGGGTTTCGGGCAGTCCGACGCCTATCCGGGCCCCTTGCCCTTCGATTTCATTCGAGACGAAGCCGAGCGTTTCTTCGCCCTGCTTACAGCGCAGTTGCACATCGATCGGTTTGTCGCCTTCGGCCATAGTGTGGGTGGGGCAATGGCGGCAACCTGTGCAGCCTTGTACCCACAGCGTTGCACCGCCGTGATCACCATCGCGGCCCAAGCCTTCGTGGAGGAGAAGACGTTGCACGGCATCCGGGTTGCCAAGGCGCAATTCCAAGAGCCGGGGCAAATGCAGCGTCTTGAGAAGTACCACGCCGATAAAGCGCAGTGGGTGCTCTGCGCCTGGACCGAGACCTGGCTGTCGCAAGCTTTCAACGGCTGGACCATCGACAACGGCATGGACCTGATTCACAGCCCGCTGCTTGTGCTGCATGGCGAGCACGACGAGTACGGCTCAGACCTGCACCCCAAGCGTATCGCCAAATTGTCGAAGGCGCCTGGCCAATACGTGATGCTCCCCGGCTGCCACCATGTTCCCCACCGCGAGGCGCCAGGGGTTGTCCTGGATGCAGTGGCTCGCCATTTGAATGAGACAACTGTCCAAATCAGGAACCCATAGGGGGCCAGGCTGCGTCCCGCGCGCGAAGCGGGCGCAACAAACCGGATAGCTCCAGTAACTTTTTGATACCTGGTACGAGATCCAGGAATCGCCGGCAAGCCGGCTCCCACAGGGTTCTCTGTCAACTCACATATTTTGTGAATCTCCCACAAAAAACCGGTGAGCGCTGCGGTGGGGTGTTCTTAGCGCCCTCGCGCCCTCGGCAACTCCCCAAACCGCTCCCGGTAATACCCGGCAAAGCGCCCCATGTGGGCAAAGCCGAACTCCAGCGCCACCTGGGTCACACTCACCTGCGGCGCATGCAGCAAACGCTCGCGTGCCGCTTCCAGCCGCAAGGTGCGAAGGTGCTCCATCGGGCTTTGCCCGTACTCACGCTGGCACAGGCTGTTGAGGCTACGAATGCTCAGCCCCACCGCCACCGCCAGTTCCGCGAGGGTGACGCCCTGGTTAAGGTGGCTGCGCATATAGGCATCGACCTTGTGCAATTGCCGGGCGCAGCCCTGGGGTTGCGGCTTCGGCTCGAAGGCGGCGATAGCGCTGTGATGATGGCTGAGCAGGAACAACGGCAAGCTTTCTTCCAGGTGCCGCAACCATTGCGGGTGCGGCCGTGGCGTTTCTGCGCCGGGCAGTTGTTCGAGCAAGTCGCCGATCAGGCGGAACCAGCGTCCAGCGTAGGCCCGGTCCAGGCCGTGCACTGCCGGCAGCCTGAAGTTCGCCGGTAGCCCGCCGGCTTCGACCAGGCGCGCCTGGCTCGCCGCCATCAAGGCAAAGGGCAACTTGAGGATCAGTTGTTCGCATCCCGGGCCCCACACCAGCCGCGCCTGCTCGCGGGGGGTGAGCACCGCCACGTCGCCGGGTTCGACCCGCTGCTGCAGGCCATCGCACTCAAGGCTGGCGCTGCCGCGCAATGGCATCTGGATGAGGACGAAGTCTTCGAAAGGTTGGGCGCGCACCTCGACTTCCGCGCCATAACGCAATACCAGCAACTCGCAGCGGCCGATCGCCGCGCGGAAGAAGGTGGTGTCCACGGTGCCGCAGCGCCAACGCAAGTCATGGTCGACCAGTTCACCCGCCAGCCGTTGCCGGCTCTCCTGGGCACAGCGGCTGGTGAATACCGGTTCGCGGCATAGGCGGGAAAGGTCCAGCATCGGTTCCGACAGGGGGGTCATGTTCACAGCATCCGGTTGCGGCGAGCTTCGTTGCGCTGCAGCGTGGCGCTGGGGGTTTCGTTGAACAGTTTGCGGTATTCGGTGGCAAAACGCCCCAGGTGGCTGAAGCCCCAGGCCATGGCGATCACCGAGATATTGCGCGCCGAACTGTCCTCGAGGATTTCCCGGCGCACGGCACTCAAGCGCACCTTCTTCAGGTACGCCATGGGCGACATTTCAAAGTAACGGCGAAAGCCCTCGAACAACTTGAAGCGCGATACGCCGGCTGCTTCTTCGATGTCTTCCAGGTGCAAATCGTCGCGGGCATGGGCCTGGATGAAATCCCGGGCCCTGGCCAGATAGTGGGGCAGCTTGACCCCAAGGTGCTGGCGCAGCTCTTCTGAGTAGTTGTTGGGTTGAGAAAGAATCAGGCCCTTGATCAACGAGCTTTCAATGTCACGGGTGAAAAACACCTGGTCGTACAGTTCGCGGCAGCGCTCCATCTCTTCGATGTAATAGCGTGCCAGGCGCCACCAGGAACCTGAAGCACCGTTGACAGCATCCATCACCGGATCGAAATACAGGGGTACATCCAGCGGCCGCTGAAGCATGCCTTCGAGGGTCTGGCGCATGGCGGTGCGAGTGATCACCACCTGGATCTTGCGGCAATCGCCGCTCATGGTCAGTTCCTGGCTTTCGTGAGGCGAGACGATCACGCCTTCATCCATCCCCGAGCGCAGCCGCTTGCCACATTTGTTCAGCTCCTGTTCGCCGGCCACTGGCAGGCTCAGGCTGTAGCTGTTGAGGTGTTCCATATCCTCTACACCGATGGTGACCTCGGTGCCGTATTCGATACGGCCCAGGGTGGTGGACATGGACTTGAACACGTTGCCACTGTGCTGGAACTGGATGCGATTGGGCGTGCTGGTGCGCAACAGGTGCGGCCCACATATACCGGCCATCCATTCACGGGCACCGGCCAGGTCATAGCGTTCGATTCGAATGTCACGAAAATGCACAGCGTTTTCGGTGGTCATTACAGGGCACTCACGGCGTGTTTCAGGGCGCGCTCTGACGGCGCGTTATGGCTTGCAGGGTGCAAGGCTCATGCCCGGGGACCCGCCACTGCAGCAATTTGCAACTAATCGGATAGTTTTCACATACTTTCCGGATAGCCGACCACTCGTCCGTCTCTGTTCTGCGCCATCACAGTACATACAGCGGCCCAGGCTGCCTCCCTGGAAGGCGGCCTGGGCCATGAAGGGTTACCGAAGCACCGCGCCAGTGCGCATTTTCAGGGCGTACTGTTACCAAAATTTCCAGGTGTAGGTGGTGATCACCCGGTTCTCGACCCAGTCATTGGCGTTGGTGAACTTCGCCGTGACGTTACCCACCTCCACCCCCAGGTTCTTCAGGGGGCCATCCTGGATCACGTACTGCAAGGTCAGTTGCCGCTCGTTTTCGGCGGCGTCACTGAGGTTACCGCCACGGTCGATGTTGGTGCCCTTCAGGTAACGAGTAGTGAACTTCAGCCCCGGCAGCCCCCAGGCAGCGAAGTTGTAGTCATAGCGTGCCTGCCAGGATTTCTCATCGGGCTTGATGTAGCCCACCCGCGACCAGTTCACCAGGTAGGGTTGCGGCACATAACCGTTGATGGTCGGGAAGGCGTTGTCGCCGAGCATGCGCTGATAGGCCAGGCCAAAAGCGTGCCCGCCCTTTTTCAGGGTGGTCATCATGCCGTACGAGCGGTTGTCGATACTGCCGTACAGCGCATCGCCATCCTCATTGTTGTTGAAGTAGCGCAGGTCGGTCTTCAGGCCATACCCGCCCCCCAGGTCGGCAAGATGGGTCAGGCCGACGTAGTGCTGCTGGTAAATGTCTTCGAGCTGGGCATAGAAGTAGCTGCCACTCAAGCTGGGGGTGAAGGCGTAGGCCAGGCCACCGAAATTGAGCCCATCGCTGGGGCGTCGCACATCAGGGCCGTTGAACAGGTACATCTTTTCGCGGTTGGACGATTCCCGGCTGCTGATCTCGGTGAAGCGCCCTCCCGTCACCGTCAGTTTGTCGACCTCGCGCGATTCGAGCATGTAGCCATGGAAGGTGGTGATCAGTTGCCGCGAGTCATCGAAGTAGACCACCGGCAGGGTCGGACGGTGCTCGCCGATACGCAGTTCGGTCTTGGAAACGCGCACCTTGGCGGTGAGCCCGCCACGGCCGTAGTCGTGAACCTGGTCATGCTCGCTGTCGTCATAAGGGATGATGCTGTCCGGCCCGCGCCCGCCACCGCCGTCCAGGCGAAAGGCATATTGCGCAGCGGCATCGAGGCCGAACTGCACCAGCCCTTCGGTATAGCCCGAGGTCAAACGCAGGTCGAAGCCCTGGGTCCAACTGCCGAGCCGGGAATGGGCCGGGTCGTTTTCCTTGAAATCACGGTCAATGTAAAAGTTGCGCATACCCAAAGCCAGGCTGCTGTCCTTGACCAAGTCTGCTTGGGCACACAGCGGCGCCACGACACTTGCCAATTGCATTCCCCGGACCCACCACTTCGCTTTATGCATAACCTGATTCCTATCCCACAATGTGACTGGCACATCAATTAATGAGGCCTGACGTTTGTCGGCCCAGCGCTATGGCAGTTTTTTATTTAATTATTCGGCACACTCTTGCGGTGTGTCGGGGCCGATTAGGCAATATTGAAATGTGTCACCGCTATCCGCTTAGTGGAGGACAATTAGCCCGATATTCAGCTATCTCCGCCCCCCCTTCCTCGCGCAAAACCAAGCAAACAAGGGCCTTCGGGCATTGCCCTTGGCCTGATGGCGAATTTTTCGGACTGGCTTTGCGAAATAACCGGATAGACCGTGTGCCCTGGCGGCCGATTAAATGGAGCCACTGATTTGCCGGATGCCCGAGGACACCAACATGCAGAACAACCGAAGCGTCGAACAGTGGAAAAGTTACATTGAAAGCTGCCTGGACTTTCGCCCCGTGGAAGGCATCTATCGTATTGCCCGCGACATGTTTACCGAACCCGAATTATTCGATCTCGAAATGGAGTTGATCTTCGAGAAGAACTGGATTTATGCCTGCCACGAAAGTGAAATCGCCCACAAGCACGATTTCATGACCCTGCGCGCCGGCCGCCAGCCGATGATCATCACCCGTGATGGCGAGGGCAAACTCAATGCCCTGATCAACGCCTGCCAGCACCGCGGCACCACCCTGACCCGGGTTGGCAAGGGCAACCAGTCGACCTTCACCTGCCCCTTCCATGCCTGGTGCTACAAAAGCGACGGCCGCCTGGTCAAGGTCAAGGCCCCGGGCGAATACCCGGAAGGCTTCGACAAGGCCACTCGCGGCCTGAAGAAGGCGCGCATCGAAAGCTACAAGGGCTTCGTCTTCATCAGCCTTGATGCAGAAGGCACCGACAGCCTCGAACAATACCTGGGCGATGCCAAGGTGTTCTTCGACATGATGGTGGCCCAGTCGCCCACCGGTGAGCTGGAAGTGCTGCCGGGCAAGTCGACCTATACCTACGACGGCAACTGGAAGCTGCAAAACGAAAACGGCCTGGACGGTTATCACGTCAGCACCGTGCACTACAACTACGTGGCCACTGTGCAGCACCGCCAGCAACTGAACAGCGAAAAAGGCACCGCCGCCGGCGACACCCTGGACTACAGCAAGCTGGGCGCCGGTGACGCCGAGACCGACGACGGCTGGTTCGCCTTCAACAATGGCCACAGCGTGCTCTTCAGCGACATGCCCAACCCCGCCGTGCGCCCCGGCTACGCCACGATCATGCCGCGCCTGATCGAAGAACATGGCCAAGGCAAGGCCGAGTGGATGATGCACCGCCTGCGCAACCTGAACATCTACCCGAGCATGTTCTTCCTCGACCAGATCAGCTCGCAACTGCGCATCATCCGCCCGGTCGCCTGGAACAAGACCGAGATCAACAGCTTCTGCATCGGGGTCAAGGGTGAATCCGATGCGGACCGGGAAAACCGTATCCGCCAGTTCGAAGATTTCTTCAACGTCTCGGGCCTGGGTACCCCCGACGACCTGATGGAGTTCCGCGAGGCCCAGCGTGGCTTCCAGGCCCGCCTGGAGCGCTGGAGCGACATTTCCCGTGGCCATGACAAATGGGTCGAAGGCGACACCCCCAACAGCCAGGTGATCGGCATCGAGCCGGCCATGACCGGCACCGAGTTCACCCACGAAGGGCTCTATGTCAACCAGCACGGCAACTGGCAGAAGTTTCTCCTCAAGGGCCTGGAGCGCATGCACCAGCAGCAGGCCCTCAAGCTGAAAGAGGTAAACCCATGAATTCGCAACTGCAATACCGCGTCGAGCAATTCCTCTACCGCAAGGCCGAGCTGTGCGATGCCCAGGACTGGGACGCCTACCTGGACCTGTTCAGCGAGGACAGTGAGTTCCATTTGCCGCAGTGGGATTCCGAACACGTCTACACCACCGACCCCAAGCGCAGCATGTCGTTGATCTACTACGCCAACCGCGGTGGCCTGGAAGACCGCGTGTTCCGTGTGCGCACCGGCAAGGCGGCGTCGACGGTCCCGATGCCACGCACCCTGCACATGATCAGCAACGTGCGCATCGCACCGTTGGACAACGACGAACTGGAGGTGCGCGTCAACTGGGAGACGCTGTTCTACCGCCTGGCGACTTCCGAACAGTTTTACGGCCACGCCACTTACCGCTTAAAGCCCGCTGGCGACAGCTGGAAGATCGCGCGCAAGCACGTGGTCCTGCTCAACGACACCATCAACTCGGTGCTCGATTTCTATCACCTGTAACGGCGCGCAAATCATGACCCAGACGTACAAGGTCGCTTTCAATTTTGCCGACGGCAAGACGCTTTTCTGCGCAGTGAAAAGCAACGAAGTGCTGCTCGATGCCGCCCTGCGCAGCGGCATCAAGATCCCGCTCGACTGCCGCGAGGGCGTGTGCGCCACCTGCCAGGGCCGTTGCGAGTCGGGGCAATACACCCAGGATTACGTCGACGAAGAAGCCTTGTCGGCCGCCGATCTGGAACAGCGCAAAATACTCAGCTGCCAGACCCGCGTGCAGTCCGACGCGGCGTTCTATTTCGACTTCGACTCCACCCTGTGCGGCGCCCATGGCCCCAGCTCATTGCAGGGCCGGGTCAGCCAGGTGCAGCAGGTTTCGCCAAGCACCGCGATCCTGCACCTGGACATCAATGCAGCGGACAAGGCCCTGGACTACCTGCCGGGCCAGTATGCGCGTCTGAAAGTGCCAGGCACCGAACATAGCCGTTCGTACTCGTTCGCCAACCTGGGCGGCAACGGCAAACTGCAGTTCCTGATTCGCCTGCTGCCCCAAGGCGTGATGACCGACTATATCCGCGAGCGCTGCCAGGTCGCAGATGTCATCGATTTCGAAGCACCGCTGGGCGCCTTCTACCTGCGCCACGTGGACCGGCCACTGGTGTTGGTGGCCGGCGGCACCGGGCTCTCGGCCTTCCTCGGCATGCTCGACCAGTTGGCCGAGCAAGGCTGCAGCCAGCCGGTGCACCTGTACTACGGCGTTCGTGATGCCGAGGACCTGTGCGAGGTCTCGCGCATCGAGGCCTATGCACAGCGTATCCCGGGCTTTCGCTTTACCCCGGTGATCAGCGAGCCGGATGAACAGTGGCCCGGCAAACGCGGCTACATCGCCGAGCACCTGGAACTGGCCGAACTGCGCGACCAGCCGTTCGATATGTACCTGTGCGGACCGCCGCCGATGGTCGAGTCGATCAAGACCTGGATGCAAGACCAGCAGCTCGATCACGCGCGGCTCTACCTGGAGAAATTCACCCAAAGCAACACCTGACCGTTGCAGCTTCAGCACAAAACAACAATAAATCGGCCCTGCCGAGCAAGGGCGTGTCATCCGTTGCTAGCCACAAGCCCACGGTTGACGCGCCCAAACTGCCCCCACCCAAGACTTCACACCGAAGGCACTATCATGAATAAATCTGTATTGCGTGCATGTCTGGCAGTTTCCCTGGCCACCGCGGCAAACACCCAGGCCGCCGAGCCGGTCCGGATCGGTTTCATTACCACCCTCTCCACCCCCGCCGGCTACCTGGGCGAAGACTCGCGCGACGGCTTCCAGCTGGCCATCGACCAGGAAGGCGGCAAACTCGGCGGCGTGCCGGTGCAACTGATGGTCGAGGACGACGGCCTGCAACCGGCCAAGGCCAAGCAAATTGTCGACCGCATGAGCCTGGACGGTGTCGAGCTGTACACCGGGGTGATTTTCTCCAACGTCCTGGCAGCTGTGGTCAATACCGCCACCAAGGACGGCTTCTATGTCAGCCTCAACACCGCGCCTTCGACCCTGGCCGGTGAAAAGTGCATGCCCAACTACTTCGTCGGTTCCTACCAGAACGACACGCCCCATGAGATGGCCGGTGTCGCCGCCAATGAGCTGGGATACAAGAAAATGGTGATCCTGGCGCCCAACTACCAGGGCGGCCGCGATGCCCTGGCCGGCTTCAAGCGCACCTTCAAGGGTGAAGTCACCGAGATCTACACCAAGCTCAACCAGCTGGACTTTTCGGTCGAGCTGGCGCGGGTCCGCTCCCTGGCGCCCGATGCGATCTTCCAGTTCCACCCTGGCGGTGGCGGTATCAACTTTGCCAAGCAGTACGGCGGTTCCGGCCTGAACAAAACCGTGCCGATGGTGGTGCCGGTGTTCTCCATGGATGAGCGCATGCTTGCTGCTACCGGTGACCTGGCCAAGGGCACCAACATCGTCTCGCTGTGGAACCCGCAGTCGGACAACCCGGCCAACCAGCAATTCGTCAAAGCCTTCACCGAGAAGTACAACCGCAAGCCCACCGTGTATGCCGCTCAAAGCTACGACACCGCCCGCCTGATCGGCGCCGCCCTGAAAACCACCGGTGGCAACCTCAAGGACATCCAGGCGTATCGCGCCGCCATGCAGAACGTCAAGTTCGACTCCATCCGTGGCAACTTCCGCTTTGCCAACAACCAGCACCCCGCCATCGACTGGTACCTGCTGCAAGTGCAGGCCGGGGCCGACGGCAAGCTGACCGAGGTGCCGATCAAGACCCTCGCCACCGACCACGTGGACAGCTTCGCCGCCCAGTGCACGCTGTAATCGGCCACTGAGCCCCTGGCTGCGCCATGCCTGCTGGCTGGCGCAGCGCCTTGCAGAGGAGCCTCGCAATGTTATTGCTCGAACAGATTCTCAATGGCCTGCAATACAGCGCCCTGCTGTTTTTGCTCGCCTCCGGCCTGACCCTGATCTTCGGCATCATGGGTGTCATCAACCTGGCCCACGGCGCGTTCTACATGGTGGGTGCCTTTTGCGCAGCCTACACCGCCATGGCCACCGGCTCGTTCTGGCTGGGTGGCCTGGCCAGCCTGATCGGCGCCGCCCTTTATGGCTTATTGATCGAAACCTCGATCATGCGCAGGCTGTACAACCGCGACCACCTGGACCAGGTGCTGGCGACCCTGGCCGTGGTGTTTTTCAGCAACGAACTGCTGACCCTGATTTTCGGGCGAAGCCCACCGGCCATGCCGACCCCGGACTGGTACGCAAGCTTTGTCGAAGTGCTGCCGGGGCTGATGTACCCGGTCAGCCGTTTGCTGTTTATCGCCGCCGGCGCCGTGGTGGCCGTGGGCATGTGGCTTTTGATCAACCACACGCGCTTAGGGATGTTGATCCGCGCCGGTGCCGACGACCACGAAATGGTCGGGGCGCTGGGGGTCAACATTGCCCGCCTGTACACCCTGGTGTTCGTGTTCGGCTGCGCCCTCTGCGGCTTGGCCGGGTTCATGGCGGCGCCGCTGTTGTCGGTGGAAATCGGCATGGGCGAGAAAATCCTCATCACCACCTTCGTGGTCATCGTCGTTGGCGGCGTCGGCTCGGTGCGCGGTGCGTTGGTCGGTGCCTTGTTGATCGGTATGGTCGACAGCCTCGGCCGCGCCTACATCCCACAGCTGCTCGACCAACTGCTGTCCAGCGAGGCGGCCGGCACCCTGAGCGCCGGGCTGATTTCGGCCAGCGCCTACATCGTCATGGCCCTGGTGCTGCTGGTGCGCCCGCGCGGCCTGCTGCCGGCGCGCGCCTGAGGAGAACACTATGTCACCGCGTCTTGTCATCGACCTGTTGTGCCTGGCGGTATTCGCCCTGCTGCCACTGGTTGCCAACCTGTTGCACGAACCTTTTCTGGTCAGCCTGTTTACCCGCCTGGCCATCTACGGCCTGGCCGCGGTCAGCCTGGATTTGCTGATCGGCTACGGCGCCATGGTCAGCTTCGGCCATGCCGCGTTCTTCGGCCTGGGCGGTTATGTGGTCGGCATCGTTGCCTTCCATACCTCGCAAATGATGCCCCTGTGGGGCTGGGGCGGCAGCAACAGCGCGCTGATTGTCTGGCCGCTGGCGTTGCTGGTGTGCGCGTTGTTTTCCCTGGTGGTGGGTTACCTGTCCCTGCGCACCACGGGTGTTCAGTTCATCATGATCACCCTGGCGTTCGGCCAGATGCTCTACTTCGTGCTCGCATCGTTATCGCTGTACGGCGGTGACGACGGCATCCTGCTCGGCGAACGCAACACCCTGCCGGGCATCGACATGGCCAGCCCGGTGCAATTCTATTACCTGTGCCTGGGCTTGCTGGTGGCCTGGTTGCTGTTCTGCCGACGCCTGGTGGGTTCGCGCTTCGGCTTCGTGTTGCGCGGGCTCAAGCAAAGCGAACGGCGCACCATCAGCCTGGGCCTCAAGCCTTTGCGCTATCGCCTCACGGCCTTCGTCATCGCCGGCACCGGCGGTGGCCTGGCCGGTATCCTGTGGGCCAACTATGCGCTGTTCGTCAGCCCCGACATGGGCGCCTGGCACAAGTCGGGCGAGCTGATGGCCATGGTCATCCTCGGCGGTGTCGGCACCCTGCTCGGCCCGATCCTTGGTGCGGCGGCCTATCTGGGGCTGGAGCAGGTGCTGAGCCTGTGGACCGAGCACTGGTTGCTGATCTTCGGCCCGCTGTTGCTGCTGGTAGTGCTGTTCGGCAAAAAGGGCGTCTACGGGTTGTTGCTGAGCCTGGTGCGGCCCCGCACAAAGGCTTCTCACCCAACGGTGGTAAAAGCCCTGGAGGTGCAGCCATGAGTGCGCAACTGGAAATTCGCGGGCTGGAGAAATCATTCGGTGCGGTCAAGGCCACCAACGGCGCCAGCTTTGAACTGGCCAAGGGTGAGTTGCACGCGATCATCGGCCCCAATGGTGCCGGCAAATCCACCTTGATCTCGCAGATAGCCGGCGAGATTTTCCCCGACAAAGGTCAGATTTTCCTCGATGGCCAGGACATCACCCATGTGCCGGCCTGGCAGCGACCTCGCCTGGGCCTGGCGCGGGCTTTTCAGGTCAGCCAGCTGTACCCCGAATTCACCCTGCTTGCCAACGTCGCCCTGGCCATCGCCGCCCGCGAAGGCAAGACCTTCGGCATGTGGCGCCCCCTTGCCAGTGACCAGCGCCTGCTCGAACCTGCCCGTGTTTACCTGGAGCAAGTCGGCCTGGGGCAGCGTGCCGAGGCGCAGGTCAATGAGCTGTCTCACGGCGAATGCCGGCAACTGGAAATCGCCCTGGCCCTGGCCCAGGAAGCCTCGGTGTTGCTATTGGACGAGCCCATGGCCGGCATGGGTGCCGACGAATCGGCGCGCATGACCGAACTGCTGCACCAGCTCAAGGGCCGTTACGCGATCCTGCTGGTGGAGCACGACATGGACGCCGTATTTGCCCTCGCCGACCGTATCACCGTGCTGGTTTATGGCCAGACCCTGCTCACTGGCAGTGTCGACACCGTGCGCAACGACCCGCAGGTGCGGGCTGCCTACCTGGGAGAAGAACATGCTTGAAGTGCAAGGGTTACAGGCCGGCTACGGCTTGAGCCAGGTGCTGTTCGACATGCACCTGAACATCGAACAAGGCCAGGTGGTGTCGTTGATCGGGCGCAATGGCATGGGCAAGACCACCACGGTCAAATCGATCATGGGCCTGCTCAAGCCCTCGGCCGGCAGCATTCGCATCCACGGCAAGGACATGCGTGGCGCCGCGCCCTACCGCATCGCCCAGGCGGGCCTGGGCCTGGTGCCCGAAGGCCGCCGCGCCTTCGGCACCTTGAGCGTACGCGAGAACCTGATGGCCACGGCCACCCGTGGCAAGTGGGACCTGGCGCGGGTGTACCAGTTGTTCCCGCGCCTGCAGGAGCGCCAGGACCAATTGTCGCGCACCCTGTCGGGCGGCGAGCAGCAGATGCTGGTGGTGGGCCGGGCGCTGTTGACCAACCCCAAGCTGCTGATCCTCGACGAAGCCACCGAAGGCCTGGCGCCGATCATCCGCGAGCAGATCTGGTCGTGCCTGGCCACCCTCAAGCACGAGGGCGAAACCATCCTGGTGATCGACAAGAACCTCAAGGAGATGGCGCGGGTGGTCGACATTCACCACATCATCGAAAAGGGCCGGCAGGTCTGGCAAGGCACCCCGGCTGCGCTGGCGGCACAACCGGACCTGTCGCAACGCTACCTCGGTGTGTGAGGCCTGAGCGATGACAATGGACCTCGACCAGGCCTATGACAATGTGCGGGCGGTAGCGAATTTCCCGGCGATTTACGCAGGCTTCCAAACACGCAGCCAACAGACTTACGCCAACCATACCTGGCAGCGCGACCTGTCCTACGGCCCGCTACCGCGCAACCGACTGGACTGGTTCGCACAGCCCATAACCAGTGCGCCCACTTTCATCTTCATCCATGGCGGCTATTGGCAGAACTGCACCAAGGAAGACTTCGCCTTCGTCGCCGAGGGCCCTATCGCGGCGGGCTTCAACGTCGCCCTGGTGGAATACACCCTGGCACCGGAGGCGAACCTCACGAGTATCGCCGCCGAGATCCGCAGCCTGCTCGATTACCTGATGGTCACCAAGCAACTGCTGCGCCGCAGGGCACCGGTGATCCTCAGTGGCCATTCCGCTGGCGGCCACCTGAGCGCGCTGCACCGCGATCACCCGCTGGTCAGCCATGTGATGCCCATCAGTGGCCTGATGGAGCTGGCACCGATCCGCCGGTGCTGGCTCAACCGCAAGCTGAACTTGAGCGAAAGTGAAGTCCAGGCCCTGAGCCCGCGTTACAACATAGGCGCTGGAGCGCCGATGTTGATCACGGTTGGTGAACAGGAACTGCCGGAGCTGGTGCGCCAGTCTCATGAATATGCCCAGGCCTGCAGCGAGGCGGGTGTTGCCGTGGGCTATTTGCCGGTGCCCGGGTGTCATCACTTTTCCGTGCTCGACGACCTGGCGTGTGCCCGGGGCGTGCAGCTACCGGCACTGCTCAAACGCTGTTTGCCCGCGCCCCCCAAGCTCTGCTCTGCCCCGCTCACCTTGCCCGAGTAACCGAACATGCCCGCCGACCTACCCCCTGATACGGCACCAATGATTCTGCGCACCGATGTCAAAGGCACCATCGACCTGTGTAACGAGGCCTTCGCCCGGATTAGCGGCTACAACCGGGATGAACTGATCGGCCAGCCGGTTTCGATGTTGCGCCACCCAGATATGCCCGCAAGGCTGTTCGACGACCTGTGGCAGCACCTTCATGCTGCAAAACCCTGGCTGGGGTTGATCAAGAATCGCCACAAGGACGGCAGCGAATACTGGATCGAGCTGTACATCATGCCGGTGTACGACCAAAACCAGCTGATCGGCTATGGCGCCCTCGCCATGGAGGCACAAGCCAGTCGGGTGCACAGGGCCACCCAGGTTTACCGGTCTATCCAGCGCGGGCACTGGCGCATCGGGTTGGCTGCACTGCTGCATCGCCATGCCCTGTCGTGCCTGGCAGCCGGCGCAGTGGCGCTGTTGCTGGCCAGTGCCGGCGCCGGCCCTCTTCAATGGAGCCTGGCTGTTGGGCTGGCGGCCACCCTCGGGCTGCTGCAGCGAAGCAGGCGCAACCAGCATTTACGCCAGTGGAAGGCGCAACACCCGGCTGCCTGTTCAAGCCCATTTACGGCACAGATTTATAGCCCTGGCCTTCACGCTGCCGAGGGCTGGCGCGATGTCGCCCTGCACTGCGCCCACGCACGGCTGCAAACTGCTTTGGCGCGCATCGGCATCGCCGGCGAGCAGCTGGAAGCGGCGGCCATGGCAACCGGCGAGCGCTTGCGTGATGATGCCAAACGCCTGGAAACCCAGCGCCAGGAAGCCAGCCAGACCGCCGTAGCCGTGTGCGAGATGGCCGCCAGCATCCAGGAAATCACCCGCAATGTGCAGATCTCCACGACCGCCGCCACCGGCGCCAATCAACTCGCCGATCAGGGCCGCGACCTGGCTGTCCACAGCCACACCTCCATGGCCGACTTGAGCCGCGCGGTGGAAGAAATTGGCGCAGCCGTCGGCGAACTTGCACGGTTCGGCGAGTCCATCGGCGAGGTCACCCAGGTTATCAATGCAGTGGCCGAGCAGACCAACCTGCTGGCCCTCAACGCTGCCATCGAAGCGGCGCGGGCCGGCGAACACGGCCGCGGTTTTGCCGTGGTCGCCGACGAAGTGCGCTCACTGGCCAGGCGCACGCGGCAATCGACCGAGACCATCGACGGCCTGGTCGGCGAGTTGCGTGCACGCATGCAAACCACCGTGCAACTGTCCCGCCACGGCCAAGTGGTTGCCAGCCAATGCGCGGGCAACGTGCACAAGGTCAGCGAGGCGCTTGAAGACATTCTGCTCAAGGTCAGCCAGATCAGTGAACAGAGCCTGTACATGAGCGCCTCGACCGAGCAACAAAGCCAGGTGATCGAAGATATCAATCAGCAGATAAGCCGCATCGCCGACCTCTCCACCGCCAACGCACAAAGCGCCCAGAGCGGCCTTGGCAGCAGCCAGCTGGTGCTCGACCAGGCCAGCGCCCTGCGTGGCCTGGCCCTGCGCTTCAATCGCTGAAACGCCCCGCGAGCCAATGCCGACCCACTGTAGGAGCGGGTCTTGCCCGCGATGGCCACGCCGCCGTGTATCTGGTACACCGCGGGGCCTGGATCGCGGGCAAGCCCGCTCCTACAGTTCGATGGCCTTGCCAGCACAGCCTTCGGCAACGACCACATGAACATCGCCACGAGCTGATCACACTCTTGCCAAATCCGGATGACACTTTGCCGTTATCGGCTTTTTCGCCACCCCCAGGCTCCATAAAGTGACTGCGACTTCTAACAGGAATCGCGTATGTCCAGCCTCTGCCTGGTGGTCGACCGGATCGACCACCTCACCCCCAGGATCCGCCGCTTGCTGCTGGTATCGGCCGATGCACGCCCGCTGCCGAGCTTCACCGCCGGTGCCCACATCGAGCTGCATGTACCAGGCGAGCGGCCCCAGCGCCGCGCCTATTCACTGGTCAACCTGCCAGGCAGCGACCACTACGAAATCGCCGTGCAGCTGGAAGAACACAGCAGCGGCGGTTCGCGTTGGGTACACGGGCTGCAGGTGGGCGAGCGCATCGAAGCGCAGCCGCCGAAAAACCATTTCCCCCTGAGTGACGTCCCCGGGCACTCGCTGCTGATCGCCGCCGGCATCGGCATCACCCCCATGCTCGGCATGGCCCGCGCACTTCACGCCCTGGGCAAGTCATTCACCCTGCATTACGCCGGCCGCGCGCCCGAACACATGGCCTACCTCGATGAAAGCCAAACCCGCTTCGGCGCCGTGAGCTGGATCAGTGGTGGCGATGCCGGCAAACGCCTGCCGGTGGCGGCTGTGCTCGGTGCGCCAAGACCAAATCTGCACCTGTACATCTGCGGGCCCAAGGCCCTGTTGAGCAGCGTGCTCGAACAAGCCCGGGCACTGGGCTGGGCCCAAAGCAACCTGCATTTCGAACTGTTCGCCGGCGCCCTGGACGTGGCCGGCGACCAGGCCTTTGAAGTGGAACTGCGCACCAGCGGCGTGACCCTGCAGGTGGGTGCCGAGCAAACGGTACTCGACGCCATGATCGAGGCAGGCCTGGACCCGATGTTCGATTGCCGCCGCGGTGACTGCGGCGTGTGCGTGGCCCAGGTGCTCGACGGCAACGCCACGCACCGCGATATCTGCCTGTCCGAGCGTGACCGCGAAGGCGGCAGCTTCTGTACCTGTGTATCCCGCGCCAGCAGCGCCCGGCTGGTACTCGACCTGTGATGAGCCAAGGAGAACCCATGCAACCGACTAATGAACAGATCGGCGCCTTGATCCGCGAGGACAGCGTGCACAAGAGCGTCTACACCGACCCCGTTCTCTTCCAGCTGGAAATGGAGCGCATCTACGGCCACGCCTGGATTTACGTCGGCCATGAAAGCCAGGTCAAGAACGTCGGCGACTACCACACCACGCGTATCGGCGACCAGGATGTGATCCTGGTGCGCGGTGCCAACCAGCAGGTCAACGTGCTCTACAACCGCTGCCCGCACAAGGGCGCCAAACTGGTGGCCGATGGCGACGGCAGCGTCGGCAAGTTCTTCCGTTGCCCCTACCACGCCTGGACCTTCAAGCTCGACGGCCAGCACCTGTCGGCGCCACTGAAAAGCGGTTTCGAAGGCACCTGCTACGACCCCAAGCACCCGGATTTTTCCATGGTCAGCCTGGCCCGGGTCGAGAGTTACCGCGGCTTTGTCTTCGCCAGCCAGGCCGACTACGGCCCGGATTTGAAGACCTTCCTGGGCGGCGTGATCACCTCCATCGACAACCTCTGCGACCGCTCGCCGGTAGGTGAAGTTGAAGTGGCCGGTGGCATCTTCCGCGTGCAGCAGCGCTCGAACTGGAAAGTCTTCTACGAAAACCTGCACGACACCATGCACGCCCGCGTCACCCACGAATCCTCGGTGGACGCCGCCCGGGGTGAGGCCGAGGCCATGGGCGAAATGCCCTTTGAGCTGCTGATCATGGACGGCAACGGCGAACCCTACGACTTCTGGGAAAAACTCGAACTGCGCGCCTACCACAACGGCCATGGCTACATGGAAGCGATCTTCGACCCGGCAGCGGCCGAGCGCGACGAGGTATCCCGCGCCCACTTCGACTGCCTGGCCCAGGCCTATGGCGAACCGCGTGCGCGGGAAATCCTCGGCATGAACCGGCACAACACGGTGATCTACGGCAGCGGCTCGCCACACACGGTGTTCATGCAATTCCGGGTGATCCGCCCGCTGGCCGTGGATAAAACCCTGGTCGAAATCCAGACCTTCCGCTGCAAGGGCGCGCCCGACGCGGTGTTCGACCGCGCGCTGACCTACGCCAACGTGATCAACTCGCCCTCCTCCAACGTGATGCCCGATGACGTCGAGGTCTATGCCCGTTGCCAGGAAGGCAACCTGACCCGTGGCGGCGAGTGGATCAGCATGCACCGCTATGCCGGCACCGACACCCTGCTGGCCGATGGCGCGGTCTCCACCAACGGCACCAGCGAGCTACCCATGCGCAACCAGTTCGCCGCCTGGAAGCACTTCATGACCGCCACCCTGATCGCCAAGGAGAGCACCCATGCTGCTTGATCACCGCATCGACGTGAATACCCGTGAGTTGACCCAGGCCAGCGTGCCCGGCGAAACCTTGCGCCAGATCGAACAATTTCTCTATGCGGAGGCCCGCCTGCTCGATGAGCGCCGCTTCCTGGAGTGGGACCAACTGTTCACCGACAGCGGCATGTACTGGGTGCCGCAAAAGCACGGGCAGGACAACCCGTTCGACCACATCTCGCTGTTCTGGGAAAACCGCATGCTGCGCCAGGTGCGTATTCGCCGGGTGGAGAACGCGCGCAACTGGTCGCAACAGCCGCAAACCCAGACCGCTCACCTGGTCGGCAACGTCATGGTCGAGGGGCTCGATAGCGAAGGCTTGCTGGTGGTCAGCGCCACCTTCCAGGTCAGCGAATGGCGGCTGGAGCAGCGGCAGTTGGCCGGGCGCTACACCTACAAGCTGGCAAGCCAGGACAACGGCGGCTGGAAGATCCAGCTCAAGCGCGTCGACCTGATCAACTGCAACGACGTGTTTGCCAACCTCGAGGTGTTCGTCTGATGGCCGCGCCAGTGGTGCTTGCCCTGCACTACCAGAACGACGTGCTGCACCCGCAGGGGCGCATTCGCGTCGGCCTGGGCGCCGACGACCCGGCCCGGGCCGGCCTGCTCGATGCTGCAACTCGGTTGCTGGCCGGTGCGCGCGAGCGCGGCTGGCCGATTATCCATGTGCGGGTTGCCTACCGTGCCGATTACGCCGACCTGATCCAGAACGCGCCGATCCTGCGCAACGTCGCGGCCATCGGCGCCGTGCAGGACGGCAGCTGGGGCGCAGAATTCTTCAGCACCCTGGCGCCCCGACCGAGCCCCAGGGAGTTCACGGTCACCCACACGCGAATCAACGCCTTCTACGGCACACCGCTGGAAACCCTGCTGCGCCAGCTTCAGGCACAGCGGTTGCTGGTGGCTGGTGTTGCCACCCACTCAGTGGTCGAAAGCACGGTGCGCCACGCCGTGGACTGTGGCTTTGAGGTGATGGTCGCTCAAGATGCCTGCGCTGCGGCCAACCCCGCGACCCACCAGGCCTCGCTGCAGAGCATGGGCCTGATTGCCGAGGTCGCCGAAGTCAACCAAGCCCTGGAGCAATTGTCATGATGCAGCTCGATAAAGTCGCCATCGTCACCGGCAGCACCCAGGGCCTGGGCCTGGACATCGCCCGCCAGTTACTGGCTGCCGGTGCCAAGGTCATGCTGGTGGGGCGCAGCCGGGCTACCGGCCAGGCCCTGGCCAACGAGCTGGGTGAGCACTGCCGCTTCGTCTCCTGCAATGTCGAACTCGACGAAGACATCGAGCACTGCATCGAAACCACCCTCGCCACCTTTGGCCGGCTCGACATCCTGGTCAACAATGCCTGCATCTATGCCGACAAGGGTCTGGCCTCGGACCGGGCCATGTGGCTGCAAACCCTCAACGTAAACCTGGTGTCGGCGGCCATCTTCACCCAGATGGCCAGCGCCCGCATGCAGGTCGGCGGCGCTGTGATCAACATTGGCAGCACCGGTGGCAAGTTCGGTGCGGCCGGCCGCGCCCTGTACCCGGCCTCGAAGGCCGGCATGCTGCAACTGACCAAGAACCTCGCCGTGGAGCTGGCGCCCCGGGGCATCCGCGTATTGAGCGTGTCCCCGGCCTGGACCTGGTCGCCCAGTGTCGCCGATTTCAGCGGCGGCGACCCGGCCCTGGCCGACCGCGTCGGTGCCGACTTCCACCCGCTGGGGCGCATTGGCCGCGGCGAAGAAGTGGGCAGCGTAGTGGCCTTCCTCTGCAGCGAAGGCGCCTCGTGGATGACCGGGGTCGATGTACCGGTGGACGGTGGCTTCTCGATCCTGGGCCCTGACCGGGGCATATCGCCACGGGCCTGGTTCGCCAACCACCGGCCCGCCGAAAACCAATAACAGCACTTAACCGATAAGCCGATAGCAAGGAGATGAACATGGGCAAGATGATCGAAATCCAGGCCACTGACGGCAGCGGCACTTTTGCCGGCTACCTGGCCCTGCCGGCCAGCGGCAAAGGCCCTGGCGTGGTGATCGGCCAGGAGATATTCGGGGTCAACGTCAACATGCGCGCGGTCGCCGACTTCTACGCCGAGGAAGGTTACGTGGCACTGGTGCCGGACCTGTTCTGGCGCCTACAGGAAGGCGTCGACCTGGGCTACACCGAGCAAGATTTCGCGGTAGCCATCGACCTGTTCCAGCGCATCGACCTGGGCAAGGCCGTTGAAGACATCGACGCCAGCTTCAAGGCCCTGCGCGGCCTGCCCGAAGTGGAACCGGTGGGACTTGGCTACGTGGGCTTCTGCATGGGCGGCAAACTGGCCTGGCTGACCGCCACCCGCACCGACGTGGCTTGCGCGGTGGGTTACTACGGCATGGGCATCGAGCACCTGCTGGATGAGACCAGCAACCTCAAGGGCCGCCTGGTCCTGCATTTTGCCGAGAACGACGGCTACTGCGACGCCAACACCCGGGCGCAAATCGCCGAGCGCCTGGCTGGCCGCGACAAGGTCGAGCTGTACGTCTACCCCGGTGTGGACCATGCCTTTGCCCGCGCAGGCGGCATGCACTACGACAAGCCCGCCTCACTCATGGCCCACGAACGCAGCATCGCCGCCCTCAAGCGCGAGATCGGCCCGCACTTCAACCTCTCGGCCCTGTGGGAAGAGCACATCCGCCACGAGTTCGACACCCGCGACGTACCCGCCACCATGGCAACTATGGTCGCCGAACCCTACGTCAACCACATCCCGACCATGACCGGTGGCGTGGGCTACCAGCAACTGAGCCGCTTCTACCAGAACCACTTCGTGCACGGCAACCCACCGGACATGAAGCTGATCCCGATCTCGCGCACCATCGGTGCCTTGCAGATCGTCGACGAGTTCATCATGTGCTTCACCCACAGCACCACCATCGACTGGATGCTGCCCAACGTCGAACCCACCGGCAAGTACGTGGAAATCCCCATGCTGGGGGTGATCAAGTTCCGCGGCGACAAGCTTTACCACGAGCATATCTATTGGGACCAGGCCAGTGTGCTGGTGCAGATTGGCTTGCTCGATCCTGAAGGGCTGCCGGTGGCAGGGGTAGAAACGGCGAAGAAGTTGCTGGATGAGCGGCTGCCGTCCAATACGCTAATGAAGAATTGGTTGTAGGAGCGGGTGGGCGGCATTCCGATTGCCCGCGATGGAAGGCATAGCCTTCCCGTGCAGTGTCCTGCAAAAAACTGCAGGGACTGCCTTGCAGCCCATCGCGGGCAAGCCCGCTCCTACACGGTTCCGTTCAGTCCTGGAGGGGCTGGTCCGCCAGGGCTGCCAACAACGCCTGGGCCGCATCGAGCTGCTGGATCAGGCCCAGCACCAGCGCTTTATCGTTCAGGTGCAGGTGGTCCACCACATCCCAGGCCGTGGCTTCGGCGTAGGCGACCAAGGTGCTGGCGCAGTCCAGGGCATCCTGGGCGAGAATGCCGGCGCGCACGGTGAACATGGGCTGGCCGTTGCTGTCGACGGTGCCGAAGGGCTTCTCGGAGGTGGTGAGTGAGGGGGTTGAAATGGGTGGGTCGGGGACGATTTTGATCAAGGCTTTCTCCTACATCATGGAGCCGCCTTCCATTCGCTGCGAAACAAAAGGGTGGCAGCTGTACGCGGGTTCGCAGACCGGAGATGTAGGAACCCGGCGCACCCGAAGGTGCCCCGCGCACAGCCGCCATAACGCAAGATCGGACGTATAAATACACCGAAACCTGGATATGAACGCTGTACTACATCTGCAGGGCTGCGAAACCCGACCGTTGAATTGGCAACGGCCGGGCAAGACTAGCCCTGTGAAAACACAGGTGCAACAGCGTTCAAGGCGGGTTGATTATGCTTGGGAAAGTTCAGGCGTGAAATAGAGAAATACCTACAAGCGCCACATCTCCTGCACCGGGCTTGCCCGCGATAAAGCCAACACGGTCCAGCTACCTACCGCGAAGCCCCCATCACCGCCGAACCCGCTGCCACGCCCCCACGCCGGGTCGCCAGGCAATAATAAAGCGGGCACGTCACCGCCAGCCCCACCAGCCAGGACAAGTCCACGCCTTCGATGTAATTGGCGTAGGGCCCTACATACAAGGAGGTGTTGGCAAACGGCAACTGCACCAGGATGCCGATGAAATACGCCACGATGGCGTGCAGGTTGAAGCGCCCGTAGATGCCGCCATCGGCCCGGAAAATCGAGGCGATGTCGTAATGGCCTCGCTTGATCAGGTAAAAGTCGATCAGGTTGATCGATGCCCAGGGCACCAGCACCAGCAGCAGCGCCAGGATCAGCCCGATAAAGTGCGAGATGAAGTTGGCCGAAGCGCTCAGGGCCATCAGGCAGCAACCCACCAGCACCACGGTCGACAACAGCACCCGCACCTTGATGCTTGGGGTCCAGCTGCCGGCAAAGGTCTGGATCGACGTGACGATCGACAATACCGCGCCATACAGGTTCAGCGCGTTGTGGCTGATGATGTTGAGCAGGAACAACACCATCAACACAGGCCCGAGCACACCGGTCGCCTGTTTCACCGCCGCCATGGCTTCGGTCCCTTCAGGGGTGGCCAGCACCGCGACCGCACCGAAACTGAACGAGAGGATGGTGCCCAGGGTAGCGCCCAAATACGTTGCCCAGAACGGCTTGGCGATACCGATGTCGCTCGGCAGGTAACGCGAGTAGTCCGACACGTAGGGTGAGAAGCTGATCTGCCAGATGATGCCCAGCGACACAGTCGCCAGCCAACCGGACAGGTTGAAGCCGCCACGGCTGAAGAAATCTGCCGGCAGGTCGTTGGCGAAGATCATGATAAAGCCGGCCAGCAAGGCGCTGCCCATGACCCAGGTGCCGATGCGGTTAAGGGTATGAATGAAGCGATAGCCGATGACACCGATCGCTGTGGCGCTCAAGGCACCGATCACGATGGCAGCCGGCAGTGGCACCGATTCGGCCATACCGTGGATGGATTCCCCGGCCAGGACGATGTTGGAGATAAAGAAGCCGACATAAATCAGCGCAGCGAAAAACACGATCAAAAGTGCGCCGTAGCGTCCGAACTGGCCACGGCTCTGCACCATCTGCGGGATCCCCATGCGCGGGCCCTGGGCCGATGCCAGGGCAATGACGACACCGCCGATCATGTGGCCCAGGGCAATGGCGATCAGGCCCCAGAACAGGTTGAGATGAAACACCTGCACCACCATGGCACCGGTGACGATCGGCAACGGCGCGATGTTGGTACTGAACCACAGCGTAAAAAGATCCCTGGCCTTGCCATGGCGCTCGGCAAGCGGTACGAAATCGACCGTATGGTTCTCGATCAGCTGGTTTTGCTGGGACGTCTGGGACATGGGCAATGAACTCGAGTTTGTCTGTTCTTATCTTTGTAAAGCCAAACCGGGAGGCTTTCGGGCGCCTCCTCAGATGAACACCATATTATGGTATTCCAACATTTTCACAAGCCTGATCCGGTCTTTACACGACGAACTGAGCCGCCCAGCTGGCCACGTCTGCGCTGACAAAAACCCTTAACCCCCCGTATTTACTGGGCTTGCAACGCAAGCCTCACGTTTGTCGAGCGGTCACAAAAGCACTTGCATTTGATGTATTACGGTATACCATCAGACACATCAACCACAAAAAGCGCGCTGACAGCCGCCCGCCCCACCGAGGACTTTCCGATGATCGATGCCACCGTCTACAAGCAAGTCATGGGCTCCTTCCCTTCCGGCGTCACCGTGATCACCACGCTCGATGACGATGGCCAGGTCGTCGGCCTGACTGCCAGCGCGTTCAGTTCGCTGTCGATGGACCCGGCCCTGGTGCTGTTCTGCCCCAACTACAGCTCCGACTCCTATCCGGTTTTGATCAAGAACAAGCGCTTCGCCATTCACTTGCTTTCCGGCGGGCAGCAGAACGAAGCCTACGCCTTCGCCCGCAAAGGCAAGGACAAGGCCCTAGGTATCGAGTGGACATTGAGTGAACTGGGCAACCCGCTGCTGGCCAACGCCACGGCCATCATCGAGTGCGAACTGTGGCGTGAATACGAAGGGGGCGACCACGCCATCATGGTCGGCGCGGTGAAGAACCTGATCGTGCCCGAACAGGCCGCCAGCCCGCTGATTTATTGCCGCGGCAAGATGGCAGCGCTGCCGGCGTTTGCGTAGGCATCGTTTACCGACTGATCTGTAGCAGCTGCCGCCAGGCTGCGTCCGGCCACGAACCGGTTAGACGCCGGACGCAGCCGGGCGGCAGCTGCTACGGGGACGTGGCCTGGCACCATTGCGTAGCAGCTGCAGACAGGCTGCGTCCGCGCGCGAAGCGGGCGCAAGACAGTTGCTGCTACGATTCGCTCAATTGACAGTGTTGAGCGCCCCCTCAAACGCCGGTGTCAGCCCCGACAACTCCAGCTTGCGCACGAACTCACCCAACCGCTG
>CAYVPI010000068.1:0-26373 GCA_964453495.1 uncultured Pseudomonas sp. | reverse complement strand
CGCCTTCCTGGTAGGCACGGGCGCGCATGTTGGTCAGCAGCAGGTTGATCACGTCCTCGCGGCGCTGGCCGTGTGACCAGAGTTTGACCGGCGGGATGCGCAAGCCTTCGGCGTAGATTTCCTTGGCATCGGGGTTGTAGCCGGCGGGTACCGGGCCGCCGATGTCGGTCAGGTGGCCCTTGCAGACCGTCCAGAACACCAGTTCGCCTTTGTAGAACACCGGTTTGTACATGCAGCAGTCGAGGATATGACTGCCCTTGTAGGCCGGATCGTTGTGATAGATCACGTCGCCTTCGTTGATGTCATCAGCGAAGAAGCCGGCGACGCATTTCATCGCCGGTATCAGCGAGCCCAGGTGGATGGGAATGTCCTGCCCTTGCAGGATCATCTCCGGAAGGTGGTCGAAGAGGGCGTTGGAATAGTCGTGAGCCAGGTTGAAAACGCTCGAACGGCCAGTTTTTTCCAGCGTCAGGGTCATTTCGCGCTGCGCGGTTTCAAGCGCGCCCCGCACGACTGCCAGGGTGATCGGATCTACTGTACTCATGGGTCACCAGAAATCTTGTTGTTATGCAGGTGGGGGTCGTGACGGATGTCTGACCCACGACACAAAGCTACGCGCACACACCGGTGACTGGCTTGGCGCAAAGTGCACTGTTTTTTGCGTCCCAGTGCACCGTGGTTGCGACGAATTAGTGGCGCAGTGCAAGCCGGCGCAAGGGCTCAATGAGGCTGTCGGGAGGGTTAGAAGTAGTAGCCGATGTTGGCGTACAGCTGGTTTTCCCATTGGTCGCTGCCACCTTCGCCAAGGCTTTGGGTGAAGCTGCTGCCACCGATGTAGGGGTCGTTCTTGCCGTGCAGCCATTCAACGGCAATCCATAGGTCCAGCAGCGAGAACGAAGTGCCGACGATAAAGCGTTGGGAGTCATCGAAGCCGTGCTCGCTCTTGTCGAAGCCGCTGTAGTTGCCATAGAACTTGATGCCAGAGAACCAACCATACTTGCCGGCAATGTCGTAGCTCAGGTCGGCCACGTACAGATCGCCCTTGGCCGCGACGTTGAAGGTGGCGTCATAACTGCCGAATGTGACGAGCCGGTCGCTCTCGGGATTTTCCGGGCGCATGTCCTGGCGAGCGGCTTGCAGCTGTATACCCCAGGGGCCGCTCTTGCCCATGTAATGCACGGCCACTGCATTGCGCCGGCCGTTGTCATCGGTGTCGCGGTTTTCCAGGGTCGATGTGAATGCCGATGCGCCGATTTCCGACTGCCAACCGCCCAGGCTGAGGTTGCGGGCGATGCGTGCGACCACAATGTCGCGCTCCTGGTTGTTGCTGCCGTTTTCCACGTAACTGTCGGCCTTGGCGACGCTGGTCGAGTAAGTCCGACCACCACGGCTGGTGCCCTGGCCCTGATCGATCGGGCGTAGGTAATAACCGGCCTGAAGGTTCCAGTCGCCACTTTGCGCAATGTACTTGATGCCCAGATCCTGGATGTCTTCCAGGCCAATGACATTGCCCAGCGTCTCGAAAAAGGTGCTGCCGAAGTAGGGTTGCAAGCCAAAGGGGATCTTGTTCAACCCGGCCTGCACTTGTTGCGCATCATTGAACCGGTAGCCCACCCAGGCATATTCGGCAAAGGAGATGTCGCCAATCTTGTTGGTGTACTGATAGGGATAGGCATCGCCATAGAACCGGTATTTGGCGGCGCCGATCCAGCTGCTGGAGGTATAGGTGGCGGTCAGGAAAAACGTGTCGAAACTGAATTTTTCCAGGTCTTGGTCCGGGTCATAGTCAACCCGCGCCCGGATCGCTCCGCCAATGTCCAGGTGTTCATTGATCGGCACTGCCCAGGCGGGGGCGCCAAATGTTGCCAGTGCGGGGAACAGGATTGCGGCGGTAAGCGTACGACGGTCGAGCCAGCGCATGTTTCGCTCCTTGGGAGTCATTGTTGTTTTGGAGGCAAAAAAAGCCGAGCCGCAGAAGGTCTGTGGCTCAGGCGAGGAAAAGGGGAGGTGGCCGGGCCTTGATCGACCCGGCCCGGATCGATCTACGAGGCGTTTGCGGTGCAGCTGGCGCGTACGAACCAGCTGCGCTTGGCACTGTTGAGCAGCAGCCAGTAGCTGGCGAACGCACTGATGAATGTCACTGGGGCCGACCAGGTAGCCAGCGTTGGACTATCGGCATTAAGCAAGAGGATGCCGAGCCCGGCAGCGAAGAACCATGCACCCAGGCCACAGGGGTTGAAGGCGCTGACCCGCTCCAGTTCGTATTCGATTTTGCCTTGGAACAGTTGCGTGTATCTGGGCGAAAAAATGTGCGCCAGGGCAATCGCGACCCAGGCCACCACAAAGATGCTCTGGTAGGCCAGCGCCTGCAGGATGTACTCGAATACGTTCAAGCGCATTAGCGTGTAAACCAATGCGCCGACGGCAATGGCCCAAACGATGTACGGCACCCTGGCCAGCCCCAGACGACCAAAAAACGCCTGCATATTGGTGGCCGCCATGTAGAAGTTTGCAGAGTTGATGCGCGTCTGGCTGATCCAGACGAAAATCAGCCCCCAGATGCCCATCAGCTCGATGATTGCCATCACCACCGAAACCTCGGTCAAGCCGCCCGCTGTAGGAATGGTCCCGGCAAGAAAAATTCCCACCAGGCCATTGATCAAAAAGGTGAAGGTGTAGAAGGGCAGCCCGAAGTTGAAGCGGCCGTGGTAGTTCGCGTCTTCCTTACGGCCAAAACGTGCGTAGTCCCAGGTGTACATCATCAGGATCCACACCCCCATGAAGTAGCTGAAACAGTTCCACCAACCGCCTTCGACCGGGCCACTCGCCGGGCCCATGTGCAGCCAGGCGGCGCTGTAGCCGTATTCTCCGACCGTCATCAGCACCAGCGCCACCAGGCCAATCAGATAAAAGGGCAGCAGCACGCCGTTGAGCTTGTCCATCCAGTTCTGCACGCTGCCGAAGATCAAGGGCACGCTGTACAGCACAACCAGCAGGTAGGCCTGGTTCAGCGATAATGCCGACACGTACCGATGAATCGCAATGGCGATGACCGAGCCTTCGAACACGCTGTAGTACGTGGCAGTGGCAAAGAAAATCAAGGTCGCCAGGGTCGCCCCCGTGCGGCCGAACAACACCCGTGAAAACAGCGCGACCGAAAGCCCGGTCTTGATCGCGTAGCGTGAAATGATGCCGTTGATCACGGCGTAAGTGACCACCGACAGCAGCAGACCGATGATTGCGTTTGTTGTCCCGAAAGTCATTGCCAGCGTGGCGCAGACCACCAGCCAGAACATCGCGCTGCAGATGCCCCACCAGGCCATCGTCAGCGAGATTTTACGCATGCGGTGGGTATCAGGAACGGCGACGACCGAATAGTCGGTGCTATCGCCCTGTTTTTTGAGGGTTGCGGCCATGGCTCTTCTCATTGTTGTTGTATGAAGAGTCATGATGGTAAGAGGTGCAGGGCGCCGGATGATTGCGTTTGGCGGCCCTGTCTTTTGTCTTTGGATGCACCCCGATGGTCAAATTCGGGACGCAATCGGCGGCTCAGGCGTGTTCGGCACTGCGCCACTGCTTTGGGCTGACGCCGAACCAGCGCTTGAACGCCCGCGAGAACGCGCTGGTTTCCGAATAGCCCAACAGGGAGGCAAGCTGGGTGACACTGAGGGTTTGTTGCTTGAGGTGCGCCATGGCCAGATCCCTGCGAATCTGATCGACCAGCTGGGTAAAGCTCAAGCCGCAGTCGCGCAGCTTGCGCTGCAGCGCCCATTCGGACAGCCCCAGCGTCTGCGAGATTTCATCGAGCGCCGGCTCGCCCAGGTGCAGGACGGCCGTGATGGCCTGTCGCGCCAGGTCCAGCAGGCTGACCTCGTTGCCGCTGTCACCCAGTTGGCGGATCGCATCCTTGATCAGCATCAGCAGCATCGGATCGCTGCCGGGCATGGCCCTGGCGACCAGATCCCGCTTGGGGATCAGTACGCTGTTGCAACGTTGGTCGAAACTGACGTCAGCCTGGAACACTTCGCCATGCTCCTGCCAGCCCTGCGGCCGTGCATGTTCGAAGGCCACTTGCCGGGGTGCCCAGCCCGGGCCAAGCACATGACGCACCAGGTTGACCGCCATGCCCATGGTCAATTCGGCATCCTGGCGGCGCTCGTGGATGGCGCCGTGGCGTACCTGGTAGTCAAAGCGATAACAATCGCCCTGGTGCACCAGTTGGATCAAGGTGCTGTGCTGATGAAAGGGGAAGGCCTGGGCGAAATTGATCAGGGCGTCTTCCAGGGTCGCCGAGCACAAGCCGATGTAGCCCAGCAGGCCCAGGGCCTGCGGTTGGAACTGCTGGCCATAGCGCAGGCCGAAATTATCGCAATCGGTCTGCCGAGCGGCTTCTTCCAGCACCCGGCAGTAGTTGGTCAGGGGCAGGCTGAGCGTCGGATGCAACAACTGTTCGGGGTCGATGCCCGAGCGCCCGAAGACCCGGTCCAGATCACCTCCATGCTGGACAATGAAGCCGTCCAGGCCGTTGGCAGCCGCCGACAAGACACCCCGATTGCTGGTACCTGGCGCGTTCAACGGTGCGGGCGAGAGCATGGTCTGGATCATGGAGAGTGAAAAGCCGTCATGGAGTCGATGAGAAAGCTTCAAGCAAATGTCATACCTTGTTACCTCTTGAGCCTTCATGCAGCCCGTTGTCAGGGCGCAAGGCTCGGCAGCAAGCGGGGCGGCGCTGGGTAATGTGCTACCCAAAAACTCAATGCCGGACAGGGCATTCGCGCCGATTTGAGTCGATAGGTGGCATTGGTGAACCGAATTGATGCGCACAAGCCCGACCATGCGCACACGCATGTAGGAGCGGGCTTGCCCGCGATGCTATCACCGCGGTGGTGCCGGTACACCGCAGCGATGCTATCGCGGGCAAGCCCGCTCCTACAGCCAACATTGTTTGCATAGAACTTGACCTTGCATGACCTTCAGCACCTTGCGCGGTCAAGCCTTGGCGCTGCCCCAGTGATTATTCTCGACACCAGGCAAATAGCGTCGCTTACCTTGCGGAGTGTACGAACATGACTGCATCACAATTAAAACCAACATTGGGCACCTTGCATTTGTGGGGCCTGGCTGTCGGCCTGGTGATTTCCGGTGAGTACTTTGGCTGGAGTTACGGCTGGGGCGCCGCCGGTACACTGGGCTTTCTCGTCACCACCTTGATGGTGGCGGTGATGTACACCTGCTTTATTTTCAGCTTCACGGAATTGACCACCGCGATCCCTAACGCCGGCGGCCCGTTTGCCTACAGTCTGCGCGCCTTCGGCGTCACTGGCGGGACGATCGCAGGCATAGCCACACTGATCGAGTTCGTCTTCGCGCCGCCGGCCATCGCCATGGCCATCGGCGCCTACCTGAACGTGCAGTACCCGACCCTGGACCCGAAATGGGCGGCAATCGGTGCCTACTTCGTCTTCATGACCTTGAACATTCTTGGCGTGAGTATCGCCGCGACTTTCGAACTGGTGGTCACGGTGCTGGCCGTGGCCGAGCTGCTGGTGTTCATGGGCGTTGTGGCGCCAGGTTTCAGCTTCAGCAACTTCGTGCTGGGCGGCTGGGCCGGCTCCGATACCTTCAGCTTGCCGGCAATCAGCGGCATGTTCGCGGCGATACCCTTCGCCATCTGGTTCTTCCTGGCCATCGAAGGTGCAGCCATGGCTGCCGAAGAGGCCAAGGACCCCAAACGCACCATTCCACGGGCTTATGTGGCGGGCATTCTGACCCTGGTAGTGCTGGCGATCGGCGTGATGATCTTTGCCGGTGGGGTGGGAGACTGGCGCACACTGGCCAACATCAACGACCCGCTGCCGCAGGCGATGAAAGCGGTGGTGGGCGATAACTCGAACTGGATGCACATGCTGGTCTGGATCGGCCTGTTCGGCCTGGTCGCCAGTTTCCACGGCATCATCCTCGGTTACTCGCGGCAGTTCTTCGCCCTGGCCCGGGCCGGCTTTTTGCCGAGCAGCCTGGCCAAGCTGTCGCGCTTCCAGACCCCACATCGGGCGATCATCGCTGGTGGCGTGGTGGGTATCGTGGCGATCCTCAGCGACGGCCTGATCAACCTGCAAGGCATGAGCCTGACCGCCGCGATGATCACCATGTCGGTGTTCGGCGCCATTGTCATGTACATTGTCAGCATGCTCAGCCTGTTCAAGCTGCGCCGCAGCGAACCGAATCTTGAGCGCAGCTTCCGCGCCCCGGGCTATCCAGTGGTGCCGGCCATTGCACTGGGCCTGGCGGTGGTGTGCCTGGTGGCAATGCTCTGGTTCAACACCCTGATCGGCGGTATTTTCCTGTGCTTGATGCTGGCCGGTGCGCTGGGTTGCAAAGTGGTTCGCAGCCGTGGTGCGATAGCCGCCGTGGCTGTCCAATAAAGGAGCACTGTGATGAGCTTCTCCCACACCATCGGCGCGATGACCTGGCGCTTCGACAGCCTGCGCGACCTGATGGCCAAGGCCAGCCCGGCGCGCTCCGGCGATTTCCTCGCTGAAGTCGCTGCAGGCAGCGATGCAGAGCGTGCCGCGGCGCAGATGGCTCTGGCCAATGTGCCGCTCAAGCGCTTTCTCGACGAGGTGCTGATCCCTTATGAACAGGACGAAGTCACCCGCCTGATCGTCGACAGCCATGATCTGGCGGCCTTCGCCCCGGTCAGCCACCTGACCGTGGGCGGGTTTCGCGATTGGTTGCTGGGTGATGAAGCCACCGAGGCCAGCCTTCGGGCGCTGGCACCGGGGCTGACCCCGGAAATGGCTGCCGCGGTGTCCAAGCTCATGCGGGTGCAGGACCTGGTGCTGGTGGCGCAGAAAATCCGTGTGGTCACGCGCTTTCGCAATACGGTCGGGCTGCGGGGGCGGATGTCGACCCGCCTGCAACCCAATCACCCCACCGACGACCCAGCCGGCATCGCCGCCAGCGTGCTCGATGGCCTGTTGTACGGCAACGGCGATGCCATGATCGGCATCAACCCGGCGACCGACAGCATCAGCGCCATCAGTGAATTGCTGAAAATGCTCGATGGTGTGATCCAGCACTACGAGATTCCGACCCAGTCCTGCGTGCTGACCCACGTCACCTCTTCAGTGGCCGCCATCGAAAAGGGCGTGCCACTGGACCTGGTGTTCCAGTCCATCGCCGGCACCGAAGCGGCCAACAGTAGTTTTGGTATCAACCTGGAAATACTGCGTGAAGGCTACGAAGCGGGCTTGAGCCTGAATCGGGGCACCCGTGGCAAGAACCTGATGTATTTCGAGACCGGGCAAGGCAGTGCCCTGTCGGCCAACGCCCATCATGGCGTGGACCAGCAGACCTGCGAAGCCCGCGCCTATGCAGTGGCCCGGCACTTCGACCCGTTTCTGGTCAATACCGTGGTCGGCTTTATCGGCCCCGAGTACCTGTACAACGGCAAGCAGATCATCCGCGCCGGCCTGGAAGATCACTTTTGCGGCAAGCTGCTCGGCGTGCCCATGGGTTGCGACATCTGTTACACCAATCACGCTGAAGCCGACCAGGACGACATGGATGTATTGCTGACCTTGCTCGGGGTGGCCGGCATCAACTTCATCATGGGCATTCCCGGCTCTGATGACGTGATGCTTAACTACCAGACCACGTCTTTCCACGACGCGCTCTATGCCCGCAAGACACTGGGGCTGCGGCCTGCACCGGAGTTCGAAGCCTGGTTGGCACACATGGATATCCTGCGTCATGACGACAGCGGCCTGCGCCTGGGGCAAGGCGTACCGCCGTTGTTCCGCCAGGCCCTGGGCCGCTTGAAATGAGGAGCGATCATGAGTGACCAGCGTCCATCCCCGACTCACGCCGATGCCTGGAGCCAGTTGCGCACCCTGACCTCGGCGCGCATCGCCCTGGGGCGCGTCGGCACCAGCCAGCCCACCAGCGCCCACCTGGACTTCCAGTTTGCCCACGCCCAGGCGCGCGATGCCGTGCACTTGCCATTCGATCACGGGGCCGTGAGCGAACGCCTGGCGGCGCGGCAACGCGAATCGCTGACCGTACACAGCTGCGCGGCCAACCGCGATATCTACTTGCAACGGCCGGACCTTGGGCGGCGCTTGTCTCCTGCATCGGCTGAGCAACTGCGCGGCTATGTGCACGCCCACGGCCAGGGTTTCGACCTGGCACTGGTGGTGGCGGACGGGCTGTCGTCTTTGGCGGTTCAGCGTCACAGCCTGACAATGCTCGAACGCATCGACGAACTGGCGAGCGCCGAAGGTTGGAGCCTGGCACCCGTGGTGTTGGTGGAGCAGGGCAGGGTGGCCGTAGCGGATGAAATCGCCGAACTGCTGGGTGCCCGGATGGTGGTCATCCTGATCGGCGAACGGCCGGGGCTCAGCTCCCCGGACAGCCTCGGCCTGTACTTCACCTACGCCCCGCGCGTGGGCCTGAACGACGCCGCGCGCAACTGCATTTCCAACGTGCGCCTGGAAGGCATGAGTTACGCCATGGCGGCGCACAAGCTGCTGTACCTGATGCGTGAAGCCTGGCGCCGCCAGTTGTCCGGGGTCAACCTCAAGGACGAAGCACCGGTGCGCACGCTCGAAGCCGGGGCTGAGGATCGGCAGGGCAACTTCCTGATCAGCACCGAAAAGCCTTGATTACACCTCGTTCCCACGCTGGAGCGTGGGAACGAGGTGTATGGCGTAGCTGGTCATGCCTGACGGGGGGGCGCCAGGTGAGAGGGTTCCGCTCGCTTTGCATAGCGCTGTGCCAGAACAGCGCAAACCATCAGCTGGATCTGGTGAAACAGCATCAACGGCAGAATCAGAACGCCAATGCTGCTGCCGGCGAACAATACCTGGGCCATGGGCACGCCAGTGGCCAGGCTTTTCTTCGAACCGCAGAACAGAATGGTGATGCGGTCTTCCAGATTGAAGCCCAATGCTTTACCCAGCAGGTGAGTGGCCAGTAGCGCCAGGGCCAGCAACAGACAACAGCCGACGACCACGCCCAACAGTTTCAGGGCCGGCACCTGCTGCCAGAGCCCACCGATCACGGCGGAGCTGAACGCGGTATACACCACCAACAGAATGCTGCCCTGGTCGACGCTCTTCAACCAACCCTTGTTGCGGTTGACCCAGCCCGCGATCCAGCGGCGGGCGATCTGGCCGGCGACGAAGGGCAGTAGCAGTTGCACGCTGATTTTGCCGATAGCCTCGAGTGTCGAGCCACCATCGCTGTGCACGCCCATCACCAGGGCGACCAGCATTGGCGTGACAAAGATGCCCAGCAGGCTGGAGGCCGCGGCACTGCAAATCGCCGCCGGGATATTGCCCCGGGCCAGGGAAGTGAAGGCGATGGCCGACTGCACAGTTGCCGGCAGAACACAGAGGTAGAGAAAACCCGTGTAGAGCTCGGGCCCCACCATCGGCAGCAGCACCGGTTTGAGCGCAAGCCCGAGCAACGGGAACAGGCCAAAGGTGCAGATGAATACCAGCAGGTGCAAACGCCAATGGCCGGCGCCTGCGAGCATGGCATCGCGCGACAGCTTGGCGCCATGCAGGAAGAACAGCAGGGCGATGGCAATGTCGGTGATCCACTCGAAGGCGGTGGCCACCTGGCCCTGGGCGGGCAACAGGGTGGCGGTTGCGACTACGGCGAGCAGGGTCAGGGTGAAGTTGTCGGGTAGCAAGCGCGAGCGGGCCATGGTTTGAGTCCGGAAGAGGGCGTTGAGGCTGGGCCTACTCTAGCTCTGGTCCGGCGGGCCGACTAACGCGATAAGGGCAAAAGATGCCTGCAAACGGACAGGATAAGATCAGGGCTGCTCTATTGGTAACCTTGTCGCCATGGTCGAGTAGTACATAATCGTGGGCATCCGAAAACACGGTATTGACGCTGCCAACTGCGCTTTTCGCTTCCGATCTGCAGCAAGTGAAGGCACAATGCGTGTCCTTTTTTTGGCCGGCCTGGCCGGGGGCCTCTAAATGATCAAAACGCCGTACTACCTCATCGATAAAACCAAGCTGCTGCGCAACATGGAGAAGATCGCCTACGTGCGTGAAAACTCCGGCGCCAAGGCCCTGCTGGCACTCAAGTGCTTCGCCACCTGGTCGGTGTTCGACCTGATGCAGCAGTACATGGACGGCACCACGTCGTCGTCGCTCTACGAGCTCAAGCTCGGCCGCCAGAAGTTCGCAGGCGAGACCCACGCCTACAGCGTGGCCTGGGCCGATGACGAAATCGAAGAGATGCTGGAGAACTGCGACAAGATCATCTTCAACTCCATCGGCCAGCTGCAGCGCTTCGCCGAGGCGTCCGAGGGCAAGGTGCGCGGCCTGCGCGTCAACCCGCAAGTGAGCAGCTCCGACTACCTGCTGGCCGACCCGGCGCGTCCGTTCAGCCGCCTGGGCGAGTGGGACCCGGAGAAGATCGAAAAAGTCATCGAGCAGATCTCCGGCTTCATGTTCCACAACAACTGCGAGAACGGCGACTTCGGCCTGTTCGACAAGATGCTGTGCACCATTGAGGAACGCTTCGGCCACCTGTTGCACAAGGTCGAGTGGGTCAGCCTCGGCGGCGGCATCCACTTCACCGGTGAAGACTACGCGCTGGACGCGTTCTGCACGCGACTGAAGGCCTTCTCGCAGAAGTACGGCGTGCAGGTCTACCTGGAGCCTGGCGAAGCCGCGATCACCCAGAGCGCGTCGCTGGAAGTCACCGTGCTCGACACCCTGTACAACGGCAAGCATCTGGCGGTGGTGGACAGCTCCATCGAAGCGCACATGCTCGACCTGCTGATCTACCGCCTCAATGCCAAGCTGGCACCAAGCGCCGGCGAACACACCTACATGGTGTGCGGCAAGTCTTGCCTGGCCGGAGACATTTTCGGCGAATACCAATTCGATCGTCCGCTGGCGATCGGCGATCGGCTGTCGTTCGTGGACGCAGCAGGTTACACAATGGTCAAGAAAAACTGGTTCAACGGCCTGAAAATGCCGTCCATCGTAGTGAAACAACTCGACGGTACTGTCGAGGTGGTTCGTGAGTTTGGTTACAACGACTATATGTCCAGCCTCTCGTAAGCTGGCTGAGAAGGAGAGAGAGAAAAATTGAAGAAGAACGTACTTATCATTGGTGCAGGAGGTGTCGCCAAGGTGGTGGCCCACAAGTGCGCGCAGCACAACGACGAACTCGGTCGTATTGCTATCGCGTCGCGCAACATCTCCAAATGCCAGGCCATCATCGACAGTGTCAAGGCCAAGGGCAGCCTCAAACAGCCCGCTGAAATCAAAGCCTTTGCGCTGAATGCTCTGGACGTCGAGGCGACCAAGGCGTTGATCCGCGAAACCGAATCGCAGATCGTCATTAACGTCGGTTCCGCCTTCCTCAACATGTCGGTGCTGCGTGCCTGCATCGATACTGGCGTGGCCTACCTGGACACCGCCATTCACGAAGAACCGGGCAAAATCTGCGAGACGCCGCCCTGGTATGGCAACTACGAGTGGAAGCACCTCGAGGAATGCCAGCAGAAGAACATTACCGCCATTCTCGGCGTGGGCTTCGACCCGGGTGTGGTCAACGCTTACGCGGCATTGGCGCAACAACAGTATTTCGACAGCATTGATTCGATCGACATTCTCGACGTCAATGCCGGTTCCCATGGCAAGTATTTCGCCACCAATTTCGACCCGGAAATCAACTTCCGTGAGTTCACCGGACAGGTGTGGAGCTGGCAGGACAGCCAGTGGACCAGCAACACCATGTTCGAAGTCAAGCGCACCGACGACCTGCCGGTGGTAGGCGAGCAGAACCTGTACCTGACCGGTCACGACGAGGTGCACTCGCTGTCGAAGAACCTCGACGTGCCCAACGTGCGTTTCTGGATGAGCTTCGGCGAGCACTACATCAATGTGTTCACCGTGCTGCGCAACCTGGGCCTGCTCTGCGAGCAGCCGGTCAAGACGGCCGAAGGCCTGGAAGTCGTGCCGCTCAAAGTGGTCAAGGCCGTGCTGCCGGACCCGAGCTCGCTGGCGCCTGGCTACACCGGCAAGACCTGCATCGGCGACCTGGTCAAGGGCACCAAGGATGGCCAGCCGCGCGAAGTGTTCATCTACAACGTGGCCGACCACGAAGAGGCCTTCGCCGAAACCGACAGCCAGGGCATTTCCTATACCGCTGGCGTACCGCCAGTGGCCGCAGCCTTGCTGGTCGCCCGTGGCGAGTGGGATGTGCAGCGCATGGCCAACGTCGAGGAGCTGCCGGCTGAGCCGTTCCTCAAGGCGCTGGACGTGATGGGCCTGCCGACCCGCATCAAGGACGAGCAGGGCGATCGTCCCTGGAACTGATCGTCTGACGCTGGAAAAAAAAACGGGGTGCGCCAGAACGGCGCACCCCGTTTTTTATTTGTTTGCCAGCCTCGTTCGCCACCCCGGGCACGCTTACATTTCTACATGGCGGTAGTTCAGAATCACCGCCCTTGTGGGACTTCCCGAGACGTCCTATCGTTAATGTCCCCCCCTCAAGGAAACGTTTTGTTTTTGCGCGGCATTACATCCCCTCGGTCAATAGGCGACCAATGGCCGGGACACAAGTGATTAAGTACTCTCAGGAGGAAGAATCATGATCCGCAAGCATTACTTCGCAGCCCTTGCCGCACTGGCCATTGCTGCCGGCAGCTACTGGGTGCCGATACTGGCCCACGCCACAGACCAGGCCGACCAACGGCAAGAATCGCGCGACACCAAGCAGGAAGGGCGCGATGCTGCACGGGAAACCAAGGAAGAATGCAAGGAAGGCGATGAAAAGAGCCGCAACGATTGCCGCCAGGACAAGCGCGACACCAAGCAGGACACGCGCGACACCGCCCGGGACGTCAAATATCAGTAACGCAGGCCTTGTAGAGCGACGCAGCCTTGCGGCAGCGGCTACGGGATAGCGGCAGGCTGGGGAATACCTTCCTGACAGCTGCCGCCGTGGTCACTCGGGTAAGCCGGCCAGCCGCAGCCCATCGGCGAGACGCGCGAAATCCTCGGGACGTTGGATGGGCAGCCAGTCCGTCAGGTTGCAGATGCGCAAGGAGGGATCCAGTTCGTGCAGGCGCTGCATCGCCTGCCGTGCCTTGTCCATTCGCCCGTCAAGTGCATGAATGGCCGCCAACAGGGCAACCGGGACCAGTAGGCTGGGCAGGTTGCCCAGCGCCTTTTCCGCCCAGGCCGAAGCACACTCCAAGCGCCCGGCGAAAAAATGCGCGAGCGCCATCCCGACCTGCATCCTGAACATTTCCGGGTCCAGCGGGCTCAGGCGCGTGGCATGTGCCAGGTTCTCGATCGCCGCGTCGGTTTCGCCGCGCAGCGCGCGCAGGATGCCGCCCAGGTACCAGGCGGGGGCGAGGTTGGGATTGAGCAGGCGGGCTCTGTCGATCAGGGCAATGCCGGCATCGAGATCGCCGGTCAAATGGCCAAGCGCATGCCCGCCGCGGGTCAGTGCCACGGCATCGTCGCGCCCGAGCTCCACCGCCAGGCGTGCGAGGCGCGCGCCCTCGGCGATTTCCTGCGTTCGATTGCTCATCCAGCCATTCAATTTGCGCCAGAAATGGCACCAGGCCGCCATGCCATAGGCCGATGCGAACTCCGGATCAAGCTCGATGGCCTTGTAGAGCAACGGCAGCGCGTCTTCGATGGCTTCGCGGGTACCGCTGTGCAGTTTCGCCACGCCACGCAAGTAATAGTCGTAGGCGTCCAGGCTTTCCGTCGGTTTGCGCTTGGCGCGCTCGATTTCCGCCCGTTCCAGCTGCGGCGCGATCGCACCGACGACGCTTTCGGTGATTTGATCCTGCAGCTCGAAGATGTCGTGGAGCCTCCCTTCAAAGCGCTCGGCCCAGATATGCGCGCCGGTTGTCGCATCGATGAGCTGCCCGGTGATGCGTACCTTGTTCCCGGCCTTGCGCACACTGCCTTCGAGCACGTAGCGCACGCCGAGCTCCTGGCCGACGTCCTTGGTGTCCACCGTGCGGCCCTTGTAGGTGAAGCTCGAGTTGCGCGCGATGACGAACAGCCAGCGGATCCGCGACAGGGCGGCAATGATGTCCTCGACCACGCCGTCGGCGAAGTAGTCCTGCTCCGGGTCGCCGCTCAGGTTCTGGAAGGGCAGGACGGTGATCGAAGGTTTGTCCGGAAGGACAAGCACCGGTGCCGGGGTATGCCTGGGCTCAACAGTCGCGTCTTCGCTGTGGCCTGGCCAGTCAGGCTGTTGCGCTTGCCCGCTGTACTCGACCTGGATCTGGCCGACAAAGCGGTAACCCTTGCGCGGGATCGTCCGAACCAGGCGTTGCTCCTCGCCGGTATCGCCGATGGCCTTGCGCACCGCATTGATGTGGCTGGTGATTGTCGACTCCGAGACGATCCGGCCACCCCACACCGCCTTGAGCAGGTCGTCCTTGCTGACCACGTGATCGCGGTTGCTGACCAGTTGCAGCAACAAGTCGAAGACCTGCGGCCCGACGGCCACGACTTGCCCGCGCAGGGTCAGTTCCCGGCGCTGCTGATCGAGCACGTAGTCGCCAAACACCAATTGCAATGTCAGTTTCCCCTGGCCCAAGCGCCCTGGGTTCCGTGTCCGAGGCGGCTGCTGATAAGTATCTGCACTTGATGATACGGCAGCGCGTAACGCGCCGCACTGTCCGCGATGGACGCCCATCGAAAGTGGCTTTTCTGGACAAAAAACCAAGCGTGCCCAAAGGAAAATTCAAGGCCGGCACAAGGATTTCTCCGGCACGCGCAGGCAATCTCCCTCTACAGCGACGGCAATGCTGGCCGTCCCGAAGCGGAGAGCACTCATGAAGATCGTGGTTATCGGAGGCACCGGCCTCATCGGATCGAAACTGGTGAAGACCTTGTGCGAGCGCGGCCTTGACGCGTTCGCCGCCGCACCCAGCACAGGCGTGAACAGCATTACCCGCGAGGGCCTGGCCCAGGCGATGGATGGCGCCGACATTGTTGTCGACGTCGCAAACGCTCCGTCGTGGGAAGACCAGGCGGTGCTTGAGTTCTTCGAAACCTCGAACCGCAACCTGCTGGCTGCCGAAGCCGCTGCTGGCGTGCGCCATCACGTTGCCCTGTCGATCGTCGGCAGCGAGCGGCTTCCCGAGAATGGCTATTTCCGCGCCAAGGTCGCACAGGAAAACCTCATCAAGGCGTCTGGCATTCCCTACACCATCGTGCGTGCCACGCAGTTCTTCGAGTTTGTCGGCGGCATTGCCCAGTCAGCCCTGGTCGGCGATGAGATACACCTGTCGCCGGCGCTGATCCAGCCGATTTCGTCCGACGACGTGGTGGCGGCGCTCGCCGATGTCACGCTGCAAGCACCGGTCAATGGCACGGTCGAAGTCGCCGGGCCCGAGGCATTGCCGCTCGACGAACTGGTCAGGCGCTTTCTGCTGGCAACCGCGGACACGCGCAAGGTTGTGGCGGACGTGCATGCACGCTACTTCGGCGCCGTGCTCGACGACCAATCGCTGACCCCCGGCAAGAACCCACGCCTGGGTGCGATCCGCTTCGGGGACTGGCTGGGCCAGTCGCTGGCCCAAGCGGGACGCTGAGGTGGGCCGAAAGTCATTGGCACCGCACAGGAAACCAGAACATGAACGCGCTCCAGGACAAGGCCACTATTGCCACCGGCGCAAGCGCCGAACACGGCGTCGTCGTGGCGCGGCGGAGCAAGAAAAAGATGATCGGCGTGCTGCTGTGCGTCAGCGCCGTCGTGGTGATGGCTGCCGGTTGGGCAATGGCGCTTTGGCGCGTGACCTCCACCGACAACGCCTATGTGCGTGCCGACGTTACCTCGCTCGCGGCAAAGGTTGCAGGCTACGTCACGGCGGTAGAGGTTGGGGACAATCAAAGCGTGCGGGCCGGTGACGTGCTGTTTCGGATCGACGATCGGGACTACCGTGCGCGGCTCGCACAAGCCGTGGCCAACGTCAGGGCCGCCCAGGCGCGCCTGAGCGATGTCGATGCGCAAACCCAGCATCAGCGTGCCCTGATTCGCCAGGCCCAAGCCCAGAGGCGCTCGGCCGTGGCCGAGAGGACCCTGGCGAACAAGACCCACGATCGCAGCCGCAAACTGATCCTCAGCAACGCGGTCAGCCAGGCCCTGGTCGATGAAACCGGCGCGGCGCAATCGAGAGCCGAGGCGACGGTGTCGGCCAATTCGGCAACGGTAGAGGCCCAGCAGCAACGCATCGCCGTCCTGGTGGCCCAACGAGAAGCAGCCGTTGCCGCCGTGATGCAGGCAGAGGCCGCGCGCGATCTGGCCCAGATCGATCTCGACAGCACCGTAGTACGCGCACCTGTGGGGGGCGTTGTCGGAAACCGCCAGGTCCGCATCGGCCGGTTCGTCACGCCGGGCGTTTCCCTGCTCGATATCGTTCCAGTCGACGAGGTGTGGGTTGTGGCGAACTTCAAGGAGACCCAGCTTGAACATCTCCAGGCTGGCCAGCGTGTGCGCATCACCCTCGATGGCTACCCCGACGGGGCGCTGGAAGGGGTGGTCGACAGCTTTGCACCGGGGAGTGGCTCGGCATTCAGCCTGCTGCCCACTGACAACGCAACAGGCAACTTCGTGCGGGTAGTGCAGCGTGTTCCGGTAAAAATCCGCTTTGCCGAAAACCCGTTGCCGGGCCGCATCGTGCCAGGCCTGTCCGCACGTGTCGAAATTGCCTCGGGGAGCGGTTCGTGAACACGGCCGCCGCCGGCAACGGCAGCTCATGGGCCGGCGTCCTTCTGATGGTAGGCATTGTGCTTGCCACGCTGACCGAGGCGATCGCCAGCACCGTCCTGGTACTCGCACGCGCTGACATCATCGGCGATACCTATGCCACGCCGGATGAGTTTGCCTGGCTGGATGTCGGCTACACGGCGCTCAAGCTGATCGGCTTCATGACCGCCCCTTGGCTGATGAGCCGCTGCTTTGCACGTAGCGTGATGATCGCCTCAACCCTGGTCATGGGCCTGGCATGCGCCATTGCCATCATCACCGCGCGGTTGGAGGTGCTGGTGGCGCTGCGAATCATTCAGGGGTTCGCCGGTGGTACCCTGCTGGTCGCAGGCCAGGCGATCATTTTTCGCGCCTATGCGCGGCGACATCAGCCAATGCTGCAAGCTCTGTTTGCCATGGGGGCGGTTGTCGCGTCCGCGACGCTCGCCCCGGCCCTGCAAGGGTGGTTGATCGATAGCCAATCCTGGGCATGGATCTTCTTCTGCGTTATTCCGCTTGCCCTGGCGGCTACCGGGCTCGTGCTGATGGCTGATAGCCCGATGCCTGCCAAGAGCCGGCGGCGTCCGTTTGACTGGATCGGCTACCCATTGATCGCTACCTCCCTGTTCTGTTGCACCTACGTCTTGAGCCAAGGCAGCCGCTGGGACTGGTTCGAGGAGCCTCGCATCCTGTGGCTGAGCGTGATCGCGGTAGCCGCGCTGCTGGCATTTCTCGGCCAGCAAATATTGGCCAAAGGCCAGGGACTGCTCGACTTCAGCCTGTTCAAATCGGGCGATTTTGCCTTTGCCTTTATCGTCAGTTTTGTCGCAGGCGCCGCCTTGTTCGGCAGCGCATACCTGATTCCAGCGTTCGCCCTGTCGGTCCTTGCCTTCACACCGACCGAGGCTGGGCAATTGCTGGTGCCCGGTGGTGCATTCTTTATCGGTGCGTTGCTCATTGCGGCCTACCTCATGCAGGCCCGCCGCGTTCCGCCGTTTGCCACAGTGCCCTTTGGTATCGGGCTGATCATGCTGGCGATGTGGATGCTGTCGGGTTCGACCAGCGAAAGCGGCGCACCCGACATGATGGTGGCCATCCTGTTGCGCGGCCTGGGCCTGGGTTTTCTGTTTCTATCGATCACATTGATCGCCTTCAGCAAGCTCAACCGCCAGAACCTCGCTTGCGGCATTGGCCTGTTCAATACCGGGCGCCAGTTGGGTGGGCTTATCGGGGTCGCCGCACTGCAGACGATGATCCACCATAACGCCATTGCCAATGCCGCGATCCTCGGCGCGGACATCACCGCAGGGGAGGGGGCGGTCATCGAAAGGCTGACGACCACCACAGCCATGCTGGCGGATAAAGGTATCGATGCAGCGGGCGCTGGCCGGGCCGCGACGAGTCTTCTGGGCCAGGTCGTGATGGGGCAGTCCACGGTGCTTGCCTTCGACACGGCGTTCGTTGCTGTTGCCCTGCTGTTTGCACTCGCTGCGCCCATCCTGATAGGCATCAAGATTGGCCTCGCGCGATAGGCGAAAGTGCGCGCGATGCGTACCGTCGGGTAAGCGTTTGCCAGCGGCGATGGTCAAGGTGATCGGCGAAATCCCGATGACGATATGCCCGGAATTCTCGACTAATCACAAAAAACTACTACCTTCTGTTTTGCTAGTTGTCACCGGATTCGGTAGAGCACATTCCCATCAGAAGGAGTTTGAGATGAGTGTGATAAACAGGTCGGGGGCACGAGCTGTTCGTCGTGTCGAATGGACAGCATTCAGAGCGGCAGGGGCAGTTTGCTCACTGGTAGCGGCCATCGCGCTGGCCACTCAAGCGGTGGCGGCAGAGCAGCCCAAGCCTGCTTCGGACGCCACCAAGGCAGCCAACAACGCGCTGCTCAAGGAGTTGCCGTTCAACGACAAGACGTCATTCGAACTGGCCCACAAGGGCTTTATCGCGCCATTGCCAGCGAGTGTTATCAAGGGCGAGTCGGGCAATGTGATCTGGGACCCGACCAAGTACGCCTTCATCAAAGAGGGCGAGGCGGCACCTGACACCACTAACCCCAGCCTCTGGCGCCAGTCCCAGTTGATCAACATCTCCGGCTTGTTCGAGGTTACCGACGGCATCTACCAGGTCCGCAACTACGACCTGTCAAACATGACCATCGTCGAGGGCAAGGATGGGATCACCATCTTCGACCCGTTGATCTCTACCGAAACCGCCAAGGCCGCACTGGACCTCTACTACCAGCACCGGCCGAAAAAACCCGTGGTGGCGGTGATCTACACCCACAGCCATGTGGACCACTACGGTGGTGTGCGCGGTGTGGTGAACGAAGACGACGTGAAAGCCGGCAAGGTAAAGATTTATGCACCGCTTGGCTTTCTCGAGCATGCAGTGGCCGAGAACGTCATGGCCGGTACGGCCATGAGCCGCCGGGCCAGCTACATGTATGGCAACCTGCTGCCCCCCAATCCGACCGGCCAGCTCGGCGCCGGGCTGGGCAGCACCACCTCGGCCGGTACAGTGACGCTGATCCCGCCGACCGACATCATCGAGAAAACCGGCGACACCCGCGTCATCGACGGCCTGACCTACCAGTTCCTGTATGCCCCTGGTAGTGAGGCACCGGCCGAAATGCTCTATTACATCAAGGAGAAAAAGGCGATCAACGCCGCCGAAGACTCCACCCATACGATGCACAATACCTACTCCTTGCGCGGTGCGAAGATTCGTGACCCATTGGCCTGGTCCAAATACTTGAACGAGGCGATCAAAATGTGGGGCGACGATGCCCAGGTCATGTTCGCCATGCACCACTGGCCGGTCTGGGGTGGCAAGGAAGTTCGCGATCAACTGGCATCGCAACGGGACATGTACCGCTATATCAACGACGAAACCCTGCGCTTGGCCAACAAGGGCTACACCATGGTCGAGATCGCCGAGCAGATCAAACTGCCCAAAGAGCTCGCTACCCGTTTCTCCAACCGGGGTTACTACGGTTCGCTGAACCACAACGTCAAGGCGACCTACGTATTGTACCTGGGCTGGTTTATCGGTAACCCGGCCACCTTGAACGAACTGCCGCCCGAAGAAGGTGCCAAGCACTACGTCGAGATGATGGGGGGTGAAGAAGCGCTGCTCAAGAAAGCCAAGGAGTACTACGACAAGGGTGAGTTCCGCTGGGTTGCCGAGGTGGTGAACCATGCGGTGTTCGCCAACCCGGGCAACCAGGCGGCCAAGAACCTTCAGGCCGATGCGCTCGAACAGCTGGGTTACCAGGCCGAGAGCGGGCCGTGGCGCAACTTCTACCTCACCGGCGCCAAGGAGCTGCGTGAAGGCGTGATGAAGCTGCCAACCCCGAACACCGCCAGCCCCGACACGGTTCGCGCCATGGACCTGGATTTGTTCTTCGACTTCCTGGCCATGCGCTTGGACGGCCCTAAAGCCGAAGGCAAGCACATCACGCTCAACTTCGATTTCACCGACCTCAAGCAGCAGTACGCGCTGGAGATGGTGCATGGCGTGCTCAACCACACCCAGGGGATGCAGGCCAAGGATGCCGATGCCAAGGTAACCCTGACCCGCGATACGCTGAACAAGATCGTGTTGAAGGAGACCTCATTGAAGGACGCGCTGGCGGCGGGTGATATCAAGGTAGAGGGGGCGCAAGACAAGCTCGATGAATTGGTGTCCTACCTGGACAACTTCGATTTCTGGTTCAACATCGTAACGCCTTAAATACACACAGCGAGTCATCGCAAGCCGCAGAACAGGCAGCCATCGAGAGATGGCCGCCTGTTTTCGCGTTGGCTACGAGAGTGGCCTGCAAGCATTGGAGCTTGCAGCTCATTCAGATCGAGCGCTGATTGACGCGCTGGGTCAGTTCTTCAGCCGCTTCCTTGCGTTCCGAGTAGCGGTCGAAGTCCATCATGTGGGAGCGGGTGGTGCGGCATTCCGATTGCCCGCGATGAATTCACCGCGGTGCATCAGGTAGACCGCGGTGGATGGATCGCAGGCAAGCCAGCGCCTACAGCAGGCCGGCGGGGGAGGCGTTAGTTGCCAGCCGACAGGGGCGGGGTACGCGGCGGGACCAATCGCTTGGACCCGGTCGACTCAAACGCCGAAGCCAGGCGCAGCAGCGATGAATCGTCATAGGCACGCCCGGCAAATGTCAGCCCCACCGGCATGCCGATGTCCGGCATGACGCCCATCGGCACCGTGACCGTGGGGACACCCAGGTGGCGGATGGCGAGGTTGCCGTTGGCGACCCATACGCCGTTGCTCCAGGCGATGTCCGCAGACGCTGGATCGACGTCGGCATTGGCCGGGCCAACGTCGGCTACCGTCGGGAATACCACGACATCGAGCCCCAACCGGTCCATCCAGTCTTCAAGGTCGATCCGGCGGGTCTGCTCAAGCCCCCGAAGCCCATCGGGTACCGTGCTGATCTGGTCCCACGGCGTAATGCCGCGCTCGGCCATCTTCACGTACTCGTCCATGCCAGCGGCAAGGTCGCCTTCGCGGTTGGGCAGGGTGCCCGGGTCGTGCGGGAAAATCTTCGGGCCGTCCACGTCGACCAGACGGTTCAACTTGGGATCGCCGTTGGCCTGCAGGAAATCATCGAATGCCCATGCCGTCAGGTCCCACAACTCATGGTGCAGGAACTCCTTGGAAACCAGGCCACGGTTGTACACCGTGGGCGCACCAGGACGATCGCCTTCGCAATTGGAAACCAGCGGGAAATCGCACTCGATCACTTCGGCGCCAGCGGCCTCAAGTGCCTTGCGAGCCTCTTCCCAGAGCCCGATCACCGAAGGACGGGTGTTGATGCGCTGCCCCGTCGGGCCACCGATGCCCGGTGCTTGCGCAGTGCCCGCTTCCGGGTCTGCGTTGATGTACATACGGGGAATGCCGAAGCGCTTGCCGGCAAGTGCAGCGCAACTGGCAGCAAGCGCCTGATAGGAGGCGGGGCGCACCGAGGCGACGCTCGGAATGGGCACCCAGGGTTGCATCCGCCACAGATCGCCCCGTGTGTCGGGGTCATCCGCTACCACCACGTCGAGTACCTCGAGGAGGTCCGCCATGGTCCTGGCAAACGGCACGACAACGTCCATCGTCGGCGTCAACGGCCAGTTCCCGCGCACCGAGATCACGCCGCGCGAAGGGGTATAGGCGCACAGGCCATTGTTCGACGCCGGGCCACGACCGCTCGACCAGGTTTCTTCAGCCAGGCCAAAGGCGGCGAAACTGGCAGCGGTTGCCGTCCCTGCGCCGTTCGATGAACCCGATGCGAAGGGGGCGGTGAGGTAGGCGGCGTTGTACGGGCTCTCGGCCCGGCCATAGACGCCGCGCTGCATGCCGCCGTTGGCCATGGGCGGCATATTGGTCTTGCCCAGGCAGATGGCCCCGGCGGCGCGCAGCCGCTCAATAGTGAACGCATCGCGATAAGCCACGAGGTTGGCGAACGCGGGGCTGCCGGAGGCGGCGGTGAGCCCCTTGACCAGGTAACTGTCCTTGGCGGTGTAGGGGATGCCATCGAGCGGACCGAGGGCCTGGCCCTTGGCTCGCCGGGCATCGGACGCCTGCGCTTCCTGGAGCGCATCGGGGTTTCGCACCACCACCGCGTTGAGGGCGGTGGGTGTGTCGGGCCCGTCGTAGGCGTCGATCCTGTCGAGATAGGCCTGGACCAGCTCGAGCGCTGTTGTCTGGCCGGATTCGAGCGCAGCACGCAGTTGGGCAATGGAAACTTCGGTGACCTCGATCATGCTGTTACCGCCGGCTGCTGATGGTTGATGCGGTGAGTGTGTTCATTACGCTGGATCCTGGGTTCAGGGGCATCATTTTTGTTGGAATGGGTTCTCATATTCAGTTTTGTTTCACTGCGTACGTGACAAGGGTGTGGACTTTCAAGGTGGATAATATAATTAACACCAAGGGTAATATATTTAACAGGCGGCGGGTAGCCGGGGAATCGATATAGCGATTCGCCCACCGGCTCAGGGTGTTATCTGATAGCCAAGCTGCTGCATGCAAGTGCTATAAACGGAGGAGGACTGCTGCGTACTTCGCCGATCCTGGCGACGATCCTGGCGCTGATGGGAGCCCCCCACAACCATCCCGGCCACAGCTGCGTCCTTGGCCTGATTCTGGCGGTACTCCTGCTTGACGTCGTCGTCTGCCCGGTCATAGACCTCCTCATGCTCGCGACCGCGGGCCCCGGCTACTGCCGCACCCGCTACTGCGCCGGTAGCGGCACCACGGGCGCGCCCACCGGTGTTCGAGCTACTGGACGTGCTGGTACTGCCAGACTGAGCCTGGCATGTACTGATGTCCTTCTGAATGGTTTCGGGAGACTGCCCTTTGAGCGGCGTTACGGTTTCGGCTGTGGCGCTAAGGCAAAACAGCAGCGCAGTCAGGCAGGGAAACATGGACGTTTTCATAAAAACTCCACGGCTATTCGGGACTCGGGATCATTAAGTTTAGCTTGGCATCGGGTTCAAGGTTTTTCGAGGACTTCATGGCGCCGAGGTTGCTTCACACTACACTCTAAATCGGGCTGGAACAGTCTGCCCTTGAAGCGTTGGCCCGGCTTTCGGCCCATGAGCCAGGTCCGCACACGGTCAAGAAACTGGCGAGGTTGGATGCATGCAAGGCGATGCAGAACAGCAGCGGACACCCGTACTCGATCCAGTCGACCGGGTCATGGAGGTGATCTTCGGGCTGCTGATGGCGATGACCTTCACTGGAACGATCAGCGTGGCGACCTCTGGGCAGGAAGAGGAGCGCACGATGTTGATTGCCGCGCTCGGTTGCAACCTCGCCTGGGGCCTTGCAGATGCGGTGATCTATCTGCTGCGAACCCTGATCGAACGCACGCGCAACCGCACGCTGTTCGCACGCTTGCGCGGTGGGGCGGACGCGGCCACCGGGCAGGCACTGGTCGCTGACGCCGTGGGGCCGCGTTTCGCGACAGCGGCCGGCACCGAGGGCCTGGAAATGTTGCGCCGCCGCCTGGTCGAATACCCGAGCTCGCCGATTCAACCGCGCCTTGGTTGGGATGATTTCAAGGGCGCGCTCGGTGTTTTCCTGTTGGTCGTGCTTGCGACATTCCCGCCTGTGGTGCCGTTTATATTGCTCGACGAGACGGCGCCGGCAGTGCGCGCATCCAATGCCGTCGGCATCGCGGTGCTCTTCCTGGCCGGTTGGATTCTGGCGCGATACGCCGGCATGAAACCCTGGCATGGCGGGTTGGCGTTGGCAGTGATCGGTACGTTGCTGATCACTGCGATCATCGCCCTTGGCGGGTGATGGGCTTGATCACTCTTCTTCTCTGAGCGCGGTGATCCGCCCGGATTTTTCTGCAGCCAGCAACGTGGCATAGTCTTTGGCATTTTGCACGGCATAGGCCATGGCAAACTTGCCGATGGCCTGGTCGAAGGAGTCCGACTTGCCCAGGTAACCACTGATGAGCGCAGCATCGCCTGATTTGGCATGGGCACGGGCCAGGGTGCCACCGCACCAGCCGGCATACAGTTTCATTCGTGCAGCCGATACGCCTTCGATAGGCGCTGACATTTTCATGTCTCGCAACTGGCGCACAAAGAAATGCCGACCGTTGTGGCCGCGTGTCCAGCCCAGGAAAATATCGCTGGAAGACTGCATCAGCCGCTGCCCCGTGACTACGCGCTGCCCCTGGTTCTCGTAGCTGCTGTCGCCTGCATAGGGTGCCAGTACCGAAGGGCAGGCTTCCTTGAACTGCAGGAGCAAAGGGTGGTTTTCCGCGGAAAAGAACAGGCCGACAAAACAATAGGTGCCGACGCTGCCGATCCCGACAGCCTTGACGGCAATGTCTTCCAGACGGTAGCGATCGAAAAGCACACGCCGTTCATGGGGCAAGGTCAATCGATAGTCTCTGAGTGCCACACGGGCGCGCTGCACAAAGTCTTTTTCATCCACATGAAAAAGTAGGGGTGGCTGATCGATCAGCCGCCGTCGCCCACCGACTTCGCTGCTGATCTTGGGATAGAGGTAATCGCCGACGCGTAATCGGGCCTTTGCAACCACTTGCTCGCGAAATTTTTTCATTTCAGCATTGGGCGCCATATCGATGATCGTCTGGGCATCCAGGCGCTCATACCAGACCTGCAGCGGACTGAGTTTCGACAGTTTGCGCAGGCGCACGCGATACGCACGAACACACTCGGCGGCGATGGCCCGTGACTCCTTGTCGCTGAGCTGGTTATCACCTGCAGCCACGACAAAACTGATCGCCAGGCGTTTTACATCCCACTCCCAAGGGGCGGGCAGCGTTTCGTCGAAATCGTTGATGTCAAAAATCAGATTGCGTTCCGGTGTTGCGAAAAACCCGAAGTTCAACAGGTGGCAATCCCCGCAGGCCTGCACCTCAATGCCAGTGGTCGGGGTGGTGGCCAGGTCATGTGCCATCAAACCCGCGGCACCGCGCAAAAAGGTGAACGGGCTGCGCAGCATGCGCCCATACCGAACAGGCACAAGATTGGGCAGCCGATAGCGGTTGGACTCCTCAAGGAGCTCGATAGGGTCACGGTGTTTACGCGGTGGTTTCCATACGGCGTGAGCCGAGTGCGGCAGGCTCTCACAGAGTTGCTCCCCTGCAGTCAGGCGATCCTTGCGTGAGCGAAAGATCGGCTCGTCCTCCATGGCTTGTGCTTTCTTTGTCGTACCGCTGGCAGACTTATCTTTGCGGGGGGACATGTCCGCTCCTTTGCTCAACGAAGCCTAACTCGCTTGGGCACAGGATCGGGTCATGCGACGGTTCCATCAGCCCACAGTGCCATGGCCAGGAAAAATCCATTGTTCGGCAGGCCAGAATCGCCATTGGGAACGGTACGTGCACCCTCTGTCCGGGAAAGCGCCGAAGCCCATGTATCAAGCGTAGCAGCTCTGTTTTCGGCCCAGTGGGGTAGGGTTCAATAATTGCTCGCGATCAAGACGATGCGGCCCGCCGAGGTAGATGCCGCCGCTCCTACAGTGAGTCCGGGCGCAATGGAAAGTAGGGCAGCAATCGTTCGGTTTCTCTTCGAACCACGGCATAGCATTCGCAACTCAGCTGCTCGAGTCGAGCCCTGTCCAGGATCTTGATGTGCCCCCGGCTGTATTCGATAACACCCAGGCGCTGTAGCTTGCCGGCGGCGTCGGTCACGCCTTCTCGGCGTACACCCAGCATGTTGGCGATCAATTCCTGGGTCATGGTCAGTTGATTGCCTTGCAGGCGATCAAGCGACAACAACAACCAACGGCACAGCTGCTGGTCGATGGAGTGGTGCCGGTTGCACACTGCAGTCTGGGCCATTTGCGTGATCAGTGCCTGGGTGTAGCGAAGCATCAGCAATAGCATCTCTTCATGGCGGTTGAACTCGTCCTTGAGCCGTTGGCCAGGTAACCGGAAAGCATGCCCGGCACTTTGCACAACGGCCCGGCTCGGCGTGCTCTCGCCACCCATGAATACGGCAATACCGATCAGGCCTTCATTGCCGACAACCGATATCTCGGCCGAGGCACCGTTTTCCATCACATACAAAAGCGACACGATGGAGTCGGTGGGGAAGTAGACATGCCGCAGCGCGCCGCCGGACT
>CAYVPI010000067.1:0-26649 GCA_964453495.1 uncultured Pseudomonas sp. | reverse complement strand
CGTGCCCATGCTAAAGCGCTTCGCACCCCTCGTGCCCCTCGCACTCGTTACCCTGCTTTTTGGCTGTGCGGCGCATTCGCCGGTTTCGCAGCAGCAGGTTAATACTCCGGTTACCGCTGCTGCAGCGGGTAATACTTCCTCGGTTTTGCCCGAAGAGTTGATGACCGAAAAAGAGCTGGCTGAATTCTCCAGCAGCAAGCCGTACCAACTTCCCGCCCTCGCCGACAGTATCCTTGAGCGTGGCATGTCCCTGATCGGTACGCGCTACCGTTTTGGCGGCACCTCGGAAGCGGGCTTTGACTGCAGCGGTTTCATCGGTTACCTGTTCCGCGAAGAGGCGGGCATGAACCTGCCGCGCTCCACCCGTGAAATGATCAACGTGGATGCGCCACTGGTTTCTCGCAACAACCTCAAGCCTGGCGACCTGCTGTTCTTCAGCACCAACGGCCGTGGCCGCGTCAGCCACGCCGGCATCTACCTGGGTGACAACCAGTTCATCCATTCCAGCAGCCGCCGCAGCGGCGGTGTGCGCATCGACAGCCTTGGTGATCGCTACTGGAACAAGACCTTTATCGAAGCCAAGCGCGCATTGGCCATGGCCCCGGCCTCCGGTACGGTCATCTCGCGCAAATAAGCCGGTTCACACCCGGTATCAACGGCGACGTAGCTGAAAAGCGCGTCGCCGTTTGCGTTTTTGGCAATAACAGCTAGTATTCACTGTTGATAAAAACGTGGCATTTAGCCATCTCGCGGCGGAGCAAGCCGGTTCAGATCAGGATGTTCTGTTTTATGTCGATGACGGCGCGTGTTGCCCTGGTGCTCATTGCTGCAACGCTCGGTGCCTGCTCAAGCCATGCTCCGGCGCCGCGGGTCGCCCAGCCGGCCGTCATGGTGCCTCAGTTTTCCTCGCCGGTGGCCGAAGATGTGCTGATTCGCGCAATCGGGCTGGTGGGTACGCCCTATCGCTGGGGCGGCAATACCCCGGATTCAGGTTTCGATTGCAGTGGCCTGATTGGTTACGTGTACCGCGATGCTGCCGGTATCACGTTGCCGCGCTCGACCCGCGAAATGATCGTCATGCGGGCTCCCGATATCGGCCGCAATGCGCTGCAATCCGGTGATGTGGTGTTCTTCGCCACCAATGGCGGCTCCCAGGTCAGCCATGCCGGCATCTATGTGGGCGAAGGGCGCTTTGTCCACGCCCCGGCCACCGGCGGAACCGTCCGCCTGGATTACCTGGCCAACGCCTATTGGCAAAAAGCCTACCTCAATGCCAAGCGCATCCTACAGCCGCAGTCGACCAACCTGGCGCATAATCCCTAAAAGCAGGGACTATCCGTAGCAGCTGGCGAAGCCTGCGTCCGGCTGCGAAGCAGTCGTGAAGACTAGCGATGCGGTAGTTTCGATAAATCCCCTGCACTCAGGTTTTACGGTTGCTTGGCAGCCGGACGCAGGCTTCGCCAGCTGCTACAAGATTGAGTTGCGGCAAAAATAGGCTGACCATGACTGCCCAAACGCTCTACCTCGACGACGCGCTGTACCACTACCTGCAAAGTGTCTCGCTGCGCGAAACCCCGCTATTGCAACAACTGCGCACCGAAACCCAGGCGCTGCCCATGGCGCGCTGGCAGATTGCACCCGAGCAGGGCCAGTTTCTTGCCCTGCTGGTACGTTTGCTCGGCGCCACGCGCTTGCTCGAAGTGGGCACTTTCACCGGTTACAGCGCCTTGTGCATGGCCCAGGCGATGCCGGAAAACGGTCACTTGACTTGCTGTGACCTGCCAGGAGATTACAACCAGACGGCTCGAGATTATTGGCAGCAGGCGGGCGTCGCCGACAGGATCGACCTGCGCCTGGCGCCAGCGCTCGATACCTTGGCGCAACTGGAGCAGCAAGGGCAGGGCGGCAGTTTCGACCTGATCTTCATCGACGCCGACAAGGCCAACTACCCCCAGTACCTGGAAAGCGCCTTGCGCTTGTTACGCGCAGGTGGCCTGGTGCTGTTCGATAACACCCTGTGGAGTGGCCGGGTGCTCGAAACCTCGCCCGAAAGCGCTGACACCCGCGCCATCCAGGCACTCAACCTGGCGTTGAAGGATGACGCGCGCGTCGACCTTTCACTCCTGCCTCTGGGAGACGGTCTTACCCTGTGCCGTAAGCGCTGAACCCCCTTTGGCCGAAGTGATCCGCCAGATCTTGTTGCCGACGTCATCGGCTACCAACACACCACCCTTGTGGTCATTGACCACGCCAACCGGCCGGCCCATGGCATTGTCGTTGGCATCGAGGAAGCCGCTGAGCAAGTCGATCGGTTGGCCGCTGGGCTTGCCATTATGGAACGGCACGAACAGCACTTTGTAGCCGCTGTGGGGATCGCGATTCCAGGAGCCGTGCTGGCCGATGATTGCGCCTTGGTCAAAGGGTGCCGGCAAGGCCTGGGCTTCGGCGAAGGCCAGGCCCAGCGAGGCGGTGTGTGGGCCGACGGCATAGTCCGGGGCGATGGCTTTTGCCACCAGGGCCGGGTCCTGGGGCTCGACCCGTACGTCCACGTGCTGGCCATAGTAGCTATAGGGCCAGCCATAGAAGCCACCCTCCTTGACCGAGGTGATGTAGTCGGGCACCAGGTCGCTGCCGATTTCGTCGCGCTCATTTACGGCTGTCCATAATTGCCCGCTCTGGGGCTCCCAGGCCATGCCATTGGGGTTGCGCAGGCCGGACGCGAAAATCCGTTGGCTGCCGCTGGCCGGGTCCACTTCCCAGATTGCTGCGCGGCCTTTTTCCTGGTCCATGCCGTTCTCGCCGACATTGCTGTTGGAGCCAACCGTAACGTACAGCTTCTTGCCGTCGAGGCTGGCGATCACATTCTTGGTCCAGTGATGGTTCAAGGTGCCGCCAGGCAGGTCGACCACTTTGCTGCCCGGGCCTGCGAGTGACGTGGCGCCGTCCTGGTAGTGAAAGCGCAACAAGCGATCGGTGTCGGCCACGTAGAAGGCGTTGCCAACCAATGCCATGCCAAAGGGCGAGTTCATGTTTTCGAGGAAGGTGGTGCGGGTTTCGGCCACGCCGTCGTGGTCGCCGTCACGCAGCAGGGTGATTCGATTCGGGCTGGGCACACCGGCGCCCGCACGTTTCATGGCTTTTTTCATCATCCAGCCGCGAATGCCCTTGCCATCGTCGGGCTTGGGCGGGGCATTGGTTTCGGCCACCAGCACGTCACCGTTGGGCAATACATACAGCCAACGTGGGTGGTCGAGCCCCTCGGCAAACGCGGCCACTTGCGTGCCTTGGGCGGCCACCGGTTTGGCGCCCTTGGGCCAACCGATGGCCGGGGCGATGTTCAGGGTGGGGACCAGGGTCTTGTTCGGCTCCGGCAGTTGGGGGGAAGGGCCGCTGCCATCGGCGACTTGCAACCGGGCGGTTTCGCCGCAGGCGGCAAGCCCGCTGGCGAGGACGATCATCAGGGCGAGTCGAGCAGGATGCATGGTGGTCTCCCGTTACGCTAACCAGCCTTATAAGGGATAGAGACAGTCGGGCGCTCAAGGTTCAACGGGTATTGAAGGGCTTTAATTGACGCTCCATCCCCAACCCTCTAACCTTCGCGGCGTGTTTCAGGTGCTCTGCTACCTTTCGGGTTGCTGGAGTGAAACAGGGAAGCCGGTGAGCGTGCAGGGCACGCGATTCCGGCGCTGCCCCCGCAACGGTAAATGAGTGAAGGGTCGCGCAATGGCCACTGGGTCGGTATGGGTCCGGGAAGGCGTGCGGCCTGGGGATATCCCGCTCATGAGTCCGGAGACCGGCCTGAAATACCCCATAGCAATGGCAAGTCCGTTGCTTGATATTCATCTGTCGCGCGGGTGAGAGCGGCATTGACGATCTACAGCCATGAACATGCCTGGGCAAAAGCCTGCGCCTGCCTGTCGTGGCGCTTCGTCGATGCTGCCCATTTGCGCGTTAGCGGAGCGCTGCGATGACTGATACCACCGAAACCACCGAACGTGACGAGCGTCACCTGGCGCGCATGCTGCGCAAAAAGGCCGTGATCGACGAGCGCATTGCCAATGCGCCGAACGAATGTGGGTTGCTGCTTGTACTGACCGGCAATGGCAAGGGCAAGAGCAGTTCGGCATTCGGCATGCTGGCCCGTGCCATGGGCCACGGTATGCAGTGTGGCGTGGTGCAGTTCATCAAGGGCCGCAACAGCACTGGCGAAGAGTTGTTCTTCAGGCGCTTTCCCGAGCAGGTGCGCTTCCATGTGATGGGCGAGGGGTTTACCTGGGAAACCCAGGACCGCCAGCGTGATATCGCCGCTGCCGAAGCGGCCTGGGCGGTTGCCCGTGAGTTGCTGAGCGATCCGAGCATCGGCCTGGTGGTACTCGATGAGTTGAACATCGCCCTCAAGCATGGCTACCTGGACCTCGACCAAGTGCTCAATGACTTGCAGGCCCGCCCGCTGATGCAGCACGTGCTGGTGACCGGCCGCGGCGCCAAGCCACAAATGATCGAGTTGGCCGATACGGTGACTGAAATGGGCATGATCAAGCATGCCTTCCAGGCGGGCATCAAGGCGCAGAAAGGCATCGAACTATGAGCGATGCGCGTCATTGCCCGGCGGTGCTCATCGCCGCGCCGGCCTCTGGCCAGGGCAAGACCACCGTGACCGCTGCACTGGCCCGTTTGCACCGCAACCAGGGACGCAAGGTGCGCGTGTTCAAATGCGGGCCGGATTTTCTCGACCCGATGATTCTTGAGCGTGCCAGCGGCGCCCCGGTGTACCAGCTTGACCTGTGGATGGTCGGTGCCGAAGAAAGCCGTCGCTTGCTGTGGGAAGCGGCCGGCGAAGCCGACCTGATCCTGATCGAAGGGGTCATGGGGTTGTTCGATGGCACGCCGTCGAGCGCCGACCTGGCGCGCCATTTTGGCGTGCCGGTACTTGCCGTCATTGATGGCACGGCCATGGCCCAGACTTTTGGCGCGCTGGCCCTGGGCCTGGCGCGTTATCAGCCGGACCTGCCGTTTGCCGGGGTGCTGGCCAATCGCGTCGGCACCTTGCGTCATGCTCAACTACTTGAAGGCAGCCTGACTGAAGGCTTGCGTTGGTATGGTGGCCTGTCGCGGGAAACCGGGATCGAGCTGCCGAGCCGGCACCTTGGGTTGGTGCAGGCCAGCGAATTGAACGACCTGGACGTGCGCCTGGATGCGGCAGCCAGCGCCCTGGCCGAAAGCTGCGATGCGGCCTTGCCGCCAGCGGTGACATTCGCCGCACCGGCAGTGTTGGCTGCCGAGCCGTTGCTGGCCGGCGTGCGCATCGCCGTGGCGCGGGACGAAGCCTTCGCCTTCGTCTATGGCGCCAACCTGGACCTGCTGCGGGCCATGGGCGCGCAGTTGGTGTTCTTCTCGCCGTTGCACGACCGGCAGTTACCGCCAGCCGACAGCCTGTATCTGCCCGGTGGCTACCCGGAACTGCATCACCTGGCACTGGCGGCCAACACCTCGATGCTCGCCGATATCCGCGACCACCATGACGCAGGTAAACCGCTGCTGGCCGAATGCGGTGGCATGCTCTACCTGCTCGATACGTTGGTCGATGTCCAAGGCCTGGGTGCCGAGCTGCTCGGCTTGCTCCCGGGCGAGGCGGTGATGCAAACGCGTCTGGCGGCATTGGCCTTGCAAACGGTCGAACTGCCGGAAGGCTGTTTGCGCGGGCATACCTACCATCATTCGTTGACGACGACGCCGCTGGCACCCATTGCCCGCGGCCACAGCCCCAATGGTGGGCGAGGCGCCGAAGCGGTCTACCGCAGTGGTCGCTTGACGGCCTCCTATGTGCATTTTTATTTTCCCTCCAACCCCCAGGCGGTGGCGGCGCTGTTGCGGCCATGAGCGACCAGGCCTTCAGTGCGCAGGAACGTGCGGCGGTGTACCGGGCTATTGCCGAGCGCCGTGACATGCGTCACTTCAGCGGCGGTACGGTGGCCCCCGAATTGCTGGCCAGATTGCTCGCTGCCGCGCATCAGGCACCCAGTGTTGGCCTGATGCAACCCTGGCGTTTTGTTCGCATCAGTGAGCGGGCCTTGCGCCAGCGTATCCAGGCGCTGGTTGAAGAGGAGCGAGTGCGTACCGCCGATGCCTTGGGCGAGCGCTCCGACGAATTCATGAAGCTTAAGGTCGAGGGCATCAACGACTGTGCCGAAGTACTGGTCGCCGCCTTGGGCGACGACCGCGAGCGGCATATTTTCGGCCGTCGCACCTTGCCGGAAATGGACATGGCTTCGCTGTCGTGCGCGATTCAAAACCTGTGGCTGGCCGCCCGTGCCGAAGGCCTGGGCATGGGCTGGGTCTCGTTGTTCGACCCCCTTGCCCTGGCCGACCTGCTGGGTTTGCCGGCGGGCGCAAAGCCGCTGGCGATCTTGTGCCTGGGGCCGGTCACGGCCTTTTATCCGGCGCCCATGCTGGCCCTGGAAGGCTGGGCCGAACCCCGGCCGTTATCCGACATGCTGTATGAGAACCATTGGGGAGTGAAACCATGAGTATGGCGTTGCTGAGTGTCGCCGGGGTGGCGCTCGATGCGCTACTGGGCGAACCCAAGCGCCGGCATCCGCTGGTGGCCTTCGGGCGCCTGGCCGACCGCCTGGAACAGCGCTTCAATGGCGGCGGGCGCGGCTGGCGCAGCCACGGAGTGACGGCCTGGTTCATCGCAGTGATTCCGTTGACCCTGTTGGCGACCCTGTTGTCGTGGTTGCCCTATATCGGCTGGATCGTCGAGATCCTGGCGCTGTATTGCGCCCTTGGCCTGCGTAGCCTGGGCGAGCACATCACGCCGGTGGCCGAGGCCCTGCGTCGTAATGACCTGGCCGAAGCACGCGTGCGTGTGGGCTACCTGGTCAGCCGCGAGACCGCTGAACTCGATGAGACTGCCGTGGCACGTGCGGCCACCGAGTCGGTGCTTGAAAACGGCAGCGACGCGGTATTCGCTGCGTTGTTCTGGTTTGTCGTGGCCGGTGCGCCCGGTGTGGTGCTCTACCGCCTGAGCAACACCCTGGATGCCATGTGGGGCTATCGCAACGAGCGCTTCGAACGCTTCGGCTGGGCCGCCGCGCGTATCGACGACGTGCTCAACTACATCCCGGCGCGCTTGGTGGCCCTGACTTACGCTGTGCTGGGCAAGACCCGCCTGGCCCTGCAATGCTGGCGCACCCAGGCACCGGCCTGGGACAGCCCCAACGCCGGCCCAGTCATGGCCGCCGGTGCCGGTGCATTGGGCGTGCAGTTGGGCGGCGCAGCGATCTACCATGGCCAATTGCATGAGCGGGCACAATTGGGTGAAGGCCCGGCGGCCGATGCCGACGCCATCGAGCGCGGCTGGCGCCTGGTCCGTCACGGCGTCTGGTTGTGGTTGCTGGTCCTGTGCCTGGGAGCTGAGTTTTATGCTTGAACACGGTGGTCGCCTACAACGTGCCGCAGCGCAGTACGGGATTGCGCTGGAGCAATGGCTGGACCTTTCCAGCGGCATCGCCCCCTGGCCTTGGGAAATTCCCGCGATCCCCGTTCGCGCCTGGGCCCGGCTGCCGGAAACCGATGATGGCCTGGAAGCGGCTGCCTGCAGCTACTATGGCGCCGATCGGGTATTGCCGGTGCCAGGCTCGCAAGCTGCCATCCAGGCGCTGCCGCGTTTGCGCCGCAGTGGCAAGGTCGGGGTGCTTTCACCTTGTTATGCCGAGCATGCCCACGCCTGGCGGCGCAGCGGCCATGTGGTGCGCGAAATCAGCGAAGCGGAAGTGGATTTTTTTCTCGACAGCCTCGATGTGCTGGTGGTGGTCAACCCGAACAACCCCAGTGGTCGCCTGTTTTCTCCCGAGCGCCTGCTTGAATGGCACGCGCGCCTGGTTCAGCGCGGCGGTTGGCTGGTGGTCGATGAAGCCTTTATGGACAACACCCCGGCATCAAGCCTGGCGGCCGATACCGGGCAGGCCGGCTTGATCGTGTTGCGCTCGTTCGGCAAGTTTTTCGGCTTGGCCGGGGTGCGCCTCGGTTTTGTCCTGGCCGAGCGCAAGCTCTTGCAGTTGTTGGCCGAGCAGATCGGCCCCTGGGCCGTCAGTGGCCCGACCCGGGTGCTGGGCACCGCGTGCTTGCTCGACACGGCAGGGCACCTGCACCAGATCGAGCGCAGTGCCCAGGCCAGCGAGCGCCTGGCGCAGCTGTTGCAACGGTTCGGCCTCGACCCCCAGGGTGGTTGTGCGCTGTTCCAGTGGCTGGTGACCGATAAGGCGGTGCACTTGCACGATTTCATGGCCCACCGGGGCATTTTGCTGCGGCTGTTCACCCACACCAGCAGCCTGCGCTTCGGCCTGCCCGCCGAGGACGCCGATTGGCAGCGCCTCGAGCAGGCCTTCATCGACTACCTCAAGGAAACCCCATGACCACCCTGATGGTGCAAGGCACCACCTCCGATGCGGGCAAGAGCACCCTGGTGACCGCCCTGTGTCGCTGGCTGACACGCCAAGGTGTGCGCGTGGTGCCATTCAAGCCACAGAACATGGCGCTCAATAGCGCAGTCACCGCCGACGGTGGCGAAATTGGCCGGGCCCAGGCGGTGCAGGCCCAGGCTGCCGGCCTTGCGCCGCATACCGACATGAACCCGGTGTTGCTCAAGCCCAACAGCGACACCGGTGCCCAGGTCATCATCCATGGTCGGGCCGTCACCAGCATGAACGCCGTGGCTTATCACGACTACAAGGTGGTGGCGATGCAGGCGGTGCTGGCCTCGCACCAGCGCTTGAGTGCCGAGTACCCGGTGGTGATGGTCGAAGGCGCAGGCTCGCCTGCCGAGATCAACTTGCGGGCTGGCGACATCGCCAACATGGGCTTTGCCGAGGCGGTGGATTGCCCGGTGCTGCTGATCGCCGATATCAATCGCGGCGGGGTGTTCGCCCATTTGGTGGGCACCCTGGAGCTGTTGTCGCCCAGCGAGCAGGCACGGGTGAAGGGTTTTGTCATCAACCGCTTCCGTGGCGATATCGCCTTGCTGCAACCGGGCCTGGACTGGCTCGAAGCCCGTACCGGTAAACCGGTGATCGGCGTATTGCCGTATGTGCTCGACCTGCACCTGGAAGCCGAAGACGGCATCGATCAGCGCCAGGCGGACAAGTCTGAGCAAGTGCTCAAGGTGGTCGTGCCTGTTTTGCCACGCATCAGCAACCACACCGATTTCGACCCTCTGCGCCTGCACCCGCAGGTCGACCTGCAGTTCATTGGCCCGGGTGCCAGCATCCCTGCGGCCGACCTTATCATCCTGCCCGGTTCCAAAAGCGTGCGCAGCGACCTGGCGTTCCTGCGCAGCCAGGGCTGGGACGCTGCCATTGCCCGGCACCTGCGTTACGGCGGCAAGGTCCTGGGCATCTGCGGTGGGCTGCAAATGCTCGGCCAACTGATCGAAGACCCGCTGGGCCTGGAAGGCGTCGCCGGCTCAAGCCCGGGCCTGGGGCTTCTGGATTTGTGCACGACGCTTGAGGCCGAAAAACAGCTGCGCAACGTGCGTGGCCGCTTGCTGCTTGAAGATGCATCGGTCAGCGGTTACGAGATCCACGCCGGTGTCACCTGTGGCCCGGCGCTGGAGCGCGCGGCCGTGCAATTGGACGATGGCCGCTGCGACGGCGCCATGAGCGAGGATGGGCAAATCCTCGGCACTTATCTGCACGGTCTGTTTGAATCGGGGCCGGCCTGCAGCGCCTTGCTGCGCTGGGCGGGGCTACGCGACGTGGAGGAGGTCGATTACCACGCCTTGCGCGAGCTGGACATCGAGCGCCTGGCCGACCTGGTCGAACAGCATCTAGATACAGGCTACCTGCGCACCTTGTGCGGGCTGCAACAGGACACCCACTGACATGCTGCAACTGATCCTCGGCGGTGCCCGTTCCGGTAAAAGCCGCCTGGCCGAGAAGCTGGCCACCCAGAGCAACCTGGCTGTTACCTACATCGCTACCAGCGAGCCCCTGGACGGTGAAATGAGTGCGCGGGTGCAAATACACCGCGAGCGCCGCCCGCCGCATTGGGTACTGGTCGAAGAGCCACTGGCGCTGGCCCGGGTGCTGCGCGAGCACGCCAGTGCCGAGCGCTGCCTGCTGGTCGATTGCCTGACCCTGTGGATGACCAACCTGCTGATGCAGGACGACCCGCAGCGCCTGAACGACGAACGCCAGGCGCTACTGGATTGCTTGGTCGATTTACCCGGTGAAATCATTCTGGTCAGCAACGAAACCGGCATGGGAGTGGTGCCCATGGGTGAGTTGACCCGCCGTTATGTCGATGAATCCGGTTGGCTGCACCAGGCCATTGCCGAGCGCTGCGAGCGCGTGGTGCTGACCGTGGCCGGCCTGCCCCTGACCCTCAAAGGACCCTCATTATGAGCCACACCTGGTGGTTGAACACCTGTCGCCCAGTTGATCGCGACGTGCAGGAGCAGGCGTTGGCACGACAGCAACAGTTGACCAAGCCGGCCGGTTCCCTCGGCCAGCTCGAAGCCGTGGCGGTGCAACTGGCCGGCCTGCAAGGGCAAGTCAAGCCGAGCCTTGCACACGTATGGATCGCCATTTTCGCAGGTGACCATGGTGTGGTCGCCGAAGGCATTTCCGCCTACCCCCAGGCCGTTACCGGGCAAATGCTGCACAACTTCGTCAACGGCGGCGCGGCCATCAGCGTGTTGGCCCGTCAGTTGAATGCGCAACTGGAAGTGATCGACCTGGGTACGGCAACGCCCCTGGATGACCTGCCGGGTGTTCGTCATGTGCGCATCGCCGCGGGCACCGCCAACTTCGCCCAGGCTCCTGCCATGACTCAAACTCAAGGGTTGCTGGCGTTGCAAGCCGGGCGCGACAGTGCCTTGCGCGCGGTGGCCGCAGGGGCGCAGCTGTTTATCGGCGGTGAAATGGGCATTGGCAACACCACGGCGGCCAGTGCCCTGGCGTGTGCCTTGCTGGGCTGCCCCGCGAGCGACCTGGTCGGCCCCGGCACCGGGCTGGATGCGGCGGGCGTCAATCACAAGGCGCAGGTGATCGAGCGTGCGTTGCAGACCCATGTGGCCTTGCCGGGCGATCCGTTGGCGCGGTTGTTGTGTTTTGGTGGTTTTGAAATTGCGGCGTTGGTCGGCGCTTATCTGGCCTGTGCCCAGGCCGGCGTGGCAGTGTTGGTCGATGGTTTTATCTGCAGCGTCGCGGCGCTGGTGGCGGTGCGCCTGAATCCTGGCTGCCGGCCATGGTTGCTGTTTGGCCATCGCGGTGCCGAGCCGGGCCACCGGCACATTCTGCAAGCTCTGGAGGCGCAACCGCTGCTTGATCTGGGCCTGCGTCTGGGCGAGGGCAGCGGCGCGGCCCTGGCGGTACCCCTGCTGCGCCTGGCCTGCGACCTGCACGGGCAGATGGCGACTTTCACCGAGGCGGCAGTGGCCGATCGTGGCCAATGACCTTGCACCTGGACCTGCTGCGTCACGGTGAAACCGAGTTGGGTGGTGGCTTGCGCGGCAGCCTCGACGATGCCCTCACTGCCACTGGCTGGGCGCAGATGCGTGCGGCAGTGGCGCAACGCGGCCCGTGGGACCGGTTGGTCAGTTCGCCTTTGCAGCGTTGTGCCTTGTTCGCTGCAGAATTGTCCGAGCACCTGGCCCTGCCATTGACGCTGGAAAAAGACCTGCAAGAACTGCACTTCGGCGAGTGGGAAGGCCGCAGTGCGGCCGACCTGATGCTGAGCGATGAGCGCGGTTTGGGCTTGTTCTGGGCCGATCCTTACGCCTTCACACCGCCCCAGGGCGAGCCGGTCGCCGACTTTGCCAAGCGGGTGTTGGCGGCAGTGGCGCGCTTGCAACACGCTTATGCCGGTGAACGCATTCTGTTGGTAAGCCACGGCGGCGTGATGCGTTTGTTGCTGGCCCAGGCCCGTGGTCTGCCGCGTGAGCAACTGCTGCAAGTGGAAGTCGGTCACGGCAGTGTGTTTCATCTGTCCGTGGATGCCCACGGCAAGCTGACGGAGCGCTGCTGAACATGCTGCCGTTCTGGATCGCCCTGCAATTTCTCAGCAGCCTGCCAGTGCGTTTGCCAGGCATGCCCGAGCCCCGGCAGGTGGGTCAGTCCTTGCTTTGTTACCCGCTGGTGGGGCTGCTGTTTGGCTTGCTGTTGTGGGCGTTCGACCACCTGCTCAGCGGCACACCGTTGCTGCTGCATGCGGCCCTGTTGCTGAGCGCCTGGGTCTTGCTCAGTGGCGCCCTGCACCTGGACGGGTTGGCCGACAGTGCCGACGCCTGGCTCGGCGGCTTTGGTGACCGGGCGCGCACCCTGGAAATCATGAAAGACCCACGCAGTGGGCCGATAGCCGTCGTGACCCTGGTGTTGGTGCTGTTACTGAAATTCTGTGCCGTGCTGGCACTGGTGGAGGCCGGGCAGGGCCTGGCGCTGATCCTGGCACCGGTCATCGGCCGCGCGGCCATGCTCGGCTTGTTCCTGAGCACACCCTATGTGCGGCCGGGCGGTTTAGGCCAGGCGTTGGCCGAGCACCTTCCACGTCGTGTCGTCTGCTGGGCCTTGCTGCTGGTGGCGCTGGGGTGTGTGGCGTTGGCGAGGTGGCAGGGCATCTGGGGATTACTGAGCGCTGGCGTGGTGTTTTTTTGGCTGCGCCAACTGATGCTGCGACGCTTGGGGGGCACCACCGGCGATACCGCCGGTGCCCTGCTGGAGCTGCTGGAATTGACTGTGCTGCTCAGCTGGGTACTTTTTTAAGCTTGCATCGAGCGATTTGCGGGTATATACACGTAATCATGTTGACGACCGAATGTTTCTGCACCCATTTGCGCCGCGCCGCCCGAGGCGTGACCCGGCACTACGACGAAGCCCTGGAAGGCTTCGGGATCAACGTCGCGCAATTTTCCTTGTTGCGTAACATCCAGCGTCTCGACCAGCCGAGCATTTCCTGCCTGGCCGAAGCGGTGGGGCTGGACCGCAGCACCCTGGGGCGCAACCTCAGGGTGTTGGAAGGTGCCGGGCTGGTGGAACTGGCCGAAGGCGAAGACTTGCGCAACCGCCTGGTAGTGCTCACTGCCCAAGGGCGTGAGCGCCTGCAGGCAGCCGCACCGGCTTGGGAACAGGCGCAGCAGCGATTATTGGAGAAAGTGGGTAGCGAGCGGCGTGATGCCTTGTTTGCGACCCTCGAACTATTGGAATAAGTGTTTTTGTTTTGGGTAAAGCGGGTATATACCCGCATATCAACAGTTGCCACGGAGAGATAAGCAATGACATCGGTATGGCGTACCAGCGGTTGGATACTTTTTGGTAGTGCCCTGATCCTGGCATTGTCGCTGGGGGTACGGCATGGCTTCGGCCTGTTTTTGGCGCCCATGAGTGCCGAGTTCGGCTGGGGGCGTGAAGTGTTCGCCTTCGCCATCGCCTTGCAGAACCTGATCTGGGGCCTGGCCCAGCCGTTTACCGGCGCCCTGGCCGACCGCCTCGGTGCGGCGAAGGTCGTGGCGATCGGTGGCGTGTTGTACGCCCTGGGGCTGGTGATGATGGGGTTGTCTGATTCGGCCTGGTCACTGTCATTGAGTGCGGGGCTGTTGATCGGTATCGGTCTATCGGGTACTTCGTTTTCGGTGATCCTCGGTGTAGTCGGGCGTGCCGTGCCGGCAGAAAAACGCAGCATGGCCATGGGCATTGCCAGTGCTGCCGGCTCTTTCGGCCAGTTCGCCATGCTGCCCGGCACCCTTGGCCTGATCGGCTGGCTGGGCTGGTCGGCGGCGTTGCTGGCGCTGGGTCTGCTGGTCGCGCTGATCGTGCCGTTGGTGGGTTTCTTGAAAGATCGCCCGCTACCAGCTCAGGGGCATGAGCAAACCCTGCGCGAGGCGCTCAAGGAGGCCTGCTCCCATTCGGGCTTCTGGCTCTTGGCGCTGGGCTTCTTCGTCTGCGGCTTCCAGGTGGTGTTTATCGGTGTGCACCTGCCTTCGTACCTGGTCGACCAGCATCTGCCCGCCACGGTCGGCACCACGGTGTTGGCGCTGGTAGGGTTGTTCAATATTTTCGGCACGTACATTGCGGGCTGGCTCGGCGGGCGCATGTCCAAGCCGCGGCTGCTGACGGCGCTGTACCTCATCCGCGCCGTGGTCATCATTGCTTTCATTTCGGTGCCGCTGACGGTGACCACGGCCTATCTGTTCGGCATCACCATGGGGTTGCTGTGGCTGTCCACCGTGCCACTGACCAACGGCACCGTGGCCACCCTTTTTGGCGTGCGAAATCTCTCTATGCTGGGAGGCATCGTCTTTTTGTTCCACCAACTGGGCGCTTTCCTTGGTGGCTGGTTGGGTGGCGTGGTTTACGATCAAACCGGGAGCTACGATCTGGTGTGGCACATCTCCATTGCCTTGAGCGTGATCGCCGCAGCCTTGAACTGGCCAGTGCGTGAGCGCCCTGTAGCGCGTTTGCAGGCCCAGCCGGCATGAACAGCCTGCGGTTGTGGCTCGCCGGCCTGTTGCTGGGTGGCGCGCTGCTGGCGCTGATCTGGTGGGGCTGGCAGCGTGGTGGCCTGGCGCTGATGCAATTGGGCATGGGTGCTTGCTAGGCTGCGAGCAGGGCGAGTAATTTGCGTATACAAATGGATCCGGGAGAAGACCATGCGCCGTTTTGTCGTTTCGCTGTTCTTGCTGGTAACTGCATTACCCGTGCTGGCCGACAGCTGTCCTGAGTTGTTGCAAGGCACCCTGCCAAAGCTGCGCGACAAGGAAAAGATCGACTTGTGCGAACGCTTCGCCGGCAAGCCCCTGGTGGTGGTCAACACCGCCAGCTACTGTGGCTTCGCCCCGCAATTCGATGGCCTTGAAGCGCTCTACAAGACCTACCAGGAACAAGGCCTGGAAATGCTCGGCGTACCGTCCAACGACTTCAAGCAGGAAGCCAAAGACAGCGCCGAAACCGCCAAGGTTTGCTACGCCAACTACGGCGTCACCTTCACCATGACCGAGCCGCAGATCATCAAGGGCGACAAGGCCACCCACCTGTTCAAGGTGCTGGCCAACCAAAGCAGCGCGCCGAAGTGGAATTTCTACAAATACGTGGTCGACCGCCGCGGCAAGGTGATCGCCAACTTTTCCAGCCTGACCAAGCCGGATGACCCGGAACTGGTGGCCGCCATCGAGAAGGCTATCGCCTCCAAGCCTTAACCGTCGCTGCACGCAGCCTTTGTAGGAGCGGGCTTGCCCGCGATGGAAGGCGGCAGCCTTCCCCTACGATGTAAGGTTTGATGCTATCAGGGCCGTTTCGCACCCCATCGCGGGCAAGCCCGCTCCTACATGAGCATAAAAAAGCCCCGCCTCTTTCGAGGCAGGGCTTTTTTATGCGGCGTGTCTCGTCCTGAATCAGAAACGGTAGGTAGCACCGAGACCGAGGCCGATTGCACTGTTTTCATACTTGGCGTTGAACGCACCTTTGGAAGCGCTGGCGTCGTGGATCTCGACGTCTTCTTCGATCAGGTAGTTGGCGGCCAGGTCGACGGTCAAGTCGTCGGTCGGGCTCCAGCCAGCACCAATACTGAAAATGGTGCGGTCGCCGCTCGGAATGCGCGGGGAGCGGTTGGTGTTGTTGGTTGGCGACTGGTCAACCGAGAAGCCGGTGCGCAGTGTCCATTCCTTGTTCACCTTGTAGGATGCACCGATGGCGTGTGCCCAGGTGTCGTGCCAGTTCTGCTCTTCGCTGATGGTGCCGATCGGGCCAGCGCTGCCACCCAGGGCGGCTGGAACACCTTCGTTCTCGACAGTGATGGCTTCCAGGCGGCTCCAGCGAGTCCAGGTGGTGCCTGCGTGCAGGGTCCAGTTGTCGTCAAGCTCGTGGGTGACCGAGAAATCGACGGACTCAGGTGTCTTGATCTTCAGCGTGGCGTCGAACTTGCTGCCGCTGGCCGCACCAAAGGAGCCTGTACCGCTGATCTTGGTATCGCCTTCGAGCTTGTAGTCGACCATGGAGTGGTAGGTCAGGCCGATGCGCGTCTTGTCGGTGGCCTGCACCAGCACGCCGATGTTGTAGCCTACAGCGGTGTCGTCGCCGTTGATCTTGACTTCGCCGTCGTTACGGCCAGGCGTTACGCGGCTCAGGGTCGCCGATTCCAGCGTGCCATCTATGCGGTTGATGGTCGGGCCGAAACCGATCGAAACCTTGTCGTTGAAGGCGTAGCTGATGGTCGGTTGAATCGTTACTACCGAAACCTTGCTGGTAGTACCGAAGTAACGTCCGGCAAAGCCGTTTTCATAGTCGGTGACCAGGCCGAACGGGGCGTATACGCCGATACCGAAGGCCCATTGGTCGTCGATCGGCTTGACGTAGTAGGCCATCGGTACGCCGACGAACGGAACCATGTCGCCGTCGGTGCTGCCACCGAAGGTGCCGCTGCCGCTGATGTCGGAGCTGGCGATAATGGCTGCTGCGCCGCCGGTTACTTGCTCGCGCTTGAGGCGCGACATACCGGCAGGGTTACCAAATACTGTACTTGCGTCTTCGGCAGAAGAGGAGCGACCAGCAAAACCGGTGCCCATGCCACTGATGCTCTGCTCGTTGAGGGCGAAGCCACTGGCGAAAATTTGAGTGGAGGCCACGGCAACAGCGAGGCTGATAGTGGTTTTGAGCATTACTTTTTTCATTATTAGAACTCCGTGGTGATCACCGGGGCGAAAATTACCAACATTTCGCCCGGAGCGCCATAGGCTGTATCGCCGGAGATAGAGCGGTTTTGTAGGACAATCCGACCAAATTTGTAGGTTTTGTCAGATAGAGGCGGAGTTTGAGCGAGGTCTTCAGCACGCGTGTTGTTCGAGCGGCTGGATGCAAGTGCGCCAGGCTTGTGTGAAATCACGCAAGCGGGCGTGGGGCTGGAACGTTTGGCGCCAGATTCGGGCCATGCCAATCAGGTCATCGGCAGCGGGCAAAGGGGTTTGCTGCTCTTCGACCAGCATCCAGGCTATGGCGGTGGCGTAGCGCAAATTGACTGTCAGCTCCAGGTGCGGGCCACTGAGAAAGGCATGCTGGCTGGCCAGCCCGCGGACCAGGCTGGCCAATTCAGGGTCCAGGGCAAGGTAGTGGTCCCAGAGGGCCTGGTGGCGCATTTCGCCGATTCGATACAAGCCGTGTCCGCGCCGATCATGAAGCGCCGAGCCTAAGGCTGATTGGCTGGCGGCGATGCCCAGCAGCAGTGCTTCGGCCGTTTCACAATGGCGGCCGAGGTAGATCAGCGTCGGCCGGATCACGTATTGGCACAACTCGCTCGCGGCGATACCCATAATGCCCTCGAACTGTAATTGGCCGGCGAGGGTCGTGCTTGGCAGCTGGTGAAGTTGGCAGGCCTCGCCGGAAGCGGTTTGCGCCGCTTGAGTTGAAGTGTAGTGTCATATTCGTGCTGTAAAGGCCTGTTTTTAAAATATTTTAAACGCGCAGTTATTAAGCATATGCCGTCTGGTGCTTAAAAAAAGGCACGTTTACCGCCTTTTAGCGGGCATAAAAAAGCCCCGCTGATGGGGCGGGGCTGGCGTTTTTGGCGCTCTGGACGCTTATGCGGTCAGGGCCTGGCGCGTACGCTCGATCACGGCTTGCAAGGGCTCTGCACTGGAGTATTGCTCCGGGTACAGGCGCTCGGTATGGCGGGCAATGCCATGCTCGTTGACCACGGTGAAACTGAAGCAGCCTTTACGGGCGGCCATGATCAGGCAATTCATCGGAGCGAAGGCGTTGGTAAGGGTGCGAATGGCATCCTGAGTATGAATTTGATGAGTCATCATTGTTAGGGTGTTCCTGCAATAAACACAGATATGAACTGTGCAAAGTGAAAACGTTCCAGTAAGCCGGCCACCATTGGCCTGGCGAAGAACCCGACTGGAACAAAGCAGCCAGTTTGAAGCGCATTTAAAAGGGAGCGCCTGGGCTGACTGGTAGGTACTTAGGAGGGCAGGCAACACACCGGGGCAAAGGTTCTATGCCGCTGGGTGAAGATCCTGATCAATCTGCAGGTTGGTTCGGTCAGAGTAAGGGAGCTTGCGGCGGTCTGCTGAGACCTTGGCAGTGTTACCTGGAAACCATCGAGGAGGCCGGTCCCTTGTTTCAGCAGGGGTTCTACGTTGAGGGTAGAAAGCGTGCTGGAGGACTGTATCGGCCAAAATTGACTTTCAGCTTGGTACTAACACCCAAGAGGCTATCTGAATTTCGGAGCTAACGCAAGATTTTTTATAGCGCGGGGTGATATGACCCGGTTTGGGCTAAAACAGGCGCTTTTCTATCGCGGAGCCGGCCAGTTTCTCCTGTTTGGCCCTACTTGTGAAGCTTTTTTCTCGCTCGGCAGTAGCAGGGTATTGACGCCAAGGGCAAAAATGGTGCGGGTTGTTGCATCGGTTTAGGGCGGTTGTGCACACAGAAGGGGAGAGGTGTCACAGCCTTGTAACGCCGCTGCCAACAACGCCCACTGACCTGTTGAAAAATTTAAGTCAATGAAAAAAAACGTTTTTTTTTATTGGTGAAAAAACCGCCAACTTGATTGGAAGCCCCATTCCGTGGGGCTTTGCGTGGTCCTGATGGGGGTTGTCCACTGAGTTATCCACAGCTTCTGTGGATTGTCCCGAGCGGTTGCTCTAGGACGGGCGTGCAGGCTTTTTTTACCCTTCATACAGTTGTCTTGAAGTTGTGCTGGGGGTAAATCTCCATTTGGAAATCCGCCTTTTTCCCGTCAAAGAAAAATCGCTCGAAGCCGATAAAAAAATTTCGTCGCGTGGTGCGGGCTACCCGCTAGAAAAAGGAGTAGAGTGCGCGCCTCCTCGATTTTGCCCACAAATTTTTATGAAGTTTCGCGCAAGAATTTCCTCTTTGGCCCCGGTCAATGCCCCGGTAGGCCACGCCAAGCCCCTGTCGTTGAAAGTGGCTTCCTGGCTTCTCGACAGCCCTCGCCTGGGCGACAAGCCCAGCATCAAGCATTTTGCCGGCCGCTTGCTCAAGCAGCCTGCCCGAGATGGGGTGGTGGAAGCTCAGAGCCGTCTTGGCCAAATGCTCTGCCGTGATTGCGACAATGCCCGTGACCGTCGCATCGGCCAGGAATTATTGCGCCAGGCTGCCCGTGCAGGTGATCGTCGCGCTCAATTAGAGTTCGGCCGGCTGGGCAACGGCACGCAAAGTGACGAAGCTGAACACGACGACTAATGCTCGGCGTTGCTTGCTGATACCCTGACAGCGTTTTTGCGCATCGGCTTTCAGGGAGTGCCTATGGTTTTGGATTTGACCAGTGTTTTGCTGGGCTTGTTGGCAGCCGCACTGCCTTGCCTGGGGTTGGCCTGGACGCTGCAACGGCGCCTTGCGCTGGCGCTGGCCGAGCGGGCGTTGCTCGATGAGCGCCTGGCCACGGCCCAGTTGGCCCAGGATGGCCTGCAAGCGCAACTGGACGCTTGCCGCGATGAAGTCAGCGACCTGGGCCAGGCCAACTCGGCCAAACAGGCCGAGCTTGCCGCCATGGGCCGTGAGGTCGAGTTGTTGCAGATAGAACGTGACAATGCCCGCGACGCCGCCCATGCCTGGAACCTCGAACGCTCGGCCAAAGAAGCCGAATTGCGACGCCTGGATGCGCACTGCGCCGGCTTGAATGCCGAACTGCGCGAGCAGCAGGACAGTCATCAACAACGCCTGGCCGACCTACAAGGCTCGCGCGATGAGTTACGGGCACAATTTGCCGAGATGGCCGGGAAGATCTTCGATGAGCGCGAACAGCGATTTGCCGAAACCAGCCAGCAACGCCTGGGGCAATTGCTCGACCCGTTGAAGGAACGAATCCAGTCCTTCGAAAAACGGGTTGAAGAAAGCTACCAGCAGGAAGCCCGTGAGCGTTTCTCCCTGGGCAAGGAGTTGGAGCGCCTGCAGCAACTGAACCAGCGTTTGAGCGATGAAGCGACCAACCTGACCCAGGCCCTCAAGGGCCAGAAAACCCAGGGTAACTGGGGGGAGTTGATCCTCGAGCGGGTACTGGAGCATGCGGGCCTGGAAAAGGGCCGCGAGTACCAGACCCAGGTCAGCCTCAAGGGCCCCGATGGCGAGCGATTCCAACCAGACGTGCTGATTATGCTGCCGGGTGACAAGCAGGTGGTGGTCGATTCCAAGGTCAGCCTCACCGCCTATCAGCAATATGTCGCCGCCGATGACAGTGTGATCGCCCAGGCCGCGTTGAAACAGCACGTGCTGTCGTTGCGCAACCACGTCAAAGGCCTGGCGGGCAAGGACTACAAGCGCCTGGAAGGCCTGCACAGCCTCGATTTCGTGCTCTTGTTCGTGCCCATGGAAGCGGCATTTTCCGCGGCGTTGCAGGCCGAGCCGAACCTGTTCCAGGAAGCCTGGGACCGGCATATCGTGATCGTCAGCCCGACCACCCTGCTGGCGACCCTGCGGGTTATCGACAGCCTGTGGAAGCAGGAACGCCAGAGCCAGAACGCTCGGGAAATCGCCGAGCGGGCGGGCTGGCTATACGATAAGTTCGTGTTGTTCATCCAGGACCTGGACGAAGTGGGCAACCGCCTGCATCAACTGGACAAGGCCTACAGCGCGGCGCGCAACAAGCTCACTGAAGGCCGTGGCAACCTGGTCAGCCGCAGCGAGCAGCTGCGCATGCTAGGCGCCCGCGCCAGCAAAAGCCTTCCGGCAGATCTGCTGGAGCGGGCCATGAGCGACGTCGACGGCCTGGCCCCGTTACCCGAGCACGCTGTTACCGGGCCAGGCTCAAGTGGCGATTGAGCAGGGCGCGCAGTGCCGCTGGCTTGACCGGCTTGGCCAGATAATCGAGGCCGGCGGCATGTACCCGGGCGACGGTCTCGCTGTGGCCGTCGGCGCTGATCACCACGCCCGCCACCGGCTCGCCCAGGCGCGTGCGTAGCCAGGCCATCAGCTCGGTGCCGGTGTCGCCGTCATCGAGGTGGTAATCCACCAGTGCCAGGTGCGGGCGTAGGCCGTCAGCCAGCAAGGTGTCGCACTCCTGACGGTTACGCGCGGTCCACACCTGGCAACCCCAACGGCTGAGCAGGCTGTTCATGCCGATCAGGATGCTTTCTTCGTTGTCGACGCACAGCACCTGCATGCCGGCCAGGGGTTTGCCATTGTGTTCCTCTACCGAGACCGCAACCGGCTGTGTGGCACTGGCCAGCGGCACGCTGACACTGAATACGCTGCCCTTGCCGGGCCATGAGCGCACATTGAGCGGGTGCTCCAGTACCCGGCACAGGCCATCGGCAATCGCCAGGCCCAGGCCCAGGCCTTTTTCGGCGCGGGTCTGGTGGCTGTCCAGGCGTTTGAACTCTTCGAAAATGACCTGCAGTTTGTCATCCGGAATGCCAGGGCCACGGTCCCATACTTCGAGTAACAAGTGCCCTTGTTTGCGGCGCACGCCCAGCAGGATCGGGCTTTTGCCATAGCGAAAGGCATTGGTGAGGAAGTTTTGCAGGATGCGGCGCAACAGTTTCATGTCGCTGTTGACCCGAAGGTGGCTGCCACGCAGGCGGAAATCCAGGCCCTGTTCCTGTGCCAGCACCTTGAACTCGGCGCCCAGGGTGTCGAACAGGTCGCTTAAGGCAAACGGCTTGCAGTCGGGGGTAACCTTGCCGTTTTCCAGGCGCGAGATGTCCAGCAGGTCACTGATCAGTTCTTCGGCCGAGCGCAAGGAGCGGTCCATGTGCTGGACCAATTGCTGGGCATCGCCCGATAGCCCCTCACCCTGGTGAGACAGGGCGGCGGAAAACAGCCGCGCGGCGTTCAAAGGTTGCATCAAGTCGTGGCTCACCGCCGTCAGGAAGCGGGTCTTGGACTGGTTGGCGGCCTCGGCCGTGCCCTTGGCTTCAGTCAATGCGAGGTTCAGTTGCGATAGCTCAAAGGTCCGTTGTGCGACGCGCTGTTCAAGGTCCTCGTTGGACTCCTTGAGAATCTGCTCGGCTTCGCGGAACGCCGTAATGTCGGTGAAACTCATGACGAAACCGCCGCCTGGCATGGGGTTGCCGATCAGCTCGATCACCCGGCCGTTGGGGAACAGGCGCTCGGAGGTGTGCGCACGGCCCTGGCGCATCCAGTGCAGGCGCCGGGCCACGTGCACTTCGGCTTCACCCGGGCCGCACAGGCCGCGTTCGGCGTTGTGGCGAATGATGTCGGCAATCGGCCGGCCGACACTGATCAAACCGTCCGGGTAATTGAACAGTTCCAGGTAGCGACGGTTCCAGGCCACCAGCTTGAGCGACTGGTCGACCACGCTGATGCCCTGGCTGATGTTTTCGATGGCGCCTTGTAGCAGGGCGCGGTTGAACTGCAGGACCTCGGAGGCTTCGTCGGCGATGCGCACTACGTCTTCGAGCTGCATGTCGCGGCCCTCGATGGCCGCCTTGACCACGGCGCGAGTCGAAGAGGTGCCCAATACACCGGCGAGCAGGCGTTCGGTGTGGGCGATCCATTCACCGTCGGCATTCAGGTTGGGGTTAAAGCCCTTGCCCTGGCGATAGGCAAAGCGGATGAAACTCTGGCGTGCGCGTTCTTCGCCGACGAAGCGCGAGGCCAGGGCCAGCAGGTCTTCGATCTGGACTGCCAAGAGCGAACGGGAGTTGAACCGTGCGCTGGTTTCCTGGCCAATGAAGCGGCCGGCTTGCCAGTGTTCGGAAACCCGCGTGCGGGAAAATATCGACACCCAGACGAACAGGGTGAAGTTGCCCACCAGTGACAGCACCACGCCTTGGGTGAGCGGGGTAATCGGCAGGTTCATCGGGTTGCCGTGCAACCAGGCCAGCCCCGGAAACGCCTCCAGTGGCCAGCCCAGGCTGCGCGCGATCAGCGGCAGCACCAGGGTGTAGAACCAGAGGAAAGTGCCCACTGCCAGGCCTGCGAACACACCGCGGCGGTTGGCCTGCTTCCAGTACAAGGCGCCGAGCATGGCTGGGGCCAGTTGGGTTACGGCGGCAAAGGCGATCTGGCCGATGGTCGCCAGGCTCGCGGTGGAGCCGAGCAACCGGTAACTGACATACGCCAGCAGCAGAATGCCGACGATGCTTACCCGGCGTACGGTCAGCATCCAGTGGCGGAACAGTTCGAAAGGCCGTTCGGCGTTGTTGCGGCGCAACAGCCAGGGCAACAGCATGTCGTTGGAGACCATGGTCGACAGCGCCACGCTGGCAACGATAACCATACCGGTGGCCGCCGAAGCACCGCCGATGAAGGCCAGCAAGGCCAGGGCCGGGTGTGATTCGGCCAGGGGCAGGCTGATCACGAACGAGTCTGGAATCACCGAGCTGGGCAACAGCATCTGCCCGGCCAGGGCGATCGGCACCACGAACAGCCCGGCCAGGATCAGGTAAGCGGGAAACACCCAGCGTGCCAGGCGCAAGTCCTGAGGCTCGATGTTCTCGACCACGGTGACATGGAATTGCCGCGGCAGGCAGATGATCGCCATCATGGCGACACCGGTTTGCACCACCATCGACGGCCAGTTGATGGTTTCCTGCCAGTAGGTTTCCAGGCGCGGCGCCAGTTGCGCCTGGCTGAACAAATCGTCGAAGCCGTCGTACAGGTTGAAGGTGACGAAGACGCCAACAGCAAGGAAGGCGAACAGCTTGACCAGCGATTCGAAGGCAATGGCCAATACCATGCCCCGGTGGTGCTCGGTGACATCCAGGCTACGGGTGCCGAACAGGATGGTGAACAGCGCGAGGATCAGCGAAACCACCAGGGCAGTGTCCTGAACCCGCGAGCCGGTGGCATCGGCACTGGCGCCGATCAGCAAGTTGACGCCCAGCACGATGCCTTTGAGTTGCAGCGCGATATAAGGCAACACGCCGACCAGACAGATCAGCGCCACGACGATAGCCAGTGCTTGCGACTTGCCATAGCGTGCTGCGATGAAGTCGGCGATGGAGGTGATGTTCTCCTGTTTGCTGATCAGTACCATTTTCTGCAGCACCCAGGGTGCGAACACCAGCAGCAGCACCGGGCCCAGGTAGATCGGCAGGAAGGCCCAGAGCTGTTCGGCGGCCTGGCCGACCGCGCCGAAGAAGGTCCAGCTGGTGCAATAGACCGCCAGCGACAGGCTGTACACCCAGGCACGCAGACGCGGCGGCAACGGTGTGCGGCGGCGGTCGCCGTAGAAGGCGATGGCGAACATGATGGCCATATAGGCCAGGGCGACCACTGCGATCAGCCCACTGGACAGCGACATGCTTACTCCGAATTCCCTGAACTGCGGGGGGATTTGAAAGTCCTGCGGACTTTATCGCGGCGGTCCGGCGTTCCGGCAAGCCCGCTCCTACAGAGATACGCGCACCTTGTAGGAGCGGGCTTGCCCGCGATCGGTCGCGCAGCGGCCGTTAACCCCGATCAAACAGTCTCGCAGAATGCCCGCAATCCGTCAGCGTCGACCAAGGTCGCAGTGGCACAGCGTCGCAGTCAAGCCCTGCGCCCGAGCCCTGCTGCCCCCAGATAATAGAACAACGCCGCCACGATCACGCACAGCATCAACAGATAGAACATCGCCTGCGGCGCCAGCGCTGCCAGGGCAAACCCACATATCACCGGCCCCAGCGCCGCACCCAGGTTCGACAGGTTCTGTGCACCGTAATACATCCCGCGCAAATGTTCAGGCGCAATGGCGTCGATGAACATGTACTCGGCCGGAATCACGATGATCTCGCCCAAGGTAAATACCAGCATCGCCAGGCACCAGGCCAGCAACGACCCGGCCAGGGAAAAGCCCAGCAAGCCGGCCAGGAACATGGCCATGCCCGCCAGCAGCCAAGGGAACAGCCGGCGGCTACTGATGCGTCGGCCGATCAGGTATTGCAGGGCAATCACCGTCACGGCGTTGGTCGCCACGATGTAGCTGATCACCCGGTAGGTGTGCTCGGGCGTGCTGGTCACCACCAGATATTGGGACAAAAACGCCGTGAACTGGCCGAACACCACGGCGCTGAGCACTCCACCCAGGGTAAAGCAGACCAGGCGGTAATCCTTGAGCAGCAAGCGGCCCACGGCCATGAAGGCCATCTTCTGTACACCGGCAAGGCCCGCTTGTGGCGAGCGGTCGCCCCAACGGTGGTAGGCCATGCATATGGCGGCCCCCAAGGCAGCCGAAGCCACAAAAGGCCAATGGCTATCGAGCTTGAACAACCCTGCGCCCATGAAGGGGCCGACGGCGTAAGCCACATTGCTCAGGGTGTATTTGATGGCGAACACTTCACTGCGGCGGTTTTCCGCTAGCAAGGCACAGAAGCCCGCCTTGGCGGCAATGTCGACCACGGCCAGGGTCAGGTTGATCACCACCAGAAACAGGAAGAACAGCACCAGCGAACGGCTGGCAAGGGCACCGATAAAGGCGGCGGCGAACATCAAGGTTGCGGCCAGGATCACGCTGTAACTGCGCAACCGGTCGATCAGGTAGCCGCCGTACAGGCTCAACAAGGAACCGGCGAACAAGGCGCTGCCGATTACCAGGCCGATGTCGCTGATACCCAGGGCGAAAGTGTCGGCCAGGTACACGACGAGATAGGGCAGGGTGATTGCCCGCGCCAGGGTCAGAACGAAGGTGACCCAGAGCAGCATGCGCACGCTGGCTGAGTAGCTTTTCAATGCCTGCAGCATGCCGGACTTCCTTGTAGTCGGAGGAGCTTGGAGCATTCGGAACCATTCGTACGCTAAGGGATTTCCGACCTTTCTGATAGAGGCTCGGGAAATGTCCGGCTTACGGTTGCCCTCCTAACATCGAGTCTTGGATTCCTGCTCACTCGCCAAGGAATTCGATCGATGGCTACCGGATATTTCATTCGCCTGCATGACAAGACCACCTGTGGTGGCCGGGTGCTGGAAGCAGATAACTGCGTCTCGATGTACGGCTTCGCCCACGCCCGCGAAGGAGATCAGGTCTCTTGCGGCAAGGATGGCAAGACCTACGTCATCGAGGGCGGGCTCTCCTACATGATCAGCAACGGCAGGCGGGTTGCCGGCACGCTGGACAGCGTCAGCGGTTGCCCCTGCAAAGCCCGACTGGAGCACTCGATAACCTTCGCCACTTACCAGTCGCGCAATGATGCGCCTCCATCAGCCAGTCGTGCGGCCCCTCAACCAGCGCCTCCTACCGCTTCCAGCACCTCACCGGCGGCGCCTCACTCCAGTTTCGCCCCGTCAACGAATTCGCCAACGCTAGCGGCATTCAATAGCGCAGAATTTCAAGAGCCCGGCTTCTACGTCGTGCCTCAAAGCATGTCTGGTGAGCAGGTACTGAACCAGCTTGCCGCCTACCCCTCGGCGCGCTTGACCAGTCGGCTCAAGCAGCTCAATCCGAGCTTTGGCTACGGCTTCAAGGCCGGTGAACTCTTCGTTCTGGGCGATCCATACCAGCCCATGGCGTGCACCCGCGAGGAGGTCGCCCTGATGGCCGCCGCCGCTCAAGTGCGCGAGGCCTTGGCACAGCTGAGCGCGGAGGAGGCCAATTTCATGGCGCGCCATCTCGCCGAGATTGCGCTCATCACCGGTGATGCGAGCGAAGTGCTGGGCGTGGGCAAGGATGTATTGGACAAGGGGCTCAAACAGGTCGAAGGCACCCTGCGCAGTTTCGAACTGTTGCATCAGCGGGAATTCATGGCCCACGGTCACC
>CAYVPI010000066.1:0-26916 GCA_964453495.1 uncultured Pseudomonas sp. | reverse complement strand
CGTTCGAGGCCGATATCGGGGGCAGTTGGTGGGAGGCCAACCTGGGCGTCGATTACCAGGCCGACACCAAGGTCACGTTCTATCTCTCTGCCGGCTACCAACAGGCCTTCGATGGAGATAGCCATAGCTACGAGGGCATGGTCGGGGTGAAATACAATTTCTGATGCTGGCGGCGCTTGATACGGGGTCAAGCACCACCCAGCGTGCAGCGAACCTTTTCCAGCAGATCGCCGATCTGAAACGGCTTGATCAGCATATCCATGCCTTTGCCCAGGAACACCTGGCGGTTGACCGCGGTTTCCGCATAGCCGGTGATGAACAGGATCGGCAGGCCTTCGCGCCAACCCCGCACGATGTCGGCCAATTCGCGACCACTCATACGCGGCAGGCCCACGTCGGTGAGCAGCAGATTGATCGACGGATCGTTTTGTATCCGTTCCAGCGCACTTTCGATGTCACCGACTTGCGTGCAGCGGTAGCCCGCATCCTCCAACGCTTCTGCGACGAACATGCGCACGGTTGGCATGTCTTCGACGATCAGTACATGTTCGCCGCCACACTGATGAGCGCCATCGGCCGGTGAGGCATCGACGGCCGTGGGGTCGGAACTGGCCGGCAGCATGATGGTGACTTCGGTGCCACAGCGGGCCACGCTGCGGATGTGCGCATCGCCACCAGACTGTCGGGCAAAGCCATAGATACTCGATAGCCCCAGCCCGGTGCCCTGCCCCAAGGGTTTGGTGGTAAAGAACGGATCGAAAACCTTGTCGATCAGGCTGTGGTCAATCCCGGTGCCGTCGTCGCGCACCGACACCGCCACATAGGCGCCATCGGCCAGGTTCGGATCGCCATGGGAATAGGCGGCATAGGTGTTGACCCAGATATTGCCGCCTTGGGGTAACGCATCCCGGGCATTGATCACCAGGTTGAGCACTGCGCTTTCCAGCTGGATCGGGTCGACCAGGGCGATGGCCGGCTTGCTGGTGAGTTCCAGCCTCAACGTGATGCGTTCGCCGATTGTTCGCACCAGCAGCTCTTCGAGCGAGCGTACGTGCTCGTTGATGTCCACGGGGCGGGTATCGAGCGGTTGTTGCCGGGCGAAAGCCAAAAGGCGATGGGTCAGGGACGCCGCGCTCATGGCCGAGCTCAGCGCTGCATCGGTGTAAAGCTGGACTTTGTCCAGCCGGGACTCGGCCACCCTTTTCTGAATCAGCTCCAGGCTGGTGATGATGCCGGTCAGCAGATTGTTGAAATTGCTCCTTGTAGTGGCTCTGCAACATTGCAAACAGCGGTCCTTTGAGGGCGAAAATAAAGTTGGCCGTCTGGTGCGATTCCTGGCCGAGCAAGGCACGGCTGTGGGAGAGCTTTTCCAGGAACTGGCGGGTTTCATCCCAGGCCGGTGCGGCAATGTTCGAGCCGTTGCCATTCTCAAGCCCCGCGATCACCAACTGCAGGACTCAACGTTTCCTGTTGCAATTCATGGTCTTTGGGGTTGCGAGTGGCCCCGCTCGCCTCCAGGCCATTGATCCACTCACCCAGAAGGCTTGCCTGTTCATTTTTCATTGCAGTGAAGGTGCTGATTCCCAGTGCTGCCATGTGGCTTTTGCTCCTGAAAAAGTACGGGCTGTTTTCCCCATAAAAAGAATCCGGCGTAAAAGCAGTGACATTCGCCGTTGAAAATAGTTGTTCGCCGGGCATGAGATTTCTCGCTGCGCAACGAACGTATGGGTAACTCTAGTCGTGAGGTGGGATGGTGTGGCCTTTAATCGGCAGCTACGTAGGATTCGGCGCCAGCACCAGCGCGGACGCAGCCTGGCGCAGCAGTCGCTTTTGCTGCGGCTAAAACGAACAACGCCTCCACTGAGGGAGGCGTTGTTGGCTTGCAGAGCCGCTCGTTACCTCAGGTCGAAGCGGTCCAGGTTCATTACCTTGGTCCAGGCCGCGACGAAGTCGTTCACGAACTGTTCCTTCGCATCGCTGCTTGCATAGACTTCGGCCAGGGCCCGCAACTGGGAGTTTGAGCCGAAGACCAGATCAACACGGGTGGCCGTCCATTTCTGCTGACCGGTTTTGCGATCACGCCCTACAAACTCCTCATTGGCATCCGAGACCGGCTTCCACTCCACACCCATGTCCAGCAAGTTGGTGAAGAAGTCGTTGGTCAAGGCCTCCGGCCGCGAGGTGAAGACGCCATGGCCGGTTTGCCCGACATTGGTACCCAGCACCCGCATACCACCAAGAAGCACCGTCATTTCCGGGGCGGTGAGGTTCAGCAATTGCGCCTTGTCGATCAGCAACTGCTCGGCCGGTATGCGGTAGCTGGCCTTGGTGAAGTTACGGAAGCCATCGGCGATAGGTTCCAGGAAGCCGAAAGACTCGACATCCGTCTGTTCCTGGGAGGCATCCATACGCCCCGGCGTGAACGGTACCGTGACGGTGTGCCCGGCATTTTTCGCCGCCAGCTCGACACCGGCGCAACCGGCCAGCACGATCAGGTCTGCCAGCGAGATTTTCTTGCCGCCAGCGTTGAACTCACCCTGGATACCCTCGAGGGTTGTCAGCACTTTCGCCAGTTGATCGGGTTGGTTGGCTGCCCAGAATTTCTGCGGGGCCAGGCGCAAGCGTCCACCGTTGGCACCGCCACGCTTGTCGGAGCCACGGAAGGTGGAAGCCGCCGCCCAGGCGGTCGACACCAGTTGCGAGACCGACAGGCCCGAGGCCTGCAGCTTGCCCTTGAGTGCCGCGACATCACTGTCATTGACCAGGGGATGGTCAGCTTTCGGGATAGGGTCTTGCCACAGCAGCTCTTCGTTCGGCATTTCCGGGCCGAGGTAGCGCGAGAGCGGTCCCATGTCCCGGTGGATCAACTTGTACCAGGCACGGGCAAAGGCATCGGCCAGTTGGTCCGGGTTCTGCAAAAAGCGCCGCGAGATCGGTTCATAGATCGGGTCGAAGCGCAGGGACAAGTCCGTGGTCAGCATGGTCGGGTTGCGGCGCTTGCTCGGGTCGTGGGCGTCAGGAATGATGCCGGCCCCTGCCCCGTTTTTCGGCGTCCACTGGTGGGCACCCGCCGGGCTCTTGGTCAGTTCCCACTCGAAGCCGAACAGGTTTTCCAGGTAGTTGTTGCTCCACTTTGTGGGCGTGGTGGTCCAGGTCACTTCCAGGCCACTGGTGATGGTGTCGGGGCCTTTACCGGTACCAAAGCTGTTCTTCCAACCCAGGCCCTGCTCTTCCAGGCCCGCAGCCTCCGGTTCGGCCCCCACGTTGTCTGCAGGCCCGGCGCCGTGGGTCTTACCAAAGGCGTGGCCACCGGCGATCAGCGCTACGGTTTCTTCGTCGTTCATGGCCATGCGGCCGAAGGTTTCGCGAATGTCCTTGCCGGCAGCGACCGGGTCCGGGTTGCCTTCGGGGCCTTCCGGGTTCACGTAGATCAGGCCCATTTGCACGGCGGCTAGTGGGTTTTCCAGGTTGCGCCCTTGCTCGGTGCGGCTTTCTTCATTGCCCGGTTCGGCTACGAGTTGGCCTTCGCCAGGCTCTTGCATGAGTTGTTGATGGTCTTTGCCGTAGCGGGTGTCACCCCCCAGCCACTTGTTTTCAGAGCCCCAGTAGACGTCTTCATCCGGCTCCCAGACGTCCGGGCGGCCGCCGGAAAAACCGAAGGTCTTGAAGCCCATGGTTTCCAGTGCAACGTTACCGGTGAGGACGATCAGGTCGGCCCAGGAAATGTTACGGCCATATTTTTGCTTGATCGGCCAGAGCAGGCGGCGTGCCTTGTCGAGGCTGACGTTGTCTGGCCAGCTGTTGAGCGGTGCAAAGCGTTGTTGACCGGAGCCGGCGCCCCCACGCCCGTCGCCCGTGCGGTAGGTACCGGCGCTGTGCCAGGCCATGCGCACGAACAGCGGCCCATAGTGGCCGAAGTCTGCCGGCCACCAGTCTTGCGAATCGGTCATCAGCGCAGCAAGGTCTTGCTTGAGGGCCTGAAAGTCCAGCTTCTTGTACGCTTCGGCGTAATTGAATTTACCGCCCATGGGGTCGGTCTTGGACGAGTGTTGATGCAGGATCTTCAGATTCAGTTGATTAGGCCACCAATCGCGGTTCGTCGTGCCACCACCAGCGGCATGATTGAACGGGCATTTCGATTCATTTGCCATACGTTGAGCTACCTTTGGTCGAGTTCATCCAGCTATCAGGCCCGGTTGGGCACTCAATAGCGACGAGCGAAGTCAATGACACAGGCTGCAGGGCCAACAGGTCGATCAACCGATCGATGTGGCCACGGGAATTCTGGAGAGTTGCCAGCATGGTGACCCACGGCAGACTTGGTACGCGACTAACTCATTCTTATTATCTCCTTGTCAGGTCTTGACCTGCCGGCTCACGCCAGCGGTGAAGTAAGGCTAGACGCCTCCCCGGGAGTCAGCAAATAGGCGCAGTATTGGGGCCTGATAGGCAAAATCTCTTAACTGCCCCCGGGGTAACATCAGCCATCAGAACGTCTTGCTGGCACTCACCACCACCGTCGCGGTGCACACGTCGGTGTATCCGTAATAGCTCATACACTCGTTTTGCGACAGATCGGTGTCGACATAAGCCACGCCCCAATCCAGGCCCACGAAGTTGCGGGTCAGCTTGGCCTCCCATTCATGGTAGTCGCCGCGAGTGCTGCCGTTGCCGGTAATGAACACGTCGTCCTTGAAATCGAAGCGACCGTAGCGCAGCCTCAGGCCGATATCCGCTGGCAAGGCCTGGTTGTAGCCGAGGTAGGTGTAGAGCGTGTCCTGATCTTCACCGATGTAGGACTTCAGGTCATTGGAGTAGTAGCTGGCCAGCTCGAAACCGTAGGCCTTGAAGATGGCATAGACCTCGCTCTGGTTAAGCTGCCCTTCCTTGGCGTAGGTGTACTTGAGGTAGCCCACATCCAGGCTGATGTCGTCGCTCAACTGGCTGAAGTAGCCTGCGTAGTAGTCCTGTTCCAGACGCGTCTTGAAGTCCAGGCCGAAGTCGACGTTGGAGGTCCAGACGCCCAGGTAGGCGCCGCTGCTGTGCATGAGCACGGCTTCCAGTTGTGCGGCCGGGTCGCCCAGGGTGAGGGACAGGCCTCGGCTACGGTAATCGCTGACCAATTGCGGCTTGAGCATCAATTGCAGGTTGTCGGTCAGCGAAACGGCATGGGCGCCAAGGGGCAGCAGGCTGCAGCCGACGAGGGAGGCAAAGGCCAGGCGAAACATGGGGTGTTTCCTTCTTATTATGGGCAGGCAAGGCTTCGCCCTCCCCGTACCGACAAGGGCGCAGGGCGGGCGAAAAGGTGGGGTTATGGGCGGCTGTAGACTTCGCGGCCGGCGAAATACGTTTTCAGCACGTGGGTGTCGGCCAGTTGCGCTTCAGGGGCGCTGAACACATCGCGGTCGAGGACGATCATGTCGGCCTGCTTGCCTGGCTCAAGGGAGCCAATTTGTTGCTCCAGGCCAATGGTGCGGGCGGCATTGCGGGTGTAGGCGTAGAACATCGTTTGCCGGTCGATGGCTTCATCCTTGTTCAGCACCCCCTTGGGGCCTTGGCGGCTGATGGCCTGGGCGATGGCCTTCCAGGGGTCCGGGGACGACACCGGCCAATCGCTGGCACCGGAAATGGTCGCACCGTTTTTCAACAGCGAGCGCGCCGGGTACATGTACTGGAATTCCATGGCGCTGATATAGGGCTTGAGCAAGTCGATGCTCATTTCATCGGCCGAAGCCCAATACAGCTGCATGGAGGCGATGACATTCAGTGGTTTGAAGCGGGCGAACTCCTTGGGGTTGACCATTTGCAGGTGGGTGATGGAATGGGCTACGTCACTGTGCCGCTCGTGGCGCGCCTGCTCGATGCCGTTGAGCGCCTCGCGCACGGCGCGGTCGCCGATGGCGTGCACATGCACCAGCCAGCCACGGGCATCGGCGGCGCTGACCAACTCGCCAAAATGCGCCGGGTCGATCAACAGTTCACCGGCCTTGTGGGAGTTCTTGTAGGGCTCAAGCAAGGCAGCCGTTTGCGCGGGAACTTCAGCCACGCCGTCGGCGAAAATCTTGATGCCGGGCAGGCTGAGGTTGTCGGTGCCAGCGAACTGCTTTCTGACCTGGTCCAGAACGTCCAGGTCGGCTGGCGTGCTCTTGGGGTTGGCGACCATTAACGCGGCGACCCGCAGTTGCAGCTCACCCTTGTCGGCCAAGGCCTTGTAGGCCGGCAGCACTCCGACGGTCTTGGCGGTGGGCTTGAAATCGAACAGCGCATCGCCCGGGGCGGCGTTGGCGGCCGGGTCCATCAGGGCGGTGATGCCCAGGCTGTGGTAGAGGTCGCGGGCGGCCTTGGCGGCGTCGACCAACTGGGCGAGACTGGCTTGTGGAAGCTGCGACATCACTGCCGACAGGCCGGCATCGGCAACGAAGCCGTTGGGGCTGCTGTCGGCATGGTGGCCGATAGTAGCCACGGCTTCGCCAGTGAGTGCCTTGACGCGGGCAGCATCGATACCGGCACGCTTGAGCATGGCCTTGTTGGCCCAGCCAGTATGGTAGTCCCAGCCAATGAACAGGATTGGCGTGTCGGCCCATTCACCTTGGTTGAAACGCTTCTCAAGTTCCACCACTTCGCTCCAGTAGGTGGAGGGGAAGCCGCCAACGCTGAGCACGTCACCATGGCGCGCCTTGCCGTCATCGCGCCAACCGCGCAGGCGCTGCTCCAGTTCATCGAAGGGCACCATTTGGGTGTCGAGGTCGGCGGACTTGAGCTTTATCCCACCGAAAATCGCATGGCTGTGGGTATCGATGAACCCGGGCATCAGCACCTTGCCTTGCAGGTCGATAACCTGTGTACCGGCGTCCTTGAGCGCCAGAACCTCGGCATCGCTGCCGACCTTGACGATCTTGCCGTCGAGCACCGCCACCGCCTGCTGCAAGGGCTGGCCCTGCTCGGCGGTGAACACCTTGCCGTTGTGCAACAGCAGGTCGACTGCCGCCATGCTTTCCATTGAGGCAAAAGCCATCGCCGTCGCCAGCGTCGCTCGAAGTAAAGCTTGCATTGTCCCGCACCTTTTTTTGTAAGAATGGCGAAAGACTAGCCAAGTGGGCTGATGTAAAGAATACTTGACTGGCGAAAGACATACTTGCCAGAAAGGAAAGAATTAATGGACCAGTTGGGCGCCATCGCCATGTTCGTGGCCACTGCCGACCAAGGCAGTTTCACCCGCGCCGCTGCCCACCTGGGCAAGACCACTTCGGCCCTGACCCGCGCCGTGACCCATCTGGAAGCCGAACTGGGAACGCGCCTGTTCGAGCGTTCCACCAGGCGCATCGCCCTGACCGAAGCGGGGCAGATCTACCTGGCCAACGCGCGCCAAGTACTGATGCAATTGCAGCAGGCCCGAGAAGATATCGACCAACTCCAGCAAGAAATGTGCGGGATCCTGCGCGTGGCTGCCCCGCCCTCCTTCGCTCCGGCTTTTCTCAACGAGGTGTGTTGTCGGTTTCTCGAACGCTACCCGCAAATGCGCCTGGATATCGCCCTGAATGACGAATTCGTCGACCTGCTCGAAGGCAGCTTCGACCTGGCCGTGCGCGACGGGCCGGTGGAATTGCCCGGCCTGATCGCCCGGCCACTGACGGTCAACCGCATCCTGTTGTGCGCAAGCCCACGCTATTTGAAGCGCAACCCAATACCGGTGCTGCCGCACACGTTTGACCAGCACGATTGGCTGATCTTTCGCCATCCGGCCCTCAACCCCCATTACTGGTGGCTGACCCACGAAGGCGAGCGGCTGCGCATCGCCCAGCCGGTGCCGCGTCTGTGCAGCGATAATTATGACTTTCTGTTCAGTGCGTTACACAAGGGCCTGGGCCTGCAGTTCTGCCCGCAATGGAGTGCCGCCCCCTACCTGCGGCGCGGCGAACTGGTGCAACTGCTCCCCGAAGCCGACCTGGACCCGGAGCAGTTTGGCAAACGTATTCATGTGATCTACCCGGTGCACAGGCGCCATACGCGCAAGCATCAGGCGTTTATCGAATGTTTGAGCGACTACCTGGATGAGCAGGCGCTCCACTGAGTGGGCGCCCGTAGCAGCAACTGTCTTGTCTACGCCCGCTTTGGTCGTGCGCGACTCCAAGCGGGACGCAGCCTGTCGGCAGTTGCTACGGGGCGGTGTGTGCCTGCACGGGCTTGCCATAGCGATAAGTCGTCACACTGCACCACAGCAACCCCACCAGCGCCAGCGAACCGCCCACGATACCGATGTTGCCCAACCCCATCTGAGTGCTGACCACACTGCCCAGCAACGCCCCACCACCAATACCAATGTTGTAAATGCCGGAAAACAACGACATCGCCACGTCGGTGGCATCTGGCGCCAGGGTCAATACCCGGGCTTGCTGTACCAGGCCAAAACACATGATGGCCATGCCCCAGAACACACTCAACGCGCCGATCCACAGGGGTTGACTGGCCAGTGGCAGCAACAGCATCAAGCACAACGCCAGCGTGCTGATTGCCGCGAACAGCAGCCCGCGCGGGTAACGGTCGCTGCACAGGCCGAACACCACCGAGCCCAGCAGCCCAGCGCCGCCGAACAGCAGCAACAGGAGGGTGGTCATTTCACCACTGAGGTGGCCGACAGCCTGGGAAAACGGCTCGATGTAGCTGTAGGCCGTGAACTGGGCAGTAATCACAATGGCGAGCAGCACATACAGCGACACCAGCGCCGGCCGTTTGAAGAGTATCGGCAAGCTCCTGAGCGACCCGGAATTCTGGCTTGGCAATAGCGGCAGCGTCATTCGCAGGGTCACCAGGGTAAGCGTCGCAGCCACGCCGATGGCCATGAAGGTGGTACGCCAGCCCAGTGCCTCGCCCAGCACCCGGCCAAGCGGAATGCCCAAGACCATGGCCAGGGTCGTTCCCGTGGCCAGCAGGCCCAAGGCCTTGACCTGCTTGCCCGGCGGCGCCACGCGTACGGCAAGGGAGGCGGTGATCGACCAGAACACCGCATGGGCTACGGCGATGCCGACACGGCTGGCCAGCAACATACCGAAGCTGGTGGCCATTGCACTGACAATGTGGCTGGCAATGAACAGCGTAAAGAGCATGACCAGCAATTTACGCCGCTCGATGTTGCGCGTCAGCAGCATCATCGGCAGCGATAGCAAGGTTACGATCCAGGCGTAGATGGTCAGCATCAAGCCCACCTGGGCAGTCGACAACTCGAAGCTGTTGCCAATGGCGCTCAGAAGGCCGACCGGGACGAACTCGGTGGTATTGAAAATAAAAGCCCCCAGGGCCAGCGCAATCACGCTGAGCCAGCTGCCGGAGCCTACGTTGGCGGATGTATTCATGGAAAAAATGCAATGCTCGAAAAAGAAATGAAGCCTGCGCTACTTCCCTGCAAAAAACACCGGCGCACGAATGCTTCAGCCAAGGCTACGACCTTGAACGCGGTTCGTGTGATCGGATTATTGTGGGTATGAGGGAGGTACGACCAGATGTTGCGGATGGTACGTGGCTTAACCGGGCAGTACAACACATCAAGTTGGCTGGCCTGGCTTCGAATCAAGTGGGTCAATGACCCCAAACGCAGTAGAATTTTCAAGCTGTGCACTTCAAGACATCGAGTAACGCTTTAGCTACCTTCGAGCCCAGAACCGCCCTCGACCCGTCAGGCTACTTTGCCGGTTCTACGCGCTCAAGCGGAGGGAGAATCGATGAGTGACTATTACGATTTGGGTATTTACCACCGCCCCGTGACGACCGGCTCGGCACGGGCGCAAATCTGGTTCGATCGCGGCCTGATGTGGTGCTACGGCTATAACCACGAAGAAGCCGTGCGCTGTTTTCGCAAGGCCTGCGAACACGACCGCGATTGTGCGATGGCCTACTGGGGCATCGCACACGCCTCGGGCTCCAATTACAACAAACGCTGGGACGCCTTTACCGAACAGGAGTTGATCGAGGCCATACCGCTTGCCCGCCAGGCGACTGAAGCTGCGCTTTCACTGATGGATAACGCAACGCCGGTGGAACAGGCATTGATTCGTGCGCTGGAGCAACGCTACCACTCAGATCAGGTGTTGCCCTTTGCCGAGCTGGGCACCTGGAACGACGCTTACGCCCAGGCGATGCGCGAAGTCTATGCCGCCTTCCCCGACGATATTGATGTCAGCGCCCTGTTTGCCGAAGCACTGATCAACCGCACCCCCTGGCAGCTATGGGACCTCAAGAGCGGTGCGGCCATGCCCGGCGCCGACACCCTGGAAGCCGTGGCTGTTCTGGAAAAGGCTCTGCAGCGCATGGACCAGGGCGAGCCGCCCCACCCTGGCGTGCTGCACATGTACATTCACACGATGGAAATGTCGCCTCACCCAGAGCGCGCCTTGCGCGCCTGCGATGCCCTGCGCGACCTGGTACCGGACGCCGGGCACCTGCGGCACATGGCCTCGCACATCGACGTGCTGTGCGGTGATTACTATGGGTCGATGATGACCAATAGCCGAGCCATCGCGGCCGATCGCAAATACCTGGAACGTGAAGGCCCGCTTAATTTCTATACCCTTTACCGCAGCCACAGTTATCACTTCAAGCTCTATTCGGCAATGTTTCTCGGCCAGTACCGCCCCGCCCTCGATGCCGCTAACGCGTTGATCGCGACCATCCCCACCGAACTGTTGCAAGTACCCCAGCCGCCCATGGCCGACTGGCTGGAAGGCTTCGTGGGAATGAAGGTGCATGTCCTGATTCGCTTCGGCAAATGGATGGAGTTGATGGCCGAGCCCCTGCCCGACGACCCAGCCTTGTACTGCGTGACCACGGCGATGATTCACTACGGCAAGGCCGTGGCCTACGCCGCCGGCGGGCAGATCGAGGCCGCGCTTGCCGAGCAGCAATCCTTCCTCCAGGCCCAGGCTCGGGTGCCCGATACGCGCTACCTCTTCAACAACACCTGCACTGACATCCTGGCGATAGCGGCCGCCATGTTGCAGGGTGAAATCGAATATCGCCAAGGCAACCACAATGAGGCCTTCGCCCTGCTACGCCATGCGGTGGAACTGGATGACAACCTGCCCTATGACGAACCCTGGGGCTGGATGCAGCCCACACGGCATGCGCTCGGCGCCCTGCTACTGGAGCAGGGGCATGCGCAAGAAGCCGCGCAGGTGTACCGGGCAGACCTGGGGCTGGACCACACGCTCAGCCGCGCGGCGTGGCACCCGGATAACGTCTGGAGCCTGCACGGCTATGTGGAATGCCTGCACCGCCTTGGCGAACATGCGCAAGCGGCAGCGGCACAGAACCGACTCGACCTGGCCATGGCCCGCGCGGATGTGCACATAAATGCGTCGTGTTTTTGCCGAACGGCTGCAAGCTGTCTACAGTCGACGTGATCGCTTTTTTCCTGATCCGCTGTAGCTGTCGAAATGGAGAAAAACATGAAGCTTTACTACACCCCGGGTGCCTGCTCGCTTTCGCCACATATCGTGCTTTGCGAACTGGGCCTGCCCCACCAAACCGAGAAGGTCGACCTCAAAGCGCATACCACCGCGGCCGGTACCGATTTCTATTCCATCAACCCCAAGGGCTATGTCCCGCTATTGCAGCTGGACAATGGACAGGGGCTCACCGAAGGGCCGGCCATCGTCCAATACCTGGCCGACCAGAAGCCCGAAGCCGGGCTACTGCCGCCGGTGGGGTCACTGGAACGCGCGCGAGTGCAGGAGTGGCTGAACTTCATCGGCACCGAGCTGCACAAGAACTTCAGCCCCTTGTTCAATCCCAACAGCCCGGACCAGGCCAAGGACTATGCCCGTAGCACCATCGGCAAGCGACTGGCGTATATCGACAAATCCCTGGCCGGCAAGAACTACCTCACCGGTGATCGGTTCTGCGTGGCGGATGCCTACCTGTTCACCATCGCCAATTGGACAGCAATGATGGAAATAGACCTGTCCCCCTACCCGGCTGTGCAGGCCTTCCAGAAGCGCGTTGCCGCCCGGCCTAAGGTGCAGGAGGCGATGAAGGCTGAAGGGTTGATCTGAAGCACTTGACCTTTGTAGGAGCTGGCTTGCCAGCGATAGTATCACTGCGGTGTTTCTGAAACACCGCATCGCCCGGATCGCGGGCAAGCCCGCTCCTACAGGTTGGTGTTCACGCGTTCACTAGCATTTTGAAGCCACCATAGATCATCCGCTGCCCATCGAACGGCATCGGGTTCACGTCCGGTTGCATGCGTGGGTCGACCATGGCCTTGTCCATGCCCTTGTTGCGGGCCTCCTTGGAGGGCCAGATGATCCAGCCAAACACTACCGTTTCATCCTCGTTGCGCTTGACCGCCAAGGGGAAGGACGTGACCTTGCCGTCGGGCACGTCATCGCCCCAGCAATCGACCACGCTCAGTGCACCGAGCTCCTTGAATACGGCAGCAGCCTTCTCGGCGTGATGTTTGAATTCATCAAGCTTATTGGTGGGCACGGAAGCTACGAAACCATCGACATAGGACATGATCGTTCTCCTGCTTGAGTTATCTGGGTGCGCATCAAGGCGCGATCCAATTGAACGCACCAACATGCAGATAAGTCGATTTGACACACACCCGATCGACAAATTGGTGCCAGGAGAAGCACGCGCCCGACCGACGGTCGTCGGCCAGGGTTGGGAGAAAAGCGAGGAGAAACCGGTCAGAACGCCAGTTTGGAACCAATGAAGAACAGCATCATGGCCAGACAAGGCCGCAGGAGTTCATCCGACACCCTTCCTGACAAATGGCTGCCGACCCAGATGCCCGGCAACGAGCCGATCAACAGGTAACCCAACAGGGTCCAGTCCATATTGCCCATGCTTGCATGGCCAAGCCCTGCAACCAATGTCAGCGGTACGGCATGGGCGATCTCGGTGCCCACCAGGCGCCGGGTCGGCAGGAACGGATAGAGAATGAACAGCGCCACAGTGCCCAGGGCGCCGGCGCCGATGGAGGTCAGTGCCACCATGGTGCCGAGGATCAGGCCGGTGACCACTGTCAGCGCGTTGAGGCTCGGGCCACTCAGGTGATAACGGTCGCCAGCATGCCTTTGCGCAAAGGCCAGCAGTTGCTTCTTGAACAGGATGGCCAGCGCCGTCAGCACCAGTACGAAACCCAATGCCTGCTTGATGATGGCGTTGGTGGCGTGGGGGTCGCTGTCCAGGGTACTGAGAAACCACAAGGTCAACAGCACTGCCGGCACACTGCCCAGGGTCAGCCAGCCAGTGATCTTCCAGTCGATGTTGTTGTGCTTGCTATGCACCAGCACGCCGCCGGATTTAGTGATGGCGGCGTACAGCAAGTCGGTGCCGACGGCGGTCGCGGGGTTAATGCCGAACCACAGGAGGATGGGCGTCATCAAGGAGCCGCCGCCGACCCCGGTCATGCCGACAATGAAGCCGACCACAAGGCCTGCAAAGATAAAACCGAGTATTGCTAAATCCATTGTCATGCCCTGCGGCTATATAGAACCTGGCCGGCAGCATAGCGATTTTTCTTATAATTATTTATACCGAAATGGCATGACGTTATATCCAATATTTAGACTTACCAGTCCATTAATGAGCTATACCCCGTTAACCCATCCATTCTCTCGACGAATACAGCAGGGTTGACCATGAACTTCAGCTACCCATTGGCAGTGCTTTGCGCCACAGCAAGCCTGTTTGGCTGTGCCTCTTCATCCGATCATTCAGTAAACCTGCCGTTGGCGGCGACCCAGCAGAACATGGGCCAGATTGCCACTACCACGTTGACCAACGTGAACAACCAGACCAACTTCGATTTCTATATCTCCGGTATTCCAGACGGCACCACCCTGCCCTTGCGTATCTACACCTTCATCCACAAAGGCAGCTGCCAGCAGCCTGGCCCAGTCGCCTATGCCATGAATGACAAGGTCAATACCGATAACGCCGCCAGCACGCGAGGCTGGAGCTTCTACAGAAGCGCGCCGATCCCCCTGCAAGACCTGCTTGCCGGCAAGTACGCCATCGTCGTGCGCACTGCGCCGGAGGATGGCAACATCGCTATTTTCTGCGGAGATGTCGCGCAAGCAACCAAGTAGAGCTCCCGGAGCATTCAGGCCCCGCCGCGGGCCTGCTGCTCCAGTTGCAGTTGCAATTGCGGATCGAGTTGCAACGCAGCCGCCAGTTCATCGAGGTAATTGCGCTCTGCATCTTGCTGATCGTCCACCAGCATCACGCTGGCCAGGTACATTTCCGCAGCCATGCCGGGGTCTTGTGCCGATTGCGCGACACTGGCGGCGTCCAGCGGGCTTTGCACTTCCTGGTCGAGCCACTCCTGCAGTTGCGGGTCATTGGTGTGGCGGGCGATTTCGGCGTAGATCAGCTTCTTTTCCGGGTCGTCGATACGGCCATCGGCCTTGGCAGCGGCAATCAGAGCCCGCAGGATCGCATGGCTGTGGTCCTCAGCTTCCGGGCCCGACAGTTGGTCAACCGTACGCACGGCTTGCGCAGGGGCAGAGGCTTGCGATCGCTGCCAGGCCTGATAGGCCTGGAACGCCATCATCCCCAGCGAGGCCAGGGCCGCGTAGTTGGTACCGCCAGACCGGCCTTGGCTGCTGGTGCCGCCCATGCTGCCCGTACTGCCGCCCCCACCACCCAGCAGACCGCCGAGCAGCCCACCCAGGCCGGCACTACTGCCGCCTGCGCCACCTCCCAACAAACCACCGAGCAGGCCGCCAAGGTCGCCGCCCATGCCACCGCCTTGTGGCGCCGCGGATGCGCCGCGCTGTTGACTCATCGAACCCTGTAGTAATTGTTCAAGCAGATCGCTGGTGTTCATGGCATCGCCCTCGTCGGGTTGCAGTTGCCCAGACAAGACACGATAGCCCTTACATGGTTTTGCGCCATGACCGTTTGGCTGGACCGAAATCCAATGAACCAACAACAAGACTCTCCTTATACTGTTGCCTGATACCGAAACGTCGGAGCCTGCCCCATGAGCTGTACCTACAAAAAAATACCGTCCCCTGTCGGCGAGCTGATGCTCGTCGCCCGCGGTTCGCGGCTTGCTGCCATCTTGTGGGAAACCGAGCGGGCCAACCGGGTACGCCTGGGTGAGTTGAGCGAGGATCAGGGCAGCCCGATCCTGGCCCGTACCGAGCAGCAACTCAACGAGTACTTTGCCGGCACGCGTAACCATTTTGATCTGGAGCTGGACTTTGTCGGCACCGATTTTCAGAAAAAGGTCTGGCAGGCCTTGTTGACCATCCCCTTCGGCGAAACCCGCAGTTACAGCGACATCGCCATCCAGATCGGCAATGCCAGCGCCGTTCGGGCAGTGGGCGCGGCCAATGGGCGCAATCCGATTTCCATCGTGGCGCCCTGCCATCGAGTAATCGGTGCCTCGGGCAAGCTCACAGGCTTTGCCGGTGGCCTCGGGGCCAAGGCACTGTTGCTGCGGCTTGAAGGGGCGATCGGGCCAGCCCAGGGTGCATTGTTCTGACTTAAGGCTATTGCGCCGGTGCCACCACGCGAAACTTGATGTGGATGTCGTTGGAGATGATGCCGTAGTCGCCCCACTCTCCATCACCGATGCCGAAATCACCGCGCTTGAGAATGAACTCGCCATTGAACACGCCTATGTCGTTGTCCGGGCTCAGGGCAATTTGCGCACTGACCTCACGCGTCTGCCCCTTGAGCTGCAACTGCCCACTGACTTCATAGAGGTTGTCGGCCACCGGCGTGACGCTGCTGGACTCGAACCTGGCCTGCGGATACACGGCGGTATTGAACCAGCCCGGCTTCTGCAATTCGAGATTGGCATCCTTGTCGCCAGCGTCGATGCTGGCAAGCTCGATGACCAGCGAAGCATGGGCCGCCGAAGGGTTGCTGGAATCGAAATCGATCGTAGCCTGGAATTGGCCGAACGTGCCATAGACCCGCGCGCCCATCTGGGTATAGGTGAAGGCGATCTGACTGGCTGTGGCATTGACGTTCTTGTATTGCACTGCGTGGGCACAGGTTACGCTACCCAGCAAGAGCATGGCAGCCAGAACGGCAGACTGCAGGCGTCGATTAATCATGGGATCTCCGGTTCAAGCCATTGCAACGCTCAGCCCTTGAATCGGGTCGGCAGTATGCGCGTGAGCACATCATCGTGATCAATCAGGTGGTGCTTCAATGCAGCACCCGTGTGCACGATTACCAGGCCCAGCAAGGTGAAGTTCAGCGCCTCGTGCAGTTGGATCAAGGCATCGCCCATGGCCTTGTCCTTGACCAGCAGGTCGGGAAGCGGCACTACGCCGAACCAGACGGTCTGGAAACCCAGCGCCGAACTCATCAACCAGCCGCTGAGTGGAATCGCGATCATCAGGGCATACAGCAGCCAATGCAGGGCATGGGAGGTCAATTGCAACACCACCGGCATGCTTGCGGGCAAGGCCGGAGGACGATGCCCCAGGCGCCAGGCAAGGCGCATTAGTACCAGGAAAAACAAGGTCACCCCCGCCCATTTGTGCCAGGAATACAACTTGAGCTTGGTGGGTGACAGCGCAAGGTCGGGCATGTAGTAGCCCAATGCGAACGTGCCGATCAGGCCGAGCGCCATCAGCCAGTGCAAGCCAATCGCCGTAGGGGTGTAGCGATGATCCATGACCGCCTCTGTGGCTGGGGAATCCGTACCGATATTGTCGATCGGTACCCGCTCATGTGCAATTGCCCGACGCTGCACAGAGCTTAGCTGTGAACCTCTACCGCTGCCCATGCCTCGAATGCGTAAGCCCCTCACACCTCGCTGCCCCGAGGCGGGAGCGAACGATGAGCTTTACCTTGTGGGTTGCAGTGTTGGGTGCAGTGCTGCTGATTTTGGCGCTGGCCTCGTTCTATTTGCGCTGGCTGCCGGTCACCACGTCGGCGGTCTGCCTGGTACTGGGGTTTGCCATGGGGCCTGCGGGCCTCGCCGTGCTGCACCTGGACATCGAGAATGCGGCCGGTTGGATGGAACACTTGACCGAAGTGGCCGTGGTGTTTTCGTTGTTCGTCAGTGGATTGAAGCTGCGCCTGCCCTTGCGCAATCGTATCTGGCGGGTGCCGCTGGGTCTCGCCGTACCGGTCATGGTCGTGACCATCGCCGGGCTGAGCCTGGTGCTGCACTACCTGTTCGGGCTGGCCTGGGGACCTGCCTTGTTGATCAGTGCGATCCTGGCGCCGACCGACCCGGTGTTGGCGGGCCTGGTCCAGGTCAACGATGCGCGGGACTATGATCGCATGCGATTCGGCCTCTCTGGCGAGGCGGGCCTGAACGACGGTATCGCCTTCCCCTTCGTCATCCTCGGCCTGATAGTGCTGCAGTACGAGCAACAGACCAGCGCATGGCTGCTCGACTGGGCCCTGTACAGCGTACTTTGGTCCGTACCCGCTGGTCTCTTGATCGGTTACTGGATGGGCAAGGGCATCGGCCATGTCACCTTGCATTTGCGCATCAAAAACGAAGACAGCACGCTCTCGCCTAATGATTACCTGACCCTGGCACTGATCGCCCTGGCTTATGTCGCCGCCGAGACGATTCATGGCTATGGCTTTCTGTCGGTGTTCGCCGCCGGTCTTGGCCTGCGTCAGGCGGAGGTCAAATCCAGCGGCGGCTCCCACACACCCTCCGAGCATCTGGCGCAACCGGTGGTTGGCCACCTGGATATCGAACCGGAAAAAGCCGTGCATGGTGATATCGACAACCTGCCTGACACCCAGATCGCCGCGGGTATCATGATGGGCGACATGCTCGGCTTTGGTAACCTGGTGGAGCGCGCCATGGAGGTTTTCCTGGTTACCCTGCTCGGGGTGCTGGTGTCCGCCCACTGGGACTGGCGTGGGCTGGCCTGCGGCCTGGCACTGTTTTGCGTGGTCCGCCCGCTTAGCGTGCTGCTGATGCCCTGGGGGCGGTTGCTGGACATGCGCCAGCGGCTGTTGGTGGGTTGGTTCGGCATCCGTGGTATCGGCAGCCTGTACTACCTGTTTTATGCCTTGAACCACGGGCTCACCCCACCCATGGCCACACTTTGCACCGACCTGACCTTGTCAGTGGTAGCGCTCAGCATATTGTTGCACGGCGTGAGCACCCAACCGATGCTGACCCAATACGAACGGCGCGTGCCCTAGCGCACGGCGCAACTGCCAGAGGGATGAACCCGGCCGGCGGTCCAGTTTCCTGAAACCTTCATACCTATTGCTTTGTAAATCCTGCGCCAGCCGTTACCCTCCTTGCTTGATGTCTCTACCTGGGTAACGACTTGATCCCGCTCCACACCCTCGACACCTCCGTCAGTTGCACGACCTGCGCGGCCAAATGCTGCCGCCTGGAAGTCATGCTGATCACCGATACCGGTGTGCCCATGCGCTTTATCGAAACCGATGACTGGGGCTCGCAAACCATGGCCCGCAGCGATGATGGCTGGTGCGCGGCACTGGACCGCAGCACCATGGGCTGCAGCATCTACCAGAACCGCCCGCTGATTTGCCGCGAGTTCGAAATGGGCGGTGCTGACTGCATTGAGGAGCGCCTGGCCTGAGCTGATCGGGCAGGCTACCACCCGTCGCACCTGTGGCACTGCTGCAGTGTTTGAGCGCCCAATACCAGGTAACGGCTCGAAAACTGGAGGCATTCCATGTTCGGCAACGTTATCACTCGCCTGCTACTGGCCGGCCTGCTCGGCGCGGCAACCACCCCCATCCTGGCAGCCGGCGGCTCACCCACCGCCGGGCCAGACCCGGCACGCCCCACCAGCGCACCTGAAGGCAGCAATGCCCTGCCCAGCAACCCATCCACCGGCAATGGGGGCGATGCCGATGGCAGCAGCCTGTTCGGCGAACCGGACAGGGCCCAGGACGAAGACATCTACCGCCGCCCGGAAGTCGACCCGGACCATCCAAGGGAGCCGGGCATGGACCAGGATGAGGACACGGATTCGCCGATGGGTAATGGTTCTTCTGGCGGGTGAGGGGTTTTTTCTATGTAAGTGAGGGTGGGCTTGCCGACGATCTGCGTCTTGATGCTGCAAGGGGCCGCTGCGCGGCCCATCGCGGGCAAGCCCGCTCCTACGGGTCAATCGCCCGGTAACAGCTCATTGGGAATGCTCTGGTCATTGCCCTTGCCCGGGTTGGGGTGCTCGCCCTGCCCCTGGTCCTGGCCGGGGCGCGGCTTGCTCATACCGTCATCCGGGTCTGTGGTGGGCATATTGCGCCCCGGTGGCGGGTCGGCAGGGTCTGGGGAGGTTGGAGGACGTTGTGAGTTAGCCATACACACCTCGCAGCCGGCCCAATGAGATGAGGGCCGTATGGGCTATTTGAAAGGATCCTTGCTCGGTGGTGCCAAACTCTGGATGAACGGTCACGGCCCGCCCCTCGGAGGCGGGTGCGACGTGTGCATGGTGGATATGATTAAATTCTCACCCCCAACGCTCTGACCACACGAGGATGCCGCCCGATGCTGACCCGAATCGCCAAGCATGCAGCGAACACATTCGTGCTGATGGCTGCTATTGCCGGCAGCAGCGCCGCCTTTGCCCACGCTCACCTCAAAAGCACCGCCCCGGCCCAGGACAGTACCGCCCCTGCGCCCGAAGTGCTCAAGCTGGCGTTCAGCGAGGGCATCGAAGCCAAGTTCAGCAGCGTTGCCCTCACCCGTGACGGCACCGCCGTCGAACTCAAGGGCATTGCCACCGCACCGGGCGATAACAAGGTGCTGCTGGTAACCCCGGCTCAGCCACTCGCAAAAGGCCAATACCAGGTGCAATGGCATGTGATTTCGGTAGACACCCACAAGAGCGAAGGCGCCTATCGCTTCACGGTGGGCAACTGAGGCCATGCTCGACCCGATGGTAGTGTGCCGCTTCGTGCACTTTTCGCTGGTGTTGCTGGTGTTCGGCGCCTGCCTGCTCAGGCCCGTGCTGCACGTTGCCCGTCAGCCACTGGCACGGCAGCGAGCACTGGACGGACTACTGCGACTGTTCGCTGTGCTGGCCCTGGCCAGCGGCGTTGGCTGGCTACTGCTGACCAGCGCCAGCATGGTCGGCAACTGGAAGGACGGCCTGGCCCCAGACACCTTGCACCTGGTGCTCGGCGACACAGCATTCGGCCGCGTCTGGCAATGGCACCTGGGGTTTAACTTGGCACTGGTGGTAAGCCTGCTGTCACCTCGCCCATTGCCCAGGCACCTGCCAACGCTGCTCAGTGGCTTGCTGCTGGCTACGCTGGCACCCATCGGTCATGGCGCCATGCTCGAGGGCTTGGCCGGGCAACTGTTGATTCTCAACCAGGCGGTCCACCTGTTCTGCGTTGCCAGCTGGCTGGGCGGGTTGATGCTGCTGGCACTGCTGTTGCTACCGCCGGAGAGCGCAGACATCCGCACGGTACTGGCCAGGTTCAGCACTATTGGCTATTGCCTGGTGGCCGGCATCATCGTTACGGGGCTGATCAATGTGCGGGTGCTCAGTGGCACTTTTTGGCCAATGCCGCTGTTTTCCGGGTTTGCCTTCATTCTGTTGATCAAGGTGGGGCTGGTGTTGGCCATGTTGGTGCTGGCCCTGCTCAACCGCCTGATCAGCCAGCATGGGCGTCTGAACTTGCTGCGCACCAGCGTGGCCTGTGAATGGTTGCTGGGCATGGCGGCGGTGGCGGCGGTTTCGCTGCTGGGCACCTTGGCGCCGATGCTCTCGACTTGAATTGTTCCAAAAAATTACAAAACCTCAGCGCGGTGCGCGCTGGGGTATCCTTTGCACCTGTTTTCGTTGAGCCCCACCACCTGATGCCCATGACTGCGCCTACGCCGGCCCAATTACCCGCCGTGCTCGCCGGCCCCCTGCTACGCCGCCTGGAACCACAACGCCTGGTGTTGTGGCTGGTCGGTTCCCGCACCTTGCCATTGACCCTGCGCCTGACCTTCACCGATGAGCACGCCAACCGGTGCACCGTTGACTACCCGCTGGCAGGGCAACACTGCCATGTCATCGCCATCGGCCGACACGCCTTCGTGCACCTGATCGACTTGCCGCTGCAAGCGCCGTTGCCTTGCGATGTGCAAATCGACTACGACCTTCTGGTCGAAGGTGACGCTGGTGAATACGAAGGCATGGCCCAGTGGGCGCCACACTTGTTGTACGACGCAACGCGGCCAGCCAACTTCGTCTTGCGCGCACGCCTCGACCAGATTCTCCACGGTTCCTGCCGCAAGCCTCATCACCCGGCACCGGAGGGCCTGTTGTGCGTCGACCGCCTGCTCGCCGCGCCCCACGCCCCCGAACAACGCCCTGCGCTGTTGATGATGAGTGGCGACCAGGTCTACGCCGATGACGTCGCCGGCCCCATGCTGCGGGCCATTCATGCCCTGTGCGAGCGCCTCGGCCTGTTCCATGAGCACCTGGAAGGCGCCGTGGTCGATGACAGCACGGCGCTCTACGGGCACCCGGCCAGTTATTACCACCGGGCCGACCTGCTACCAGCGATCAAAGCCAACGAGACCTTGCGCGAGCGTTTCTTTGGCGGTGTCGAAAAGCCGATTTTTACCAGCAGCAATGCCGACAACCATCTCGTCACGCTGGCCGAAGTCATGGCGATGTACCTGCTGGTCTGGTCGCCGACGCCCTGGACCCTGATCGACCCGCAGATGCCGGCGCTCACAGCGCCCCTGCGTGAACGCTACCGGCTGGAACAAACCCGCATCGACGCCTTCAAGGTCGGCCTGGCCGGCGCCGCTCGCGCCCTGGCCCATGTGCCGAGCTTGATGATGTTCGACGACCATGACGTCACCGACGACTGGAACCTCTCGGCGCAATGGGAACAGACCGCCTATGGCCACCCGTTCTCCCGGCGCATCATCGGCAACGCATTAGTTGCCTATATGCTCTGCCAGGGCTGGGGCAATAACCCGGACGTGTTCACCGCGCCACTGGCCGATATCCAGGCAATGACCCCGAGCGAGGGCGACCACTGGAACAACACGGTCCAGGACAAGCTGATCGAAGAACTGCGCCGCTTCCATGACTGGCAATACGTGCTCCCAACCACTCCCGCCATGGTCGTGCTCGATACCCGCACCCGCCGCTGGCGCAGCGAAAGTAACCTCAAGCGGCCCTCGGGCCTGCTCGATTGGGAAGCCTTGAGCGAATTCCAGCAGGCCCTGCTCGACCACCCCTCGGCGATTATCGTGTCACCGGCACCGGTCTTCGGCGTCAAGTTGATCGAGACGGTGCAATCCATCTTCAGCCGCCTCGGGCACCCACTGCTGGTGGATGCGGAAAACTGGATGGCCCATCGCGGTGCCGCCCAGGTCATGCTCAATATCTTCACCCACTCACGCACGCCGGGGAACTATGTGATCCTCTCGGGCGACGTGCACTACTCGTTTGTCTATGAAGTGCTGATACGCCACCGCCAGCAGGGCCCGAAGATCTGGCAGATCACCAGCAGCGGCGTGAAGAACGAATTCCCACCGCGCCTGCTCGACTGGCTCGACCGCCTCAACCGCTGGCTCTACGCACCGGCCTCCCCCCTCAACTGGTTTACCAAACGCCGGCGTATGGAGGTCAAGCCACGCATCCCGCGGCACAGCAACGCCGGGGAGCGCCTGTGGAACAGTGCAGGTATCGGCCAGGTATTCTTCAATGAGAAGGGCCAGCCACAACGCATCTTTCAACTTAACGCCGACGGGTCACCGCCCACGGAATTCATCGACGAGCGTGAAGATGCCGTCGAGTCCGTAGCCAGCCCCGTGATGTAGGAGCACATTGCATGACGCTGTTAAACCGCCAGGCAGTGGCCTGGACCCTGGTCGTGGCCTCGGTGCTGGCCGGCATGCCCGCCTTCGCCGCCAGCAAAACCGAAGCCAAGCCAGCGCCCGCCGTTCAGGTTTCGCTGCTGGGCGGCAAGTTCAATTTCAGCTTGCCCGGCACGTACGTCGCCAGCGCGCCGCCGCCCGGCGAAGACAACAACGCCAACGCCGAGGGCACGCTGTACATCAACCAGGCGCAACGGCGCGTGGTGATCGTCGCCGAGCACCCACTGGCCGCTGACCACCAGGCCGGCGACAACGATGATGCTTTCCTCGATGGGGCCGTCACCGGGTTCGTCGACAAGCAGAGCGCCGCGCTGCCCGACTTTAAATTGCAAAACGAAACCCGCCTGAGCATCAAGGGCCTGGGCGTGCGCCAGATCGACAGCCTGTCCAGCATGGGTGGCGGCAAAACCGTCAACACCACCTTCCTGGCCGGCAGCGGCAAAACCATGGCAGTGGTCCAGGTGGTGTCGCGCGCCGATGACGAGGCCGGGCATGGTGCACTGGTCAAACAGATCGTCGACTCGGCCACCGGTAAACAGTGAGCATGAAAACCTATCAGGGCACCTGCCATTGCGGCGCGGTCGAGTTCAGCATCGAAGCCGACATGACTGAGCTGATTCATTGCGATTGCTCGCTGTGCAGCAAGAAAAACGCGCTGATGGTCACGGTCCGGGCTGAACACCTGCAGGTGATCAAGGGGCAAAACGCCTTAAGCCTGTATCAATGGAACACCGGTAAGGCCGAGCATTACTTCTGCTCCACATGCGGGATCTACACCTTCAACCGGCGCCGCATGAACCCGAACCTCTACAGCGTCAATGCCTGGTGCCTGGCCGGCCTTGACGTAGCGTCCCTGCCGTTGCGGCATGTGGATGGCAAGCACCGCTAGGTGGTTGCTTCACAAGCTTTCGGACAGTTTCCACAATCGGAGTGACGATCAGGCCATAGAGGGTCAGGTAGCGCTCGCGATCCTGCTCGCCTATGCCGAAGCGAACGGCTTCGGGCCTGGAAGTCGTAACGTAAAGGGTACCGAACATCCAGTCCCAGAGTGAAAGGTTGGTAGCGAAGTTTTTGTTCATGTGCCTGGGCGCGTCACTGTGGTGAATCTGGTGCTGGGCCGGGCTGTTGATCACGTGCTCGAACAGTGGGCCGAAAGACAGCCAGACATGGCTATGGCGCAGGTTTGAGGCCAGGGCATTGAAGATGAACACCAGGTAGGTCACGCCAAACAGGGTGTAACGGCTAATTTCCCCGCCACACAGGTACCAGAATATTCCGATGAAAATGCCAAGGCTGGCGGTGGTCGCCAGCTTCTCGACAATCTCTTCCACGAAATGCACTCGGCTCGCGGTGAGCGGCACCAGAACGGGTGCCGAATGATGGACCTTGTGAAACGCCCACAGCCATCGCGAATGAAAGGCACGATGGGTCCAGTAATTGGTGAAATCCCTCACCAGAAAAACCCCTAGCCCGTAGAGCAAGGACAGCGCAAGGTTGTGACCGGTGTGCGGGCGGGCGCCCCACAGGTTGGTGAAAAAGGCGATGTAGTCCCCGGAGCGAAAGATGTAAGGGTCCACCAGCCCGGCGATGGGCAGCACCAGAGCCACTTTGAGGATGGCGCGCACAAAGTAATAACGGTAATCGAGCAACGCCGAGCGATGAAAATAAACCCGCGCCCCACCGATGAATTGCCCGAATGAGCGCGCCTCGGTCAACCCGCGGTGCTTGCGCAAACGGAACAGGCCATACGCGGCGCTGTAGGAAAGAAACAGGAACAGCACACTGATTCGGCCATTGAGGTCGAAGACGCCGAGAAAGTGCTCTGTAACTGGCTCGATCACCATCTCGTTCAGGTGTTGACGGATAAACGAGAGAACATCCACGGTAGGCTGGCCTGCGTCGAAGCTAAGAGTGTAGATCAGTTTCCCATCGTCCCTTCACCGGTCAACCGCCGCTGCCTGACTGCTCGATGCGGTGTATTCCCCAGCCCAAAACCCAATTGCGGGGAAAAAACGAAACCGATCGCCCAGGCAACATTGGCAGTTTCGGACTCATATGACCGCGGTGAAGGCCCACAAATCAAGCAATAGCGCTATCGCTGCAACGGCGAACAAAATGCTGGTTTCTGCGCTCGACATAGCCATAACCCCGTTGTGATGACTTATGAGAAGTGCTTCGCAATTTTCATTCCATCCCAACCCGATCCAGCGTCCCCCCTGAAATGAGTAGCTCTAAACAGAATGATTAGCTGTTACCATCAGGGAATGGATGATAATCGCTAGGGGAATGGATGAGCACTTCAACGAAGCGTGGCTGGAAATGGGCATATCAGAAAATGCGTGGGCTGCACTGCTCTCGCCGATCAGCCTTCTTTAGAGCGATGCTGTACGCCCTTCGGGGGGACACAGGTTCCTTCATCTGTGATGCCACGTGGCAGAAAATCCGCATCAGGCGCTGAGCATTTCACTGCGCGGGTCGATGGCGCTAACCGTCCCGGCCATGTCCTATGCCGCTCCACCTGGAGTACAACGCTTCAAGGAGTCGAGCCAGAGGGCCCGGGAGAGTCGCGCATGGCGATCCTCCCCTTCAGCGCGGCCCAGATCCTCCCCTTCAGCGCGGCCCAAAGAGTGAAATAGAAGAGGCAAAAAAACAGACTAGCCAAGACCTGAATGAGACATGGGCGCTGGTTGAGATGGGTTGTGAGCAACGCCCAGAATCGGGCTGATAGGCATCGCCGATGCTGCCGCCAGCCCAATGCAGGTATTTTGCTTTGCAGGCCGAAAATAGTGCGGAAAAAACAACAAGGGCCTGCATGAGGTATCTCGTGCAAGCCCTTGATTTTATGTGGTGCCCGGAGCCGGGGTCGAACCGGCACGTTCAAAGAACGAGGGATTTTAAGTCCCTTGCGTCTACCAATTTCGCCATCCGGGCGGTAGCGCTGTGCAGCGTGCCAATGCGGCTTAAAAAACCTGCGAACAAACGCGCTAATAACGATTAGGCAGTTCGCGCAGCGACACGACAAGGCGTCGAATATATACATCCGAGCGCAATGAAGCAAGGCCCAACCCGACACAAAATTCGCAATAGGATGTAAAAAAAGCTCAGTAGATCAAGGATCTACCGAGTTTTTTCAACTCACTTACGCGCGGCGCTCTCTCATCCGCCGGTCACCATCAAACCGCGGCCGCAGCACTGACAGCCCGAGGCCAGGCCGAGTTCGGTTACCGCATCGCGGGTGACGATGGAATAGACTTACACTCCCTGTCCAGGATGAGTGCTACATGCAGGTGGCCAGTGCCGCCAGCCTGAGCTGGGCTGTTTCGCTATCTTCGGTCGCGTAGTAGCTCACCGTCGTGGCCGCTTGCGCGCCGCCTATATCGGCGAAATATTCAGCGCTGCGGGTATAAACCGTAAAACCACCACTTTTGGATGGATCAAGGAACGCTGCGGCATCGACGCCGAACACGTCTTCATCCTGCCAGGCGAACTGGATGCACTGGGCAACCACATCTCCGGGTTTGTTTGAGGTGAAAATTTTGGTCGGGCTGTTCTGGCGAGCGCCTTCCATTGCCGAGCTCGCACAACCGGCCAACAGCGCTGCTGCCAGCGCCCCTATCAAAACACGCATGCTGCCCCCTCATTTAAGAAAGGGCGACTGTATCACCCTGTGCGGCGCGCCTGAGAACTACTTCTTCAAATTTGCCAGCGGGTCATACGCTTTTGATTCGGGCTCTTTGGCGTTCTCGCGCGGTTTGTCCCTGGGGGCGATCGCGGGCCCGACGGGGTCGACCTGCGGGTCGGCGAGGTCTGGCGAGTCCGGGTCAAAGCCAAGGTCATCCTTGTTCGCTGCATGCTCGGATGAGTGAGGGCCGGAGGGTCTTTTTGTCTCGCTGGGCATATGCACCTCTTGCATGGCTTCACGTACATTGGAAAACGTGCGCGACACGGAGTTCCACTGCCTGTCATGACAATAAAACACGCTCTTCTTACTCACATTCATTTACGCCGGTGCCTGTTGCGCCTGGAGATGGCGAATCCTGCTGCAAGGCACCACACCGAAGCAACCAACATTACGCAAAGCAAAATGTAGGCCCAGTTCA
>CAYVPI010000065.1:0-27441 GCA_964453495.1 uncultured Pseudomonas sp. | reverse complement strand
GCCATCTGGCAGGGCGTACTGGGGTTGGAACAGGTTGGCCTCAACGATCACTTCTTTGAGCTGGGTGGCCATTCGCTGTTGGCAACCCAAGTGGTTGCCCGGCTCAAGCCGCAACTGGGTTGCGAGCTGGGCCTGCGTGATCTGTTTGGCGCACCGACCCTCGGTGAGTTCACGGCGTTGCTGGCAACACGTATCTCGGCGGGTATGCCCGTGTCACAACTGCCGGTGTTGACGGCCGCAGGTGAGAAAAGCCAGGCAAGCCTGTCGCTGGTACAGCGCCGCTTGTGGGTGGTCGAGCAACTGACGGCCGCCAGTGGTGCCTACGGTATGCCGCTGGCGGTGCGCTTGAAGGGGGCGTTGCAGGTACCGCTGCTGATCGCCAGCCTCAACGAAGTGGTGCGCCGTCACGAGGTGCTGCGTACCGCCTATGTGGCCGACGACGAGGGCGATCCCATCGCGCTGATCACGCCGGCTTTGACTGTGGACCTGCCGCTGCAGGACCTGTCGCTGTTGGAACGAGGCGAGCAGGAACTGCGCGTGGCCCAAGCCGTGGAGTTCAATGCCCGCCAGCCCATCAGCCTGCTGGAGGCACCGCTGTTGCGCGGCCGGATGCTCAAGCTGGGGCCGACCGAGCATGTGCTGCTGTACTCGATGCACCACATCATCTCCGATGGCTGGTCGATGTCGGTGCTGGTCAATGAGATCGCGCACATCTATGCCCGCTTGCTGGAAGGCGACCGCACGCCACTGCCGCCGCTGGCGGTCCAATACTCCGACTATGCCGACTGGCAACTGGCGTTGGAACGCGCCGGGATGCTGCGCGAGCAGGCCGCTTACTGGCGCCAGGCGCTGGCCGGGCATGGTGGGCAGTTGCGCTTGCCGACCGATTTCGCGCGCCCACAGACGCCAACCTACGCCGGCCAGGACCTCGGCTTCAGCCTCGACCCGGGGCTGCATCAAGGCCTCAAAGCCTTGTCGCAGCAAGCGGGCGTGACGCTCTACACCACCTTGCTCACCGCCTTCCAGCTGTTGCTGCACCGCCACAGTGGCAGCGATGACGTGCTGGTGGGTGCCGATGTGGCAGGGCGCTCGCAACCGGAGCTGGAAGGGCTGATCGGTTTCTTCGTCAACATTCTGCCGTTGCGTTCGCGCTTCGATGCCGAGCAGGGCTTGCGCGAATTCCTCGCCAGCGCCCAGCAGACCGCACTGGACGCCTTCGACAACCAGGACCTGCCGTTCGACATGATCGTCGAGGCCTCGGCCATTGCCCGGCAAAAAGGCTTCAACCCGTTGGTGCAAGCCTTGTTCGTGATGAACAACCTGCCTTTGCAAAGCGCTTCCATCGCCGGGTTGGACTTCGAGGTGCAAGCGAGCCGTGGCGGCTATTCGAAGTTCGACATGGCCTTGTTTATCGATGAGGAAGTCGACCGCCTGCACGGTACCTGGCAGTTCGCCTGCGACTTGTTCACGCCAGCGCGGGTTGAGTCGTTCATCCAGGACTGGATCGGCATTCTCGAACGGTTTGTACAGTATTCGGATATGAAACTTAAGGATATCGTCGTGCCAATATCTGCTGCACCTTCTGCGCCCGTAGCGCCTGCACCGACCGGGGGCAAGGCGGACAAGCTGGGCAAGTTCCTCAAGAAAGCCCAGGGCGCCGGCGCCAAACCCGCGCCTGCGCTGTTGCGCGAAAGCCCATTGGTGCCCGGCCAGGTGTTTCCCTTGCTGATGGAGCCGACCGACCCGGGGCTGGACCTGGTGCAGTGGGTCCAGGGCAACCGGCCGTTGATCGAGGAGAAGCTCTCACGCCACGCCGGCATTCTGTTGCGCGGCTTCGCCCTGCGCGACATTCATGATTTCGAGGCCTTCGCCGAAGCGGTCCAACCGGGGCTGTATGGCCAGTACGGCGACCTGCCGAAGAAGGAGGGCGGCAAGAACACCTACCGCTCCACGCCTTACCCCGAGAAGAAGATGATTCTTTTCCATAACGAGAGCTCCCATCAGGATCGCTGGCCGCGCAAGCAGTTGTTCTTCTGTGAGCAGCCTTCGCCTGTAGGCGGCGCCACGCCGGTGGTCGATTGCCGGCAGATGTACCTGCGCTTGCCCAAAGAGCTGCAGGAGCGCTTCGAAAGCAAGGGGCTGCTCTATGTGCGGACGTTCGCCGACAAGCTCGACGTGTCGTGGCAGCACTTCTTCAAGACCGATGTACGCGCCGAAGTCGAAGCCCGTTGCCAGGCCGCCGGCATCCAGTGGGCCTGGCTGGACAATGACGAACTGCAGATCCGCACGCCGTGCCCCGCGATCATCCGGCATCCGGTGACGGGCGAGAAAACCTTCTTCAACCAGGTCCAACTGCACCACATCTATTGCCTGGACCCGGATGTGCGTGAGGACTTGCTGGCATTGTTCGGCGAGGCGCGCATGCCGCGCCATGTCTACTATGGCGACGGTACGCCCATCGAAGACGAGGTCATGCAATTGATTGGCGAGCTGTACGAAGCCTGCGCCGTGCGTTTCGACTGGCAGAAGGGCGACGTGATCTTGCTCGACAACATGCTCGCCGCCCATGCCCGCGACCCTTATGAAGGCCCGCGCCGGATCGTTGTCGCCATGGGCGAGATGATCGACCGCAGCCAACTGGACGCGAGCGTCCATTCCATTGTTCAGAACGAAGAGGCAGGGGCATGAGCACTGCAGATCAGCAAACATTCGACGCCGGTTACGCCTTGCTCGCCGAGCAGCAGGATTTTTTGACCCAGTTGGAGCACGGCGCCAACTGGGGCTCGCTCAGCCATGTTCGCGTGCTGGACATCCGTGGGGCGCTGCAGCCAGAGCGCCTGCAGCGGGCACTCGACAGCCTGTTGCCCCGCCACCCGGTGCTTGCGACGGTTTTTGCGCAGGTGCCCGGTTATCACGGCCTGCGTCAGGTCCAGGGTGTAATTTTGACCCGCGTGCCCTTGAGTATTCACGCCCAGGCAGGCTCGGCACAGCAGGCATTGCAACATTGGCAGCAGCGACCGCGCACCGTTGGCGATGCCGGTATCGAGGCGATACTGCAGTGCCTGGCTCCGGATCACTGGCAATTGCACGTGGGACTTGCAGGTTACGTTGGCGATGCCGCGAGCCTGGTCATCCTTTGCGATGAACTGGCCACGGCCTATGAGCAAGGCCCAGCAGAGATTGATGAAGAGGCGGGGCAGTTCACCCAGTACCTGGAGTGGCGCAGTGAAGTGCTGTTCGACGAGGACGCTGATACCGCGGGCGCTTACTGGCAGGCTCACGTGCAAATCGACGGCGCAGTGCCCAGTGCGCCTGATCTTCCTTATCGCAGTGCAGGCCTTCGCGGGGCGCTAAGCCAGCGCGAACGTATCACCACGTCTGTTGATGCAGGTTTGCTCAGCCGTTTGCACGGTCTTGCCCAGCAGCGCGGCGCCACACTGGCGACGTTGTTGCAAGCCGGCTGGTGGGCATTACTGGGGCGCATCAGTGGCCGCGAAACCTTCAGCGCTGGCTGGCGTCATGATGCCCGGCAGGATTATGAGTTCTTTGCTAACAGCGTGGGGCTGTTCGAGAAAACCTTGCCGCTGTCGCTCAAGGTGGACACGGCGCAGTCGTTCAGTGCCTGGCTCGGCGAGCTGGAGCAGGTCGTCGGCCAACACGTCACCTGGCAGGAATACTGGTCGACCCAGGCCTTCCCGGAACTGGCGAACCCGGCCTATGGGGTGGCATTCACAACAGTACCCTCGGCTCGCCAGAGCGGGGGGCTGACCTTGCGCGGTGAAACGACCCCGGCAGGGCATTCGTCGTTCGAGCTCATGCTCAGCATCGAGCTTGGTGAAGCGGGGCAACCGACAGCACTGAACCTCGACTATTCGCCGCGGCATTATGGCGAACAGGCGGTGCAAGGCTTGCTTGAGCAATATCAGGTGCTGCTGGGCAGCCTGCTGGCCGACATCGACCGGCCCATCGGCCAGCTCAGCCTGATGAGTGAAGCCCAGCGGACTCGCTTGCTGGCGTTGAACCCAGCCGCCGACGTACCGGCCGATCAACAAGGGCTACCGCAACGCATCAGCCAATGGGCGGAGAAAACCCCGGATGCCTTGGCAGTGGTTGCCGGTGATCAAATAATAACCTACGCCGAGTTGGACATCCGCGCGGCATCGTTGGCGGCCGAGCTGGCCCACCAAGGCGTCGGCGCGGGCGCTATCGTCGGCTTGGCACTGCCACGCTCGCCCGCGCTGGTGGTGGCGATGTTGGCGAGCTGGCGCGTGGGTGCGGCGTATTTGCCGCTGGACCCGCAATGGCCTGCCGTACGCCAGGCGTTGATTCTCGAACAGGCCAATGCCGCGCTGGTCATTACCTCTGATGCAACCCTGCTCGGCAAGTTGGGGCAGCGCACTCGTGCGCTGGATTACCAGCAGGCCCTGGAGCAGGGCGCAGGTCAGGACACCACGGCAGCTTGTGCAACCCAGGGCGATGCAGCAGCCTATGTGCTGTTTACCTCGGGCTCCACCGGCGTGCCCAAAGGCGTGGTGATCGAACACCGGCATCTGCTCAACTACACCACCGGCGTAAGCCAGACCCTGGGCCTGGAGCAGTGCCGTCACTTCGCGTTCAGTTCGACCGTGGCCGCCGACCTTGGCAACACCGCACTGTTCGGGGCATTGTCCAACGGCGCGGCGCTGCACGTGGCTGATGATCAGACGATGCAGGATCCCCAGGCGTTCGCCGACTTCGTACGTGGTTCTGGAATCGACTGCCTGAAAATCGTGCCGTCGCATCTGGCCGCCTTGCTCGACGCGGCCCAGCCGGCATTGCCTGCAACCCTGGTGCTTGGGGGCGAGGCGCCTTCACCGGTGTTGGTGCATCGCATCCGCCAGGTCAACAGCCAGTGCCGAGTGTTCAACCATTACGGGCCGACGGAAACCACGGTCGGGGTGATGGTGCATGCCCTGGAAGCGGCGACGGACGAAGATGCGGGCGTACCCCTGACCCAGGTACTGCCGGGCAATCAGGTCTACGTGCTCGATGAGCAGTTGCACGTGGTCGCGCCCGGCGAGCTGGGCGAGTTGTACATCGGTGGCCGGCAGTTGTGCCGTGGCTACCTTAATACCCCCGCGCAGGCAATGGTCGACAACCCGTTCCAGCCGGGGCAGTGCCTGTACCGCACGGGCGACCTTGCGCGTTATCAGGTTCAAGGCGGGATCCGCTTGCACGGGCGTCGTGATCAGCAAGTGAAGATCCGGGGCTTTCGCATCGAACTGGCGGAAATCGAAGCCCAGCTGTTGCAGTTGCCAGGCGTCAGCGAAGCGGTGGTGAGCCTGAGTGAAGGTGAAGAACTGCTGGCGTTTGTGGTATCGGTGCCGGGGCAGGTGCTCGGTGACCTCAAGGCCGAACTGGGGCTGCGCCTGCCAGCGGCGATGCTGCCGCGCGCCGTCCATGTCCTGGAGCGGATGCCACGCCTGCCCAATGGCAAGGTCGACCGCAAGGCGCTGAGTGAACATGCACCGGTGGCAAGCCAGGAGGCCTATGTGGCCCCGGCCGATGCGCTGGAGGAGTTGCTGGCGTTGCGCATGGCTCAGCTACTGGGGCTCGATCGCCTGAGCGTGCAACAGGACTTCTTCGCCGCCGGTGGGCATTCGTTGCTGGTGATCAAGCTGGTGGCGGGTGTTCGCAAATTGCTGCAGTGCGAGATCCATCCCGGTGTGGTGTTCGACCATCCGACGGTGGCCGGCCTGGCGCAGGTGCTGCGCTCGCAGGAAGGCGAGCCCGGTAGGCTGGAGAAATTGGCCAGCACGCGTCTGCGCCTGGAGAGCATGACTCCAGAGCAGAAAGCGGCGCTGCTGGCCCAGGCCCAGGTGAACCTGGTCGATTGATCGGCCATTGTCGGCGGCTGCTACGCAATTGTGGCAAACCACTTACCCGTAGCAGCTGCCTGGCGGCAGCTGCTACAAAACCCTTGAAGTGCCTCACACCAACTCTCTCCGGGCAGCATTATATGTATCATTTGCGTGATTGCTTCATGTTGCACTGACACCCCATCTATTCAGTGGAGTGTCAATGTGAGCAATCAAACCCTTTCAACATCGGCGCGCAGCAATGCCGAACTTTATCCAGGCCAGCGTCCCGCAGTGGCTGCAACACACCCAGCGCTCAATGCTTGCCATTGTCCTGCCTGCCCATCCGACGGTCGCTGACCCGGATTGGTGGGTCAATGCAGATCCGCAAATACGCCAGGCCATGCTCGACAGCCAGGCGCGTAGCCATCGCTCTCGTCATGCCGCGGCCAAGGCGTTCCGAGTCCTCATATTAGCTAATACGAATCTTTATTATTTACTTCGCACCCCATCGCTCGCTACTCTATGCCGATTCTGCAGGGGTGTTTCCCAAAGCAATGAAAACCGACGATCTCCGGTTTGCACCGGTCCGACGGCTCAGTGTGCGCGGCTGCGTGGGTGTGATCCTCGCAAGCTTCGCCCACGGACTGTCGGCGCAGCCGTTCGCCCTCGATATCGCCGCCCAGCCGCTGGACCAGGCGCTGGCGTCATTGGGTGGGCAAACCGGCTTGCAGATTCTGTATCAGGCCGACCTGGTGGTTGGCAGGCAGGCGCCCGCTGTGCACGGCCATCTGGAGCCCGCAGCAGCGCTGGATATCCTGTTGCGCAAGACTGACCTGCACTACCGCATCGAACACGACCGGGTCTATGTCACGGCACCTGTCGCGCCATTGCTGGCCATGGAGCTGGACGCCCTTGCCATCCAGGGCCAGGGTATGGGCGAGATGACCGAGAACTCCGGCGCCTACACCACCGGCTTGACCAGTGTCGGCTCCAAGACACCGACTCGGCTGAGCCAGGTACCGCAGTCGGTGTCGGTGGTGACACAACAGGCCATCCAGGACCGGCACATGACGGACCTCGCCGATGCCATGGAGAAAACCCCGGGTGTGATCGTGCAAAACGGCAACTACCGCTTGCCGGCCTTTTATGCCCGTGGCTTTGCCATCGAGAACATCCAGATCGATGGTGCCGCGCCCATGGCCCTGGGCACTACGGCGGGTAGCTTCTATTCGAACAAGACCTACGACCTGGCCGAGTACGACCACATCGAAGTGCTGCGCGGTGCCTCAGGACTGTTCGGTGGCACCGGGGACCCGGGTGGCATCATCAACCTGGTGCGCAAACGGCCGCTGGACAGTTACCAGATGACCTTCGATGTGTCGGCGGGTACCTGGGACAACTACCGCAGCCAACTGGATGTCACCGGCCCCCTGGCCTTTGATGGCAAGCTGCGTGGCCGCCTGGTGACGGCCTACACCAACCGCCAGTATTTCCAGGACATCAGCCACACGGAACAGCCACTGGTGTATGGCGTGCTTGAAGCGGACGTATTGCCCGATACGCGCCTGACCCTGGGTGGGCGCCTGGAGAGCATCCATGAAACCGGCAACGGGTCGGAACTGCCGCGCTACAGCACTGGTGAAGACCTGGGGCTACCCCGGAGCACCAATTTGACTTCCAAGTGGGCGTACCTGGACGGGCATTCGCAGGAACTGTTCGCCAAGCTCGACCAGCAATTGCGCGATGACTGGCAGTTCAACCTGTCCTATACCCAGACCCAGGACAGTGGTTTTTCCAAGGCTTCGGCCGCGTTCGGCGCCATCGACCCCAGCACCTTGCAGGGCGCGGCATGGTACGGCGCCGACAGCCGCTACCGCAGCGATCAGGCGTTGTGGGACGCAAACCTGTCCGGGCCATTCAAGGCGTTCGGCCACGAGCACGAGCTCCTGTTCGGGGTCGATTACCAGAAGATCACCAGCCGCTGGCGTGGTACCCAACCGCTCGAAGGCATCGACCAGCCAGTGGATGTCTTCGACCCGGGTTCGACCCCATGGCCCGAACCACCCACAGACCGCAATTACACCCGCGACTATTCGCCTAACACCCAAAAGCAGTACGGGCTCTATTCGACCTTGCGCCTGACGCTGCTCGACCCGCTGCACCTGATCCTCGGCGCCCGCGCCCAGCGCTACGAATTCGCCCAACTGTATCGCCGGGTCAACCAGGACACCGGCAACTGGGAAGTGCAATCGGACATCGACGTCGATGAGCCCACACGCATGGTGCCCTTTGGTGGGCTGATCTATGACCTCAGTGAACAATGGTCGACTTACTTCAGTTATGCCGAAATCTACAAGCCCCAGCAGGACAAGCTGCGCGGCCCCTTGCCGGGCGAATCGATCGAGCCCATGACGGGCAAGACCTATGAAATCGGGCTCAAGGGTGCGCTGTTCGACGATCGTGTCAATACTGCTGTGGCGCTGTATTACACCGAACAAAACGGCCTGGCCCAGGCCGACCCTTTGTACCCGCCAACCTCGGTGCTGTTCGGCGGCAACTGTTGTTACCTGCCTCAAGGCAAGGTGGTCAGCAAAGGTATGGATATGGAGATCAGTGGCGAGGTGCTGCCGGACCTGAATCTGATCGCAGGCTACACCTATAACGACAACCGCGATCGCACCGAGGATGTGTCGTTCAGCAGCATCACCCCCCGCCATAGCGTGAAACTGTGGTCCACCTATCGCTTGCCCGGTGCGTGGAATGATTTCAAGGTTGGCGGTGGCGTCAACTACCAGAGCGCCACCTATGTGCGCGGCACGGCAGCGGTACGTGGGGCTGATGGTCATGTGGTGCGGGACGCTGATGGTAATTTACTGACCCAGGCGTTCGACTACAAACAATCGGGATACGGTGTATGGGACCTGATGCTCGAATACCGCCTCGATGAGCATTGGACCCTGACGTACAACGCCAACAACGTCTTTGATAAAACTTACTACTACACCCTGGGTACGGCAGACGGCGGCAATTACTACGGCGAGCCGCGCAGCCAGATGCTGAGCTTGCGGGGTACGTTCTGGTAGTAGTGGTATCTGCACCCTGCATGCGCTGGGCTGTGCCTGCCAGCGATGCAAGCACCGCGCAACGACTGACACACCAAGCCAGCATTATATGTATCATTTCGCCGCTTGCTACGTGTTGCACTGGCGCTCCATTCATCCCATGGAGTGTCAATGTGAGCAAGCAATCCCTTTCATCAGCGGCGCGCAGCAATGCCGACTTTCTCCAGGCAAGCGTCCCGCAGTGGCTGCAACACACCCAGCGCTCAACACTTGCCAATATCCTGCCTTCCCATCCGACGGTCGCTAACCCGCACTGGTGGGTAGAAGCAGATCCACAGGTGCGTCAGGCGCTACTCGACAGCCAGGCGCGTAGCCATCGTTCCCGTCATGCCGCCGCCAAGGCGTTCGTGGATTTCAAAAGCATCTATGCCTTCTGTGAACCCTTGCTGGTGGCGGCCATCGAGCAGCGGTTCAAGGTCAAGGTGGATGTACTCAAGGCGCGCTTCATACATTTTGACGGTGACAAGCGGGTCTCCGAGCGTTCGTTGCTGGCGGCGGCGCTACAGAATTTCTCCCGGGCGACAATCGATGCGTTGGCGAACGCCAATGTGGTGATCGCCGAGCAGACCCAGGCGCCCTACAGCAATACCTTGCCCATCATGCCGGAGCCGTTCGCCAGGCTGTGCCGGGAACTGGACCTTGGCACACAGTACCAGGCGCACCTGCGCACGCTCTTCGACTCGACGCCAACCCGCGAGGCCCTGGCATCCAGCAAGAAAACTGCAACGCGCGACCTCATGGAGGTCGACGTGCACAGCGCCATGCTGAAAAAGCACATCACAGGCCAGGGCTACGAAATGCTCAAGCGCCTGCTCGAGCAATCGCGCAGTGCCGCTGCAGATCAACCCTTGAAGGTCGACCTGGCTGGCAGCGCCAACAATCCGTTCGATCAGTGCAGCTGTTTTCAGCTGACTGTGCGGGGGCGGGCCTTGCATGACATTGTGATCATCGGCTTTGACAACGCCCCTATCGAAACGCCCTGTGTGGTGTACATGCCAGGCGATGGCGAGCAGTCGCTCAAGGAGTACCCATCGCTGCAGGCGTTCTACATCGAGTTCAAGCAGCGCCTGAAAACGCCGGCCGTCCAGGCGCTCATCACCAACCGGGTGGCGCACAAGGAACAGGCCAGTTTCCAGGCTGAGCTCGGCGCTTCCCCGCTATTGGGCGGGGCTGAAAACTGGCAGATGACCCGCATGCGCCGGGAGCCGTTCGACGAATTGTTCCGCCAGGCCGTGCAAAAAATCAGGGACGACGCCCGCAGCCTGGCGATACCGGTCGAAGATGTGGATTCGGTCAACAACAACACCAACAGTGGCACCGTTATCTCCACCTTGGGCGTGGCGACGCTGGGTCTGGGGGTGTTTATTCCGGGAATGTGGATCGCCGCTGCGGCCATCTTTGTGATGGACATGGGAATGAAGCTTTTTCATGGCGCCGACCACTGGGCGGTCACCGATGTTGAGACAGGCCTGGCGTTCATGCGTCAGATCATGCTCAACGCCGCGATCGCCGAGGACGGGGAAGAGGATGAGCAGTTATCGCCGTCTGCGTTGGCCGATGAATTGCTCCAGGTAAAACTCGACGACGGCAACGTGCGTTTGTGGCACCCCGCGCTACTGCCGTATGCGCAGCAGGTTACCTGGAAGGATGAGCGGGTGCCTGATAGCCGCGGGTTCTATCTGGTCGATTTCAAGACCTGGGTGTGCATCGACGATGAAATCTATCAAGTCGAAAAGGACAAAACCCTTGGTAAATGGCGCATCGTGCACCCCAAATCGCCGGATATGTTCCGCCCGGTTCTCGAACACAACGGGCAGGGCGCCTGGCACCATGTGCTGGAGCATCCCGAGCGGTGGGGGCGGGCGACGCTGGTGCGGCGCCTGGGGCATCTCGCCCAGCGCTATTCAGACGTGGAGCCGCTCACCGCAGCCGACTTCAGCGGGGTCACCGATGCCGAGTTGCGCGAGGTTTACCGCGATGACCTTCCCGTACCCGGCTTGTTGCTGGAGACATGGCGCAGGTTGGCCATCGACCAGCAGGTCAGCGAGCTGATTGCGCGCATCGGTCGAGGGGAGCTGTTGCCGAGTGACTACGACCATGTCGCGGGATTGTTGCCGTCGCTGCCGGGCTGGCCAAAAGGTAAGGCGATCGAGTTGTATCAAAGCGTCGAGCATTTCGGCCAACCCTTGCTGACCCATGGTGAAAAAGCGGAAGGCGTCGAGCCGCTGAAAGTCGCGCAGCCGGATTTGCAGGGTGATCGCCTGATGAAGCGGGTGGTCGCTGGCTTGCATTCCCGAGAACGACGCGACCTGTCAGGTCAGGATCTTGTCGGGGGCGCGTTTGTGGCCTGGCTGTGCAATGCCCTGGCCGATCGCATGAATGCAGCCAGGTACCGATTGTTCGAAGTGCTCTACGCCGACCCCTCACAAGTTCCCTTGCTGTGGCAGGTCGCACAGGATGAGGAAGTCGAGAGGCTGCGCAGTCTGTTTCCGGCATTGCCACGGTCTGTGGCCGCAGAGGTGCTGCGCTTGGCCAGCAGCCGCGAGCGTGCACGGTGGCGGACGCTTAACAGTGCTTCACTGGAGTTGACCGAACGCGCGGTGGAGGCGGGGCAACGCGTACGCCTGAGCCATGCCCTCGGTGATTTCGAGCTCAGCTATCTGCAAAACACTGATACCCACCGCCTGGCCCTGCATCTGCTGGAGCACTTGCCGGGCTGGACAGGTAACCTGCGCCTGGAAGTGCGTGAGCTCACCGTCACCGGGCGGCTGGTTGACAGCGTCGGGCCTACGGATGCAGCCGATATAAGGATACTGGTTCAGGAGGGTCAAAACTGGCGTGCCTATGACGGTGAGTTTCGCCTTGTTGTTCAGGAATTCAGAAGTCGCTACGCGTTTTTCGAGACGCTGTTGCTCGCGGTGCCGGAGGCAATATTCGGGGCGCTCGAAAGCCCGATTGATCACCACCAGTTACTTCGCCGCCGGTTACGGGACCTTGCGATCGAACAGCCCGAGCGGGCGAGAGGCATTCTTGGCTTACCTGTGCGCAACGGCTGGTTTGCGATGCTGCTGCCCGGGTTGGCTGGCCGACGAGGTTATCCGGGAATGAGCCGGATAGGGAACCTGTTCGCCCAACGTTCCAACGTTCAGCGTCTGGAGGCATTGTTTGTTGATGACTCGCCAGAAGAGCTGGCGACTCGCTTGAGCCGGCTGCCCGCCAATGCTATTGAACTGGCGCTATCAGATCTCGAGCGACAATTTGCGCAATTGAACAGTGCGCTGGCCACCTGGGGCGGGGACGCTTCTCGTGCGCTAGTGGTTCCGGGCGGCATTCAAGAGCGGGCCATAGGCAACCAGCGCCAGCTAGTGGCTGTGTTACTACGCAGTGCATGGCAGCATCGATGCATGCACCAACGCGTGGACAGGCTTGTTTCGGGTGGCATCCGCTTGCGGCTATCAAACTTGCCTTTGACCCAACTGCCTACACTTCCCGTCATGCTCCCGGGTGTGGAGATTCTCGAACTCAACAACTTGCACATCACCGAGTTGCCGGAAGGGTTTCTGCGCGCATTCCCGAACCTCATCCAGCTCTCTTTGAACCACTCACGCATCGAAGGCCTGCCGCAAGCGATGGCCCAACTGCGACGATTGGAAATCTTGAACCTGCATGGCGTCGCGATAGGGCCTGGGCAGTTGGCATCGTTACGCCAGTTACCGAGGCTTTCGGAACTCAATCTTCATTTGTTGCCAGCTACGCCCCAGACCTGGTCCGCGGAGCAAATGTCGGTATTTGCGTCGATACGCAGTTTGAGGGTGCTACGAATTATTCAAAGCGAGGCTGATTTCGCCCCCGGTGCGTTCGACGCCTTGACCCAGCTCCATTCGTTGTCGCTACGAGGCAACCTGATAGCCTTGACCGAAGAAACCGCCGGAGCGTGGCGCAACCTGGCTCAGCTGCAAAGGCTTGACCTTGCGGGTAACCCCTTGGTCCATGCACCGATCGTTACAGGCATGTCGGCGCTGGTTGCACTGAATCTTGAAAATACCCTGATAACCAGCTGGCCAGAAGGGTTGGAGGGGCTGGCCAACGTGGCCAGTGCCGTGTTGGCGCGCAATGCAATAACCAGTGTCCCGCCACAAGCCGGCGCAGTGCCGGGTTTGAGAATGTCCCGCGACGCGTTGACAGCGTCCGTCCGCGAGCGCGTCGAGCGTGAAATGCTGCAAGTGGATAATCACGATCTGCACACCGCAGAGGAGGCACAACAGCCGTTCGATCTGATGGCGTGGGCGGATGAAGAACAGCGCGACCGCTGGGGGCAAGTATTGAACAGTCCTGTTGTCGGCAGGGCGGAATTTACCGAGGTACTGGCTCATCGCGTCGCACGTCTGGCAGGGGGGCGTATGGCTGTGTCGAATCGGGTACAACGGGTGCTGGACGCAATGAGCCGTAGTGAACAGTTGCGCAATGACGTATTCACAGCAGTCGTGCAAATGAATCAGCGCAACTACGGACCACTCAATACCTTCAACCAGATTGAAGGCCTGGTAGAGGCCTACAGGATAACCTCGGATGAGAGTAGTCCGCTCGCACCCTTGATTGCGTTGGGAAGGTGTCGCAGGCGTCAGGGTGCATTGCGTGGGTTCCTGCAGGCTAACCGCAGTGCCTGGCGGCCGGTGGGGCAACCAATCAATATCGATGAGCTTCTCTATTACTTTATGGACCGGTTGCAACAACCCTTGGGGATTGTGACGACGCCGGGCGCATTTCATTACCCTGAGTATGGTAGTTGGGTGACGCAACAAATGCTCGATGACGCAGCACAGGCCATTCGAGACAGTGATCGTGACGATTTGGAACGCTGGCTGCAGGGGGAGCTTTTCTGGCGTCGTTATATTAATGGGGCTTACCGGCCACAATTCGATGCGATTGCCCAGTGGCGTAACCAGATAACCGATTATGTAATGACGAACGACGTCGAGCTTCGACCACAGCTCAGTGCCGAAGCCTCATCACATTTGGCCAGTGCCATGGGCGTGGAGGACAGTGCGCTTGCCAGTGCAACCTGGGATGCCGAGTCGAGGCAGTCATTGTTGGATCGGGTAAACATTCTGTACTCGGAGGCCAGGTCCACTCTCTACATTACGCTCACCCAACAACTACTCGCGCCTGACGCTGAATAAACGCAGTTTTGGCTGCGACTACGGGGGATGTAGCACCCTTCGCATCTAATTGCACATGCTGTAGCCGCTGCCAAAGGCTGCGCTCGCGTGCGAAGCGCGCGCCAGATCGCCAGATCGCCGGATCGCCAGATCGACTGGGAGCCCTGCGGGTCTGCGGCGCAGCCTTGCGGCAGCGGCTACCGGGCTGATCAATAACCGGCGACCTGGGCCAACCAGTCGTCAATCTTCTGGTACACCGCGCCAATCCCCGAACTGATCCCGCTCATGCGCAAAAAGTCATGGGTCAGCCCTTGCTGGATGTCCAGGGTCACCCGCGTGCCAGTCGCTTCCAGGTACCGGGCATATTCCAGGCCTTCGTCAAACAATGGATCGTACTCGGCAAGGCTGACCAGGGCCGGCGCCAGGGCAGTCAGGTCAGGGGCCAGCAACGGCGAAACTCGCCAGTCCAACCGTTGCTCGGTGCCTTGGCAGTAGTGCTGATAGAACCACTGCAAGGTCTCGCTTTCGAGCAGGTAGTCCTCGGCGTAGCGCGCGTGCGACGGGCGAGTCGTCGAGCAGTCGGTGACCGGGTAGAACAACAATTGCGCGACCGGCTTGAACTGCAGTTCATGGGGTTCGCGCACCGCCGTGATTGCCACCACCGTGGCCAGGGTTGCGCCGACGCTGTCGCCGGCCACGCTGATGCGGCGGTTGTCCAGGCCCCAGTGCACCGCCTGTTCGCTCAACCAGTTGGCGGCGTCCACGGCATCGTGTACGGCAGCCGGGAAGGGGGCTTCAGGGGCCAGTCGGTAGGCCGGTGCCAGCACCGCGTGGGTGCCGCTGGCGGCCAGGCGACGGCAGATTGCATCATGGGAATCCAGGCTGCCCACCACATAGCCGCCGCCATGGAAATACAGGATGACCGGTTGCTCACCGGTGGCGCTGCCGGGTGTGCGGTAGAGACGAGCAGCCAGGCGATGACCGTCACGGGCAGTGAATTCCAGCTCGGTGGCGTGCACGCTGTTCGGGGGGGCCACGTCGAGGACCTGGGACGTCGCTTCGAACTGCGCGCGGGCCTGTTCGACACTCACGGCGTGCATGGCTTGGCTTTTACCGCTCAGGCGACCCATTTGGGCCAACTCCAGAAAACCTTCGAGATCGGGGTCTAGGGGCATTGCATGTTCCTTGTCAGAATTCGAACAATCAAATGCGTCGCCCCGGCACCCCGGGGCAACGTCGGGTTCAACCCATCACCGCTTCCGCTCGTGGCAAGCGTTGCAGCAGCTCTTGCAGCAAGCCCGGTTGCTTGAGCATGTCGTAGTGGCCGGCGCCGACCTGCTCGTTGAGCTGGGCCCAGGCCAGGTTGTTCCCTTGACCTGCAGCCCACCAGCAGTGTGGGGCTACGCGGGTTTGCGGCAAGCCTTCAAGCTGTTGCGAAAGTACCTTCAGGCGCATGGCCACGACAAAGGTGTGGGCCAGCTCTTCGGTGCTGATCTGGCTGAAGACCGAAGCCTGGCCAACCTCGGCCTGTACCCTTGCGATCAGCTGTTGCAAGTCCTTGCTCGGCGCGTTGGGGGCGATGTCCAGTGCCGGCATCTGTTCGCCGGGCAGGCCAAGGATCACCGCCAGGAAACCACGCAAGTCAGCGTCCCAGTCCAGCGCCTGGCCAGCCTGTTGCGGTGAAGGCATGAAACTGTCCACCAGGCCGAGGAATTCGACTTCCTGGCCTTGCTTTTCCAGCTCCGCCGCCACCAGCACCGCCAGGGTCCCGCCCAGCGACCAACCCAGCAGCTGATAAGGCCCTTGAGGTTGTTTTTGGCGAATGTACTGGGCGTAATCGATGGCCATGGCCTCCAGGGATTCGTCCTCCCAACCCTGGTCCAGCAGCATGCGGCATTGCAGGCCATAGACGCTGCGTTGGCCGTCCAGGCGCCGGGCCAGCGGCTCGTAGTCGAACACCGTACCGAACCCGGCATGCAGGCAGAACAGCGGCTGGGCCTGGGCGACCGGGCTGTTGAGCAACAGCAGCGGGTCCAGGCCCAGGGCCTCCTGGCTGTAACCGGACAGCTCACCGATGGTTGGCTTGGCCATCATGTCGCGCAGTTTCAGTTCGATACCCAGGTCCGCCTGGGCGCGCACTTTGGACAGCACCTTGAGGATGCGCAGGGAATCGCCACCGAGCTCGAAGAAGTTGTCGGTCACGCCAACACTGTCGATCTCCAACACCTCCTGCCAGATGGCCGCCAGGCGGCGCTCCAGTTCGTTGCGTGGGGCGACGAATTGTTGCCCCTTGAAGTCCGGATCCGGCAGGGCCTTGCGGTCCAGTTTGCCGTTGGGGTTAAGCGCGAAGGCTGCCAGCACGAGGATCTGTGCCGGCACCATGTAGTCCGGCAGCTCGGCTTGCAGTTCTGCACGCAGGCGTTCGCCCAGGCCACTTTCGTCAGCGGCGACCACATAACCGATCAGTTGCTTGCCACCGCCGCTTTCACGGGCGACGACCACGGCATCCTGTACCGCCGGCAAGTCGCGCAGGCGCGCTTCGATTTCACCCAGTTCGATGCGGAAACCACGGATCTTCACCTGGTTGTCCAGGCGCCCGAGGTAATCGATGACCCCATCGGTACGTTGGCGCACCAGGTCGCCGGTACGGTAAAGGCGACCGCCGTTGCTGGCGAACGGGTCGGCGATGAAACGCTCGGCGCTCAGGCCCCGGCGTTGATGGTAGCCACGGGCAACGCCTTCACCGCCGATGTACAGCTCACCGGCGACGCCATCCGGTACCGGGTTGAGCTGTTCATCAAGCACATACAGGGTCCGTGCGCCGATGCGAGTGCCGATTGGAGCGTAGACTGCGCCGCATACCTCGTTTGCCGCGACTTTCCACAGTAACGGCGTGACCACGGTCTCGGTCGGGCCATAACCGTTGGTGAGGTACTGCGGCTTGAGCGCACGCTTGACCAACTCGAAATTGGCCTCGGCCACGGCATCGCCACCGAAGCAGTAGATGCGCACCGGCGGTGGCGCTTGGGTCTGGCTGTCGGCGTACTCGGCCAGCTGTTGCAGGTAGGCGGGCGGGAAGCAGGCGATGCTGATGCCATGGGCATGCAGGGCCTGCCAGGTTTCTTCGGGGGTCCACAGGCGGTTGTCGCGCACCACCAGCCGGCCGCCGCTGAGCAAGGTGGACAGCCAGCGTTCCTGGGCACCGTCGAAGGCGAAGGACATGAACAGCAGCTCGCGTGTGTCGCTGTCCATGTCGTAGCGTTGGGCGATGGCTTGGCAGTGCATGCGGATCTGCCGGTGGGACACGGCCACGCCCTTGGGCTTGCCGGTGGAGCCCGAGGTGTAGATCAGGTAGGCCAGGTTATCCGGATTCAAACGGGCGGCAGGACACGTTTCGGGCCTTGTCGCCAGCGATACCTGATCCAGTTCGATCACGCTCGGCGCCCAGGATGCAGCGAAGCGATTCCTCAGGCTGTTCTGGGTGATCAACACCGGCATGGCCGAGTCTTCGACAATCCACTTCAGGCGGTCTTCGGGGTAGTCGATGTCCAGCGGTACGTAGGCGCCGCCGGTTTTCATCACCGCGAGGAAGGCGACGATGACCTCCACCGAGCGCTCCAGGGCGATACCGACGCAGACTTCCGGGCCGACACCCTGAGCGATCAGGTAATGGGCCAGGCGATTGGCCCGGTTGTCCAGCTCCCGGTACGTCAGCTGTGAATCGGCACAGACCACGGCCACGGCGTCGGGGCATCGCTGGGCATTGTGGGCAATGGCCGCGGCCAGCAATGGCTGCGCCTCAGACTGTGCCGGCAATGCATTGCGTTCATCCAGCGCCTGGCGTTCGGCAGGGCAAAGCATGTCCAGGCTGCCGAGGGTGGCGTTTGGACTATCGAGCATCGCCAGCAGCAGGTTTTCGAAGCTGCGCCGAATCTGTGCGGTGGCTGCTTGCGTGAAGCGGTTGCACAGGTACAGGAACTCGATGCTCAGGCTGTCGCCCAGCTGGATCGCCAGGTCCATGGCGAAGTGGGTGACATCGCGGTTACTGACTTCGCCAAAGCTCAGGCGGTCTTGCCCGGCTTCCTGCAAGCGTTCATCGACCGGGTAGTTCTCGAACACGATGATGCTGTCGAACAAGGCCTGGCCGCCCTGGCCGGCCCAGCGTTGCACATCGGCCAGCGAGGCGTGCTCGTGGTCGCGTACTTCCAGGTTGTAGTGCTGCAGTTGTTGCAGCCAGTCGCCCAGGCGTTGTTGCGGTTGCGGGCTCTGGATGATCGGCAGGGTATTGATGAACAAGCCGAGCATGTCTTCGGCGCCGGGCAGGCTGGCCGGACGCCCGGCTACGGTGGCGCCGAAGCACAGGGTTTGCTGGCCGGTGTAGCGTTGCAGCAGCAACAGCCAGGTGGCCTGGATCAGCGTGTTGGGCGTGACCCGCAGTTGTTGTGCCTGTTCACGCAGGCGGCGGGTCTGCGCCGCGTCCCAATTCAGGTACAGCGCGCCATGGCCCTCCAACGTTGCCGGTGGACGCGGCGCGAAGCTGCTGGCCAGGGTGGTCGCGCCCTCGAGATCGCGGAGTTTTTCGGTCCAGAACTGTTCGAGACTGCCCTGTGGTTGCTGCTTGAGCCACTGGATGTAGTCGCGGTAATTTCCGCGTTTGGCCGGCGGCACCTGGCCGTTGTAGACCGAGAATACCTCGCCCAGCAGCCGCGAATTGGACCAGCCGTCCATGAGGATATGGTGGCTGGTCCAGATCAGTTGCAGGCGCTGCCCGTCGAGCTTGACCAGGGTCAGGCGGGTCAAGGGTGCGTTCAGGAGGTCAAAGCCCTCGGCGCAGTCGGCGGCTGCCAATGCGTCGAGCTCGGCTTGAGCAACGTCGCGGCCTTGCCAGTCGAGGATGCGCGCGCTCAGTGGCGCCTGGCGGTACACCACCTGCAGTGGCTCGGCCAGGGCATTGTCGGCCCAGAACCCGGCGCGCAGGATTTCGTGACGCGCGATGACGCTGTTCCAGGCGGCGATGAAGCGTTCAGTGTCCAGTCCTTCGACTGACACCGCCATCTGATTGATGTAAAGCGCCGATTCAGCAGCCTGCAGGGTGTGGAACAGCATGCCTTGCTGCATCGGCGACAGCGGGTAGATATCCTCGATCAGCGCCGGGCTGACTGGTAGGCAATCGAGCTGGGCCTGGTTGAGGTTGGCCAATGGGAAGTCCGAAGGCGTCACCCCGGCGATGCCGGCCTGGCAGCAATGCTCGACCAGGCTGCACAGTTCCTGTTGCAGGGTATCGGCCAATGTCTGGATGGTCGCTTCGTCGTACAGGTCACAGCTGTAGCCCCAGCTCAAACTCAACTCACCGCCAAACACCTGGCCGGTGAGGGTCAGCCAGTTGCTCAAGGGAGCGTCCGGGCTTTGCTCAAGGCCTATGCTTTCATGGGCCGGGATAAACAATGCCTTATCGCTGTCATCGAAACTGGTGTCGAACTGGCCCAGATAGTTGAAGGTCAGGCGTGGCACCGGCATCGCCGCCAAAGTTTCCCGGGCGTGGTCATCGCCCAGGTAACGCAGGGCACCGTAGCCGATACCCTTGTTCGGCACGGCGCGCAGTTGCTCCTTGATCGCCTTGATCGACTCACCGAGTTCAGCCGCTGGTGTGAGCTGCACCGGGTACAGGGTGCTGAACCAGCCCAGGGTGCGGGTCAGGTCGATGCCGTCAAACAGTTCTTCGCGACCATGGCCTTCGAGTTCGATCAAGCTGCTGGCGTGGCCGCTCCAGCGGGTCATGACCCGGGCCAGTGCAGTCAACAGCAGGTCGTTGATCTGGGTGCGGTAGGTCGCGGGTGCCACTTGCAGCAACTGGCGCGTGCGGGTTTTGTCCAGGCGGGTTTGCAGGCTGCGGCCATGGTGGTTGCGCCACTGGCCAGTCGGGTTGTCCCGTGGCAGGTCACCAGGAGCACCGGCCATCAGGCGTTGCCAGTCATTGAGTTCTTCTTGCAGGGCATGGCTGCGTGCGTGGGCCTGCAATTGCCCTGCAAAAGCTTGGATGGAGCTGGTGCGAGCCGGCAGTTCCACTGGGCGACCGGTCAACAACTGCTGGTAGGCCGCCTGCAGGTCCTCGAACAGAATCCGCCACGACACGCCGTCCACGGCCAGGTGATGGATGACCAGCAGCAGGCGTTGGCCGCCTTGTTCCAGGTCGACCAGCAGGGCACGCAGCAACGGGCCTTGCTGAAGGTCCAGGCTGGCTTGCACCTGATTGGCCAGGGTGTCCATGTCGGCGAGGCTGGCCCACTGGCGTCGCAGCAAGGGCGACTGTTGCCAGCCCTGACGCACCGCTTCGATGGAGCGGTAGGCGGCTTCCCATCCGCTGGCTTGTTCGCTGAACGACAGGCGCAAGGCGTCATGGTGAGTGACCATGGCCTGCAGCGCCTGCTCCAGCAGGTCGGCGTCCAGGACTTCCCGGGGTTCGAGCAGCACCGACTGGTTCCAGTGCTGGCGTTCGGGAATGTCGCTGTCGAAGAACACCTGGTGGATCGGCAGCAAAGGCACCGAGCCGTGCACCGGACCTTGATCGAAGCTGTCCTGCACTTCATAGCGGCGCGCGATTGCTGCCAGGGCCTGCACGGACTGGTGCTGGAATAATTCCTTCGGAGTAATGCCGATGCCGGCCAGGCGCGCGCGGCTGACCACCTGGATCGAGACGATGGAGTCGCCGCCCAGTTCGAAGAAGTTGTCGGTCAGGCCCACGCGGGCAACCTTCAATACGTCCTGCCAGATGCTGGCCAGGGTTTGTTCCAGCTCGGTGACCGGCGCGACATAGGCTTTGCTGGCGAAGTCTTGTGCAGGTTTGGGCAGGGCCTTGCGGTCGAGCTTGCCGTTGGGGCTCAGGGGCAGCTGCTCAAGGAACAGCCACTGGGTCGGCACCATGTAGTCGGCGAGGCTGCTCATCAGCTGCGCCTTGAGCGTTTCGCGCAGCTGCTCAGCCGAAACATTCGCTGCTGCGTCGCTGGGCACCACGTAACCCACCAGTTGTTGCCCGTGCGGGCCGTCGGCGGCCACGACCACGGCTTCGCGTACGCTGCCCTGTTCCATCAGGCGGGTCTCGATCTCACCCAGCTCGATGCGCAGGCCGCGAATCTTCACTTGGTGGTCGATACGGCCGCGGTATTCGATCACACCATCGGCACGGTAACAGGCCAGGTCGCCGGTGCGGTACAGGCGGGCGCCGTCACCGAACGGGCTGGTCATGAAGCGTTCGGCGGTCAACGCCGGCCGGCGGTGATAACCACGGGCCAGGCCTTCGCCACCCAGGTACAGCTCGCCGATCACGCCGACTGGCACCGGTTGCAATTCGCTGTCGAGGATCCAGCAGCCCAGGTTGGCGATGGGTTGGCCGATCGGCACGCTGTCGCGGCCTTCTTCGCGGCAGGTCCAGTGGGTTACGTCGATGGCCGCTTCCGTCGGGCCATACAGGTTGAACAGGCCGGCGTTCGGCAATTTGGCGAACACCTGCTGCTGGGCATCGACGGGCAGGGCTTCACCGCTGCAGACGATGCGCTTGAGCCCATTGCACGTCCCGACGTTATCGCTCTGCAGGAACGCTTGCAGCATCGACGGCACGAAGTGCAGGGTGGTGACACGATGCTGCTGGATCAGCTCGACGAGTTTTTCCGGGTCGCGATGATCGCCCGGGGCGGCAATGGCCAGGCGCGCACCGGTCATCAGGGGCCAGAAGAACTCCCACACCGACACGTCGAAGCTGAACGGGGTCTTGTGCAGCACCGTGTCGCTGGCGTCCAGGCCATAGGCCTGTTGCATCCAGCACAAACGGTTGGTCAGGGCACTGTGGCGGTTACCGGCGCCCTTGGGCTTGCCGGTGGAGCCGGAGGTGTAGATTACATAGGCGAGGTTTTCCGGGGCCACTTCCACAGTCGGACTCGACGGCGGGTAAGCGTCCAGCGCTAGCTGATCCAGCGCCAGCACCGGTAGTGATGCCGGCACCGGCAAGTGATCGCGCAGCCGTGTCTGGGTCAGCAGCAGGGACACCGCGCTGTCTTCGATCATGTACGCCAGGCGTTCGCGCGGGTATTGCGGGTCCAGTGGCACGTAGGCGCCACCGGCCTTGAGGATCGCCAACAGGCCGACGACCATTTCAATGGAGCGCTCGACGGCGATGCCCACCAGCACATCCGGGCCAACGCCCAGTTCGATTAACTCATGCGCAAGGCGATTGGCCTGGTGGTCGAGTTCCAGGTAGCTCAGCGTGTGTTCGCCGTAGATCAACGCCGTGGCATTGGGCGTTGCTTGAACCTGCGCTTCGATCAAGCGTTGCACGGGTTGGGCCAGATCGTAGGCGACGGCCGTGGCATTCCAGCCATCCACCAGCGTGTGCTGCTCCTGGTGATCGAGCAGCGGCAGCTCGGCGACAGTTTGCTGTGGGTCGTCGACGATGCCTTGCAGCAGTTGCAGCCAATGCCGGGCCATGCGTTCGATGCTAGCGGCGTCGAACAGGTCGGTGGCGTAGGTCAGGCTGGCGGCCAGGCCTTCGGCCGATTCGAAGATATTGAGGGTGAGGTCGAACTGGGCGCTGCGGTCATCGCTGCCCAGGCTTTCGATGGTCAGCCCCGGCAGGCGGGTGGCCCGGCGCTCGCGGGCGTCCTTGCGGGCGTTCTGGTGGTTGTACATCACCTGGAACAGCGGGCTGTGGCTTAGGCTGCGTTCGGGTTGCAGCGCATCGACCAGTTGCTCGAAGGGCAGGTCCTGATGGGCCTGGGCGTCGAGCGCCGCCTGGCGCACCTGGCGCAGCAGTTCGCTGAAGCGCTGGCGGTCGTGGAACTCGGCCTTGAGCACCTGGGTATTGACGAAGAAACCGATCAGGCCTTCGCTTTCCACCCGGTTGCGGTTGGCGTTCGGCACGCCGACGCGGATGTCGGCCTGGCCGCTGTAGCGGTGCAGCAGGGTCTGAAACGACGCGAGCAGCAACATGAACGGGGTGACATTGCTCGATTGCGCCAGGAATTTCAGTGCCGCAGACAGGTTATCGGCAAGGGCAATGTCCAGGTGCGCGCCGCGGTAGCTGCGTTGCGCCGGGCGAGGGCGGTCGGTGGGTAATTCCAGCACCGGCTGTTCGCCGCCCAATTGCGCGGCCCAATAGGTCAGCTGGCGGTCACGCTCGCCGGCTTCCATCCACTGCCGCTGCCACACGGCATAGTCGACGTACTGCAATGCCAGCGGGGCCAGCTCCGCGCTGTGGCCATCACATTCGGCGGCATACAGCTGGATCAGTTCATCGACCATGACCTGCATGGACCAGAAGTCGGAGACGATGTGGTGCTGGGTCAAGGCCAGCACATGCTCGCTGTTGCCGAGGCTAAGCAGGCTGACCCGGATCAGTGGCCCTTGCTCCAGATCGAACACCTGCTGGTTCTCGGCTTCGATGAAGGCCTCGATCTGTTGCTGGCGCGCCGATGCATCGGCCACCTGTTCCAGCGTCGTGTGCTTGAGCGCCAGCGGTTGCGCAGGGTGGATGATCTGTACCGGGTGGTCATCGACCTGGGTGAAGGTAGTGCGCAGGGTTTCGTGTCGGGCGATCAAGGCGTTGAAGCTGCGCTCCAGTGCCGACACGTCCAGTGCGCCTTGTAAATGCAGGGCCGTTGGGATGTTGTAGGCGGTGCTGAGCGGATCCAGTTGCCAGAGCACCCACTGGCGCTCCTGGGCGTAGGACAGCGGCAACGCGGTGTCACGTGCCACACGCGGGATGGCTGAAGCCTGGGGGGCAGGGTGCACATCCAGCGCGTCGACGAAATCTTGCAGCGTGCTGTGGCTGAACAGGGTTTGCAGTGGAACCTGTATCTCAAGCACCTGGCGTAGGCGCGAGACGATCTGGGTGGCAAGCAACGAATGGCCGCCCAGCTCGAAGAAATTGTCGGTGAGGCCGACCTGTTCCAGTTTCAGCACGTCGCACCAGATGGCTGCGACTTGCTGTTCGAGCTCGCTGCGCGGGGCAACGTAAGCTTGCTGCTGGCTGGCATCGGGCGCGGGCAGTGCCTTGCGGTCCAGCTTGCCATTGGCGGTAAGCGGCAGATGCTCCAGGAACAGAAGGTGAGCCGGCACCATGTAGTCGGGCAGTTGTGCCTTCAGATGGGCCTTGATCGATTCACCCAGGGCGGCGTCGATATCGTCGTTGGCCACCAGATAACCGACCAATTGCTGGCCACCGTGGCTATCCCGTGCCAGGACCACCGCTTCGCGAATGACCGGATGCTTGCGCAAGTGCGCTTCGATTTCCCCCAATTCGATGCGGAAACCGCGAATCTTCACTTGGTGGTCGATACGCCCGATGTACTCGACGCTGCCGTCGGCACAATAGCGGGCCAGGTCGCCGGTGCGGTACAGGCGCCCACCGTTGCTGCTGAAGGGGTCGGCGATGAAACGGGTGGCAGTCAGGTCGGCACGGTTGAGGTAGCCGCGCGCAAGGCCCGCCTGGCCCACATGCAACTCGCCGATGCAGCCCTTGGGCACCGGGTTCAGGTGGCTGTCGAGCACGTACCAGGACAGGTCCGGGATCGGCGCGCCAATGGGGCTGGCCGCTTGCTGTTGCAGGTCATCCAGGCTGATCGGTCGCCAGGTCACGTGGACCGTGGTTTCGGTGATGCCGTACATGTTGATCAGCTGCGCAGCGCGGTCGCCGAAACGCTCGAACCACGGGCGCAGGCTCTGCACTTCCAGGGCTTCGCCGCCGAACACCACATAGCGCAGCGCCAGGTCAGTGCGTGGAGACTGGCAGGCCACCTGTTGCAGGGCCTTGAATGCCGACGGCGTCTGGTTGAGGACAGTGACACCCTCGTCGCAGAGCAGGGCGTGGAAGTCTTCGGTGGAGCGGCTGACCTCAAAGGGCACGATAACCAGGCGCCCTCCGTACAGCAGCGCGCCGAAAATCTCCCACACGGAGAAGTCGAACGCATAGGAATGGAACAGGCTCCAGACATCTGCCGCGCCGAAACCGAACCAGGCGTCGGTGCTCTGGAACAGGCGCTGCACGTTGCGATGGGTGAGCAAGGCGCCCTTGGGCTGGCCAGTGGAGCCGGAGGTGTAGATGACGTAGGCCAGGTTATCCAGGGCCACTGCCACGTCCGGGTTGTGTTCGGGCTCGGCGCCGAGCTCGCTGTCGTCCAGCAGCAGGCATTGCACACCCTCGGGCACCGGCAACCGATCAAGCACGCGGGCTTGCGCCAACAGCAGCGTGTGGCCGCTGTCTTGCATCATAAAGGCCAGGCGCTCTTGCGGGTAGCTTGGGTCCAGCGGCACATAGGCGCCGCCAGCCTTGAGGATGGCCAACAGACCGATGACCATTTCCAGGCTGCGCTCGGCCGCCAGGCCCACGCGCACGTCAGGGCCGACACCTTGGCCGATCAGACGATGGGCCAGGCGGTTGGCGCGGCGGTTGAGCTGCTCGTAACTGAGGTTGTGTTCACCCAGGGTCAGGGCGATGGCCTCCGGGTTCCGTGCAGCCTGGGCTGCGATGACGCGGTGCAAAACCTGGGCATCGGCATGTGCGACCCGGGTTGGGTTCCAGTCGCGTATGTTCTGTGCCTGCTCGTCGCGCCCGAGCAAGGGCAACTCGGCAATGCGCTGCCGTGGATCGGCGACGATGCCCTGCAACAGTTGCTGCCAATGGCGTGCAAGACGCTCGATGGTGGCGACCTCGAACAGGTCGGTAGCATAGGTCCATGAGGCGATCAGGCCTTCTTCGGAGTCGAAGGTATTGAGGGTCAGGTCGAACTGGGCGGTGGGGTTGTCCCAGTTCAGGTCCTGCACCTGCAGCGGCATGCGTGGATCGGTGGGTGTGTCCTTGGTGCTGCTCTGGTGGTTGTACATCACCTGGAACAGCGGGTTGTAACTCAGGCTGCGTTCCGGGTGCAGGGCTTCGACCAGTTGCTCGAAGGGCAGGTCCTGATGGGCCTGGGCGTCGAGGGCGTGTTGCTTGACCTGTTGCAGGATGTCGAGGAACGTAGCCTGGCCATCGAACTCGCTGCGCAGCACTTGGGTGTTGACGAAAAAGCCCAGCAAACGCTCGGTCTCGACCCGGTTGCGGTTGGCATTGGGCACGCCGACGCGGATATCGTCCTGGCGCGTGTAGCGGTGCAGCAACGTCTGGAATGCGGCCAACAGCAGCATGAACGGGGTGGCGTTCTCGCGTTGGGCCAGTTGCTTGAGCTGGCAGTTCAGTTCAGCGCTCAGTTCGATGTGCAGGCAGGCGCCGCGGTGGCTTTGCACGGCGGGCCGAGGGCGGTCCAGGGGCAGTTCCAGTACCTGCTGCTCGCCGGCCAGGCGTGCGGTCCAGTAGGCCAACTGGCGTTCACGTTCACCAGCCTCCATCCAGTGCCGCTGCCAGATGGCGTAGTCGGCGTACTGGATCGGCAAGGCGGGCAGGGTGCTGTCCTGCTGCTGGGTGCGCGCGGCATAGAGCTCGACCAGTTCGGCCACCATCACTTGCATCGAGGCGCCGTCGGAGACGATGTGGTGTTGGGTCATCACCAATACATGGTCTTCAGCGGCCAGACGCAACAGGCGCACACGCAGCAGGGGGCCTTGTTGCAGGTCGAACAATTGGCCGACCTCGTGCTCAACAAAAGCCTGGATACGCGGCTCGCTTGCATCATCACCAGCGGGCCACTCATCCTGGGCGATAGTTAAGCTGGCCTGGGTCGCGATCTGCTGGCGAACACCGTCGCTGGTTTCGATGAAGGTGGTGCGCAGGCTTTCGTGGCGGGCAATCAGCGCGTTGAAACTGTGCCCCAGCGCGGCAACGTCCAGCGCCCCGCGCAGGCGCAGGGCAACCGGGATGTGATAAGCCGTGCTGGTAGGGTCGAGCTGCCAGAGAAACCATTGCCGCTCCTGAGCGAAAGACAGCGGTAGGCTGTCGAAGGCGGACTGCACTTCAGGGATCGGCAGGTTGGCTGGCGACACGCCTTCAGCGAGCATTTTCTCCAGAAACAGGCGGCGCTTGTCCAGCGGCAGGGTAATGAAGCGTCGGGCGATGCGGTTGGCTGTAGTGTGGTCCATTTACGCTTGCTCCAGTTCGTCGAACAGCGATTCCAGCTTGCTCAGCTTCAAGGCGTCGATAGGAATGGTGTGTTGCGCCAGCGCGTCGACCAGGGTGACCAAGGTGGGGAATTGGAAGAGCTGTTGCGCAGTCATGGGCAGTCCAAGTTCGAGTTGCACACGGGAGACTACTTGCATCACCAACAGCGAGTGGCCACCCAGTTCAAAGAAGTGATCGTTGAGGCCGACCTGTGAAAGGCCCAGCACGCCCTGCCAGATGGC